>NZ_JBTHHU010000007.1:0-307990 GCF_059089585.1 Streptomyces sp. SX-6 | reverse complement strand
GCCGAACACCTCGCCTGGCTCCGCGAGCGCCGCATCGTCCCGCGCATCGCACGCCCGGGCATCGAATCGAGCGAACGGCTCGGCCGCCACCGCTGGAAGATCGAGCGGTCCATCGCCTGGCTGTTCGGCTACCGCCGCCTCACCGTCCGGTACGAACGCAAGGGCTCCCACTTCCTCGCCTTCCTCGGCCTCGCGGCCGCCCTCACCTGCTACAAGAAACTCGCCAAGATCACCACGTGAGACATCCTCTTAGTTCCCGATAACGCTCAATCAGAGTATCTGGCCACCGTGGCCGAAGTCGCTGAAATTTCCGGCTGGCTGCTGTTCGACGCAGGCAAACAAGAGGAATCTCGCGCAGCGTTCCTTGAATCACATATGCTGGCACGGCATGCCGGAGACAAATCAATGGCCTGGTTCGCGCTAGATATGCTTGCGATGCACGGGATCGAGCATCAACGCCCCGGGGAGACACTTCGTATCGCGGAGGAAATCCTCACTGATTCCCGGGTTCCTCCCCGCGTTGCACTGCTCGCACGCATCCGAAAGGCACGTGCGCTTGCAGATACGGGACGTCGGCAACAGGCCTTGAAGGAATTTGCAGTTGCGAGGAGCTCGCTGGCAAGTTCGATCACGACTCGCGATCCTTCATGGACGTGGTGGGTCGACGACCGGGAACTTTCGGGGCACGAAGGTGAAGCCCTGCTATCTCTAGGCGAACCAAATGCAGCTGTCCCGAAATTGCGACGCGCTCTGGATCTTGCCATTGAGAGTGACTCAAACAGGCGGGTAGTCCTCTATTACAGCGTCGCTCTGCTGACAGCCTATGCGTCTGGACAAGCGTGGCGTGAATGCGAGTCGACCCTGGTGACGCTGCCTTCGTTGCTCGAAAACGTCACCTCAGGGCGAAGTCGGCACAGGTTGCGAGCAACAGTGCGCGATATTACTCGCGCCCCGGATTCTCCTCGGTGGCTGTCGGATCTAGCGCGTGAGACGCTGGCCGCCTAATCAGGGGAGCGGCAGATCCAATCCCGCCGACGTGACAGCCTCGGCCTCGACTGGCCGGGGCTGTCACGTGTGCCGGTTCGGCGCCCCCGACGACGCCGTCGCCCTGGGCCACCAGGCCCTGGACTCGCCCCGCGTCGTCGACTCCGTCCTGGGCCGGGCCGGCGACCTCACCATCTTCCTCACCCGCCGCTACCCCCGCCGGACAGCCGTCGAAGGCCTGCGCGAACGCCTGGCCGCCGCAACCCGGGCCGCCCGCCCCGCGCTGACCACCACCTCGTGAAGGAGAGCCGGCTATGGCCCAACCAGACTCTGGCGAACGCCTGATCAACATCCGCAAGCCCTACCTGGAACTGATCGCCAACGGCCGCAAGACCATCGAGGTCCGCGTCGCCTACTCCAGCATGCGAAAGATCAGCGCCGGCCAGGTGCTGCGGTTCGCCTCCGGCGACACCTCCTGCCGCACCCGCGTCACCGCAGTCAACGCATACCCGTCTTTCGGAGCCATGCTCGACGCTGAGGACAACACCGCGATTGGCGCCGAAGGCATGGACCGCGATCAGCTCCTGTCCGCCTGCCGCGCCATCTACCCGCCCGAGAAGGAAGCCCTCGGCGTCCTCGCCATCCACCTCCAGCTCCTGCCCGAATAGCCTTTCCCTGTGGCTATCCCCGCATGCGCGGGCCTACTGCGCCGCGTTTCTCAGCTCCGGGCGTGCGCTCGCAGTGCGGCAATCAGCCATTCGAACGCCGCGACATGTGAGGGGAACCGCGGCGTCCCGTTGAGCACGCCCAGCAACTGCCAGTACCGCTCCACCCTTCGGTCGGTGAAGGTGGCCAACCGGTCGGCCAGCCGGGCGTGTTCGGCCGCAGGCAGCCCCGGCTCGACGATCCGGTGAAGGATCTCCGTGCCCTCGGCCGATTCCGGGGCGATGTGCTCGCGCACCGCCCGGCCTGCGTGGTCCACGACCTTCATCGGGTCGGGGCCCTCCGGCTGCTGCGCTCCCTGCGCTCCGGCCACGGCCATCTCGCGTACCCGTTCCCGGAACGATTCCTCGCCGACCAGCTCGGCCAACTCGACCCAGGCGTCCACCTGTTCGGGAGTCGGTTCGGTGGGCAGGTGTGCCGGGAGGGCGCGCATGGCGTGGGCGATGTGGGCGCCGGGTGCGTCGGGGTCGACACCGTCGAAGGTCTCGTGGACGAAGTCGTCGATGATCCGCTGCCGTTCGTCGGCGGACATCCGGGCCAGTTCGTGCATCATTCTCATCTCCTCGGTCGTGCTGTCCTCTCGAGCGACCCGCTTCAGCACCGCGCGCCGCACCTGCAGCGTGCGGATCTCCGCGTCCAGGGCCCGCACATGTGCCCTGGCCACGTCGCGCACGGTCACCTGCCGGTCCAGCACACGGCGTACCGTGTTCAGGTCGAGCCCCAGCTCGCGCAGGGTGCGGACCAGGAGGACGCGGGCGGTGGCATCGGCGTCGTAGAGCCGGAAGCCGCCTGCCGTACGGCCGGTCGGCTCGGCAATGCCGTTGTCGGACCAGAAGCGGAGCGTGCGCACGGAAACTCCGGTGCGCACGGCGAGTTCGCCGATGGTCAGCATCTCGGTGGGGTCGCTCACGAGGACAACTCTCATCCCTCCAGCAGGTGGAGAATCAAGCCCCTTTTCGCGGCCCCCGGCCGGACAAAGCAGAAACCCCACGCGTAAAGGCCGCACCAGCTCTACGCTCGGGCCAGTGCAGTGTCTCTCCTCCGGAAGGGGCCCGTATGTCCGGTCAGTCCACGCGGTCCACGCGCGTTCCCCTACCGCGCGAGCTGGAAAGGGCGCGGCGTATGCACCGGTTGGGATACGGCGTGTCCGTCATCGCGAAGGTGCTGGGGCGCAGCCGGGAGGACATCGTCGGCTGGGTGAAGTACAGCGACCGGAGCCGGCAACCGTCCCCTGCTCAGGGGGCGCGTACGGCCCGGGAGATGCGGCAGGAGACCGTGCGCGCGAGGCAGGCGCGCAGGCTGTGGGAGAGCGGGGCGGCGGTGGAGGACATAGCGCGTGGCCTGGCCGTACCGGTCAGCCGCGTGGAGGCCTGGCTCTCCCTGCCGTGACCGTCCACAAGCCCCTCGGGTAGCGTGCCCGACAGCAAGTGATCTTCGACGAGGGGTGGGTGCACGCTCCGTATGATCCGGACGCTCTTCTGTATCGCGGTGACCCAGGAGTTCTTCAACGCCGGTGATGAGGAACGTGATGCCGTGATCGAGGCCATCCCCGGCGCGTTCGACGACCTCGCCGGGCGCTTCGGCGCCACCGTGCTGGGCACACTGGACGACGACCGGGCCATGGTCGGCGCGTCGGCCGGCTGGCCGTGGACCTCTTACATCCTCGCGGACGTGCCCGACATGACCGCGGTCGAGGAGATCTGCGGCGTCGTGCGCGAGACCCGCGTCGGTGACGGACGGCTGTGGCGGTATCTGCGGATCGAGGCCCGGATGGGCCGACAGCTGTTCTTCGGCAACGCCTGAGCACGCGGACAGCGGAAAGGGGAACGCGGTGTCGGACGGAGCGGAACTCGCCGGGCGGACCGCCCTGGTCACCGGCAGCGCACGCGGCCTCGGCCGTGCCCTGGTGCACGCCTTCCGGGACGCCGGGGCCCGGGTCGTAGCATGGGACGTGGACGAGGACGCGAACCGGGCGATGGCCCACGAGGCCGACCCCGGTGGGGAACTGGTGGTCCCCATGGGCGTCGACCTGGCCGACCTGGACGCGCTCGCCGCCGGTTGTCGTCGTGTGCGCGAGCTGTACGGGCCACCGGACATCCTGGTCAACAACGCCGCCCGGGCCCTGACCAAGTCCCTCTGGGACATCACGCCCGCCGAGTGGGACCAGGTCTTCGAGGTCAACCTGCGGGCCGTGTTCTTCCTCACCCGCGAGGTCACCGGCGACATGCGGGCCCGGGGCAGCGGCCGGGTGGTCAACCTCGCCTCCATCGCCGGGCAGGCACCCCGGCCCACCGGCGCCGCCTACGGAGCGGCCAAGGCGGGGATGATCGCCCTGAGCCGCGTCTTCGCCGCCGAACTCGGCCCGTACGGGGTCACCGTGAACACCATCGCCCCCGCCATGATCGACACCCCCATGGTCCGCTCCGTCGGCGAGGACGTCCTGGCCGGGTTGACGGCCCAGGTCCCGGTGGGCCGCATCGCCACCCCCGAGGAGGTCGCACGGCTGGCCGTCTATCTGGCGGGTCCGCATGCCGGGTTCATCACGGGGGCGACGTACGACATCAACGGCGGGGCGTTGATGCGCTGAGGTCAGCCGGCGGCTTCCATGGCATGCCGCCAGGCGTGCAACGTGCGTTGGGCGTGCTCGGCCATGAGGGTTCGGATCCGCTCGGCAGTCTCCGTGGCCGATGCCTCGATGTTCCATGCGTGCATGCAGGCCAGGCGGCAGGATGTGCCGTCCGCCTCCTCCAGCCGCCATGAGCCGATGTGGTGCCGCAGGTAGGGGCGCGGCTCCGGGTGGAAGTAGTCGATGCGGTTCGCCGAGCAGTATCGGACGAACCGGCTTCGCCTGCGCCCGTCCTTGGCGGCCACCGTCATGATGAACTCCTGGTGGCGCCCGTCGTCGTACTTCATGTCGACGGCTTCGACGTTGGGCAGGTGCCGCGGCCAGTCGGCCGCCCGGAACAGGGCGCCGAAGACCCGCTCGGCGGGCGCGGCGACGACGGTGCTTTCCTCGTGTGACCACGCGAAGAGGTCCGCATTCGACGGGGCTTCGGTTCGCATCGGCATAACCCCCTGAGAAATCCGCTCATTCCAGGATTACCCGGGCGTCGGCCGTATGACCCCGGCCCGTCAAAAATTGCCGCATCAGCAATATTGCCCAACCGGCAAGTTCTGCTCTACGGTAGCCGTCATGGCACAGGGAGACGACCCTCAACTCGGGCTGCGGGAGCGCAAGAAGCGGGAGACCCGCGTCGCGCTGAGCCAGGCGACGATCCGCCTGTGCGTCGAGCGCGGGTGGGACAACGTGAAAGCGGAGGACATCGCCGCCGCGGCGAACGTATCCGTACGCACCTTCCGCAACTACTTCTCCGGCAAGGCGGAAGCGATCGCCGCCGGCCACCTGGAGCGCATGCTGCGGGTGGCCGACGACGTACGCGCCCGGCCGGACGGCGAGCCGCTGTGGGACTCGGTCGTCCAAGCCGTGTCTGCCCAGTTCGTGCCGCAAGGCACGGCGACCGGCCCGTCGGCACATGACCAGCGCTGGAGGGACGGACTGCGGCTCATGCTGGCCGAGCCGGCGCTCCAGGGCGAGGTCGTCAAGGCGAACGCGGCCGCGCAGGACGTACTGGCCGAGGCGATCGCCGAACGCACCGGTACCGATGCGGCACTTGACGTGTATCCGAAGCTGGTCGCCGCGGTGGTCTGCGCGGGCAGCGCGGTGGCCGTGGAGCACTGCCTGCGGGCCGATTCCCCAGTCCCTCTCGCACCGGTGCTGACCGAGGTGTTCGACCGGCTCGCCGCGGGCCTCCCAGTGCCATAACCGAACCGACGTGCAAAGACGAGGAGTTGACCGTGATCACCGATGCCGTCGTCGCGGGAGGCGGCCCGAACGGGCTGATGCTCGCCTGCGAACTCGCTCTGGCCGGCGTCCGGCCCGTCGTGCTGGAGGACCTGCCGGTCCCGAGCGAGGTACCGAAGGCCAACGGCCTGCTCGGGCAGGTGGTACGGGTGGTCGACCACCGTGGACTGTACGAACGCCTCTCCGGGGCCCCCGGGCCGCCGCGGCCGAACTCCGTCTCCTTCATGTTCGCCGCGATGGGCCTGGACCTGAGCCTGCTGCCGGACAGTCCCGTCCACGGCCTCGCCGTGCCGCAGCGCCGCATCGTGCAGGTCCTGGAGGAACGTGCCGCCGAACTCGGCGTCGACATCCGGCGCGGGCATCGCCTCGTCGGCCTGTCGCAGGACGACGAGGCAGTCACCGCCGACGTCGCCGGCCCGGACGGGGAGTACCGGCTCCGGGCCCGCCATCTCGTCGGCGCGGACGGGGCGCACAGCGCCACCCGCAAGCTGTCCGGCATCGGCTTCCCCGGCGTCAGCTACGACCGGACGACCACCCGCACCGCACACGTCACCGTCCCGGCGGAGTGGGTGGATCCCACCACCGGAGCCCTGACCGTGCCCGGCCATGGAACCGTCGCCCCGTTCCTGCCCTGCCGCACCGAGCACGGGGGCTTCTCCTACGCGCCGTTCCCCGGCCACCCGCCGCTGGTCAGCACCACGGAGTGGGACCAGCCCAGCAGCGAGGAGCCCATGGGCCTCGACGAGATGCGGGCGAGCGTCCGCCGCGTACTCGGCGCCGACCTGCCGCTCGGTCCGCCGACGGGCCAAGGGCCGTACGTACTGCGCCGATTGACCGGCGGCAACACCCGTGTCGCCGAACGGTTCCGCGACCGCCGGGTGTTCCTCGTCGGCGACGCCGCCCACGTCTACGCCTCGGGCGGCGGCCCCGGGCTCAACCTCGGCCTGCAGGACGCGGTCAACCTCGGCTGGAAGCTCGCCGCCCGGATACGCGGCGGGGCCCCGGACGACCTGCTCGACAGCTACGACACCGAGCGCCGGCAGGCCGCCCTCCGCATGGTCATGAACGCCCAGGCACAGTCCGCGCTGATCGCACCGGGCGGTGATATCACCGCGCTGCGCGAGCTGTTCACCGAACTGCTCGGCCACCGGGACACCGTCCAGCACCTGGCCGACCTCATCGCGGGCACCGATGTCCGTTACGACATGGGCATCCCCGATGCGCACCCCGCCGTCGGCCGGTTCGCACCGGACGTCACCCTGCACTCCCCCACCGGTGTGGTCCGCCTGGCAGAACTCGCCAGAACCGCAAGGCCCCTCCTGCTCGACCTGACCGAGGACGCCTCCGTCACCAAGGCGCTGTCGGACCGCGGCGACCGCATGGACCTCGTCGCCGCCCGTCCGCAGCTCCCCGCACCCTCGGCCACCGCCCTCCTGCTCCGTCCCGACGGCTATGTGGCGTGGGCGTCGGACTCCCCTTGCCCGAGCGCCGCGGAACTGGACGCGCTCCGGACAGCCGCACAGCGATGGTTCGGCTCCGCCTGAGGGGCGGAATCACAGCGCATGTACCGGCGCGCATCCTCAACTCTGCGACGTCTGCAACCATTTCGCTCCCCCGGGTGTCGTACTGGATGTACCTCCCGTTAAGGAAAGTTGCTTTCGAAAGGGGAGAAACATGATCAATTCATCCATTCGTCGCATGACGGCTGCCGGTGCTGTCGCGCTGCTCGCCGGAGCGGGTGCGCTGGCGGCGGCAGCACCGGCCGGTGCCGAGCCGGTCACCCACGCGTCGGCGGTGACCGCAGTTGCCGCGGCGGCTCCGCCGAAGGGGAAGGTGGTCGCCAAGGAGCCGCTGTCGATCAGGGAGCGGCCGACGGCCTCTGCGAAGTACCTCGGTGCGCTCAAGCCGGGTTCGGTGATCGAACTGTCCTGCAAGAAGCACGGACAGACCGTGCAGGGCAACGACCTCTGGTACCTGCTGGCAAGCAAGCCCGGTTACGTCTCCGCGCGGTACGTGAAGAACCTGGCACCGGTGCCGTTCTGCAAGAAGTAGAGCGAAACCCTCGCTGCGCCACGCACACACGCCTGCCCTAATAGCCCGTCACTTCGCACTATCCGACGGCCTTCACCGGTCGGAAAGGGCGTGTGTGCCCGCCGCATCCGGCGCCAGTGCCGCGAACGGCACGCGGAAGAGCACCGTACGAGGGGGCAGTCCGAGCACACCGGGAACGGGGCCGGCTCCGCTCGTGATGAGGCGTCGTCGGCCCTCGGTGCGATTCAGGGAGGGGCTGAGGCGCGGGGGCTTAGAACGTCTGCTCCGTGCGCCATGTGGCCTGGCTGGTGGGATTGGCCAGGTCGGTCGAGACTCCGGTGAGATGGCGGTCGGTTCCCAAGGAACCGATGCAGCGGCCCCTGGTGCCGTCGGACCAGGGGATGACGAAGTAGATGTAGTTGCCGTCCACGAAGCCCTGCTCGATGGTGCCCTTCGCGCCGTTGCTGCTCTTGGTGGCGGTGCCGGTGAGGTTTCCCTGGGCGTCCTGGGTCACGGTGAGCGTGGAGTTGATCAGGTTGCTCTGGTACATGGTCCAGGTCCCGCCGGCGTTGAAGCCGGGAGCCTTCACGGCCCGCGTGACGGTGGCCGATGCGGATTGCGGGTGGGCGGCGCCTGCGGCGGGAGCCAGGGCGATGCCGCCGAGGCCGACAGTGAGAGCGATGGTGACAGCAGCGATTCTGGTGCGCATGCAGAATCCCTTCGATAGGTGGTGAGTTGTCCGGCATAAGCTGGACTGCGAGTGATGAGCACGACAGGGGCGAATGGTCTCGCACCAGGGGCCACCCGACCGGGTGGCCCCTGGTTCCCCTCGGCGCCTGGCCGTTGTTCACCGGCGGCTGCTCGGCCATCCGTCGTCCTTACGCGCTCCAAGTTGAGCTGCCACGCCATGGGCTGTCACGCGGGTACCTGCCCGCTCGGCCGGGTCATCCGCCGGGCGTTCCCCCGGACGCCGGTCCCGCTACGCGGTTGCGTACGACGGCGCGGGGGCGGCGGTGCGTTGGTCAGGGGAGGTTGACCCCGAATGCCGAGAGCTCGGTGCTGACCGGCTCGAAGAAGGTCGTGCCGCCACTGGTGCAGTCGCCGCTGCCGCCCGAGAGCGTGCCCAGTGCCTCGGTGCCGTCGAAGAACGGACCGCCGCTGTCACCGGGCTCGGCACAGACATCGGTCTGGACCAGGCCGGAGACCGTACCCTCCGGGTACTGGACGGTGACGCCCGTGGCTTGGACCGTGCCCCCGTGCACTTGGGTGGTGCTGCCGCTGCGCTGCACGGACTCGCCTACGAACGCATCCGACCAATGGGTGATGGGCTGCGATGACCCGTTGTAGAGGTTGACCGCACTGGGGTGGTCGATGCCGGGGTTGTACTTCACGAGCCCCATGTCGTTGCCGGGGAAGCTGCTGGCGGCCGTGTTGCCGATCTGCGTGCCGCTGGCGTCGGTCCAGACGGTGCCGGCGTTCGTGCAGTGCCCCGCGGTCAGGAAGTACGGAGTACCGTCGCCGCCGGTCACGTTGAAACCGAGCGAGCAGCGGATGCTATCGGTGAAGATGGCGTCGCCGCCCAGCATAAGGGGCTTGAACGCCCCTTGAGTGTGCCGCATGTCGATTTCGTCGCCGTACGCACGGGCTGCCGTACTGAGGTTGTTGAACTTGGCGTTATCGACGGTGCGGTCGGCGGTGACGACCATCCTGTCGGACCTCGGGTCGATCGCCCAGGCCGTGCCCGGCGTCTTGGTCTTCTCCCTCACTGCGTCACCGGCCGCCTTGAGCTGGGCCAGGGTGTACTTGACCGTCTTGGGTTCGGCGCCGGCCTGGCTCGCCTTCAGGGCCCCGGCCTCGTTGATGACGTTGACCACGAGCTTCTTGGCGCTGGCGACGTAGTACGACCCCGCCGCGTCCTTGCCCAGGTCCTTGGCCAGGCTGGCCGAGAGCGTTCTGGCCTCCTCGACGGAGAGCTCCCGCGGCGCGGCGTGCGGGGCCGACGGCCGGGCCGGGGACGCGGCGTTGGCACTGGGAAGGCTGAGACTGCCCGCGAGAGCGAGGGCCGCCAGGCCCGTGACCGCGGTGGCCGTGATCCGGCCGATGGGGCGCTGCGTGTTCAACTTGCCTCCTCAAGATGGTGGGGTCGGGCCGTGGGCGGCCGCCGGCCCCGGAGGACATGTCGGGCGCAATCCACCCTCAACTACGTTATGCACTCGGATGGTTGCGCTACGTTGCGTTGCTCAAGGTAAGGGGCGCCCTGGGGGCGTCTGCAAGGGTGATGATGCGCGCGCATCTTCCTCGCCACCTGCGGTAATGACGGATACGTGACGGCAGTTGCCTGGCCGTCACATCGGGCCATGACGTATGCCTCCGTCATGTTTCTGTATGCGCAGGCGATGACGGCGTCACCGATGTGTGGCGTCGGCGAAGGCCGTGACGTGATGGGAAGTGATGAGATGTGGTGGGGGATGAGGGAGGGTGTAAACAGGCCATGCGGAGAGCCGGCGGGAGCCTTCGAGAGTCAGGGTGCGCCAGTTTCGTGGGATTTAGGTGATATTCGCATCGTCTACTCACGGGGTCGCGCGATCCCCCGACGCGCTGGCCCGCCGGGCAGCCCCCGCACCACCCCGACGCGACTGTCCCGTCTCAGCCACCCCCACGGCAGCCGCCTGAAGATCCCTCCGCTGCCGTTCGGCTGCCCGCCCATCGACGCCGAACCGAACGGCAAGCCAGATCGCGACCGCACTCCAGTCCACCGTGACCTGCGGGAAGAGGATGTGACACAGCCTAACCACCGAGGAACGTGACCGTCTCGGCGAGCGGGGCCCGGCTGATGCGGGGGTGGCGGACGGTGGTGTCCTCGTAGCCGATCGACATCCCGCAGTACAGGACGAGTTCCCCGGGAGGCGACAGAACCTCCGCGACCGTCCTGCGGTAGATCGACCAGGCCACCTGCGCGCAGCTGTGGAGCCCCTCGGCGCGAAGCAGCAGCATGACGGTCTGCACGTACATGCCCACGTCGGCCCATTGGGCCGGTCCCATGTCGGCGTCTATGTAGCAGAACAGGGCGGCGGGAGCGCCGAAACAGTCCCAGTTCGCGGCAGCGACCCGTCGGCGTGCCTGCGTGTCGTCGGCGGGTATGCCGAGTGCGCCGTAGCGCTGCTCGGCGAAGGCGGATCGGCGGTCGCGGTAAAGGGACTTCAGACGGGGAGGGAGCATCTCGTACTCCCGCTCGTCCCCGGGGTCGCCCGCGGCCACCCGCTCGGCGGCGCGCTTCTTGAGTTCGGTCAGCGGCGTGCCGGTCAGCACGTAGGTGTGCCATGGCTGGAGGTTGGAGCCGGACGGCGTCCGGGACGCGGCGGACAGCACACGCTCAAGTGCCGCCCGGGGCACGGGTCGTCCGGTGAAGCCGCGCACCGACCGTCGGCTCATGACCGCTTCGTAGACGTTCACGATCTCCTGCCTCCCCGTCCGGGAACCCTGTGTCTTCCTATCGTGCTGACGGCCGGGGATGCAGAGAAGTGACCGCCGCCCCGGCCCGGGCGGGAGGGGACGGCGGCCGGATACCGCTACGCCTCCGCGAACTCGTCGTCCTCGCCCTCGCCCGCGGACACGTCCGCCTGGGCCGCGACGACCTGGAGCACCGCCACCTCCTCGTCGACCGCCAGCGACACACCGGCTGGAAGCGCGATGTCCTTGGCGTGCACGGTGTGCCCCGAGTCCAGGCCCGCCACGGAGACGGTGACCGACTCGGGGATGTGGGTGGCCTCGGCCTCCACCGGCAGGGTGTTCAGCAGGTGCTCCAGGAGGTTGCCGCCCGGGGCCAGGTCGCCCTCGGTGTGGATCGGCAGCTCGACGGTGATCCTCTCGCCCTTCTTCACGGCCAGGAAGTCCACGTGGACCAGGAACCTGCGAATGGGCTCGCGTTGCACGTCCTTGGGGATGACCAACTCGTTCTTGCCGTTGATCCGCATCTTGATCAGGGCGTTGGGCGTCTTCAGGGCCATCATCAGCGCGTGGCCGTCGACCGCCACGTGCTTCGGCTCGGCGCCGTGGCCGTAGACGACGGCGGGCACCTTGTTCTCCCGGCGGATACGCCGGGCAGCGCCCTTGCCGAAGTCGGTCCGCAGCTCGGCAGTGAGCTTCACCTCAGCCATTTCTGCACTCCTCGCTCAACTCGTCGGACTCTGCTGGGCATTCGCCGCCCGGCTCCGACGGAGCTCTGCCAACTGCTGCGAAGAGCACGTCGATCACGGACCGCCGCACCCCATGACGGCGATGCGGCCTCCCTCGCCGGGCAACTCGAACGAGCCTAACTCGCGGATCGTGTTCGGGCATCAGTGCGTGGGATACGAAGCCGCTTCCAGCGCCGTCTCGAGCGCCGACGCCAGGCGGTCGACGGCCGCGACGGTGGCGTTGCGGCCGAGGAGGCCGATGCGCAGGATGCCGTCGTCGTACGGGGCGAGGCCGCCCGCGACGGCGATGCCCGCGCGGGTGAGGAGGTCGCGCCGGAGGTCGTCGGCGCGTTCGTGGCGCAGGACCACGACCAGGTTCGCGGCGCAGTCGGCGGGTTGGGCCGGTTCCAGGCCGAGGTTCTCGAGGGTGTCGCGGCAATGGGCGGCCAGGTCACGGCGGCGGGTGAGGCGGGTCGCGCCCTCGGCGAGGAGGGAGCGGACGGCCACGGCCAGGGCGAGGACGGCGCCCACGGGCATGGTCACCGGGTGGGGCTCCCACTCGGGGCTCTCCTCGCGGGCCCGGGCCCATTGGGCGAGGTCCAGGTACCAGCCCCGGGAGGGACGGGCGGGGCGGGTGAGCAGGTGGTGGTGCGCGCGTTCGCCGAGGGCGACAATGCCCAGGCCGGGCGGGGCGCCCAGGCCCTTCTGCGGGGCGGTGGCCACGGCGTCGAGGCCCATGGCCATGACGGACAGGTCCTCGCCCCCGGCCGAGGCCACGGCGTCGACCACGCACAGGGCACCGGCCGCGCGGGCGGCCCCGGTGAGTTCGGCGACGGGGTGGCGCACCCCGGTCGAGGTCTCGACGTGGACGGCCAGCAGGCCGTGCGCGCCGGGGAGTTGACGGGCGACGTCGGCGACCGGCACGGCGGTGCCCGGCGGCACGGGGACAGTGCTCACCTCGAGGCCGTGCGCCCGGGCCACCTCGATCAGGCGGCGGCCGAAGTAGCCGGTGTCCGGGACGACGACGCGCTCGCCCGGCGAGAACAGGCTGCCCACCGCCGCGTCGATCGCCGCGCTGCCACTGCCGGGCAGTACATGGCAGTGCGGTGCGTCGAGGAGTTCGCACAGGAGCCGGAGGATCTCCGCGTGCGCCGCGGCCCACACCGGTCCGTAATGCGCGCTCACCTGGCGGGAGTACGCGGCCAGCACGTGCGGCTCGACCTCGCAGGGGCCCGGGATCATCAGGGTCGGGCCCGGGGCCTCGAGAAGGGTGTCCAGCATGGGCTCAGACATGGGCTCAGGCATGGGCTCAGTCCGGCCGGTGTGCCTGCGCGGCGGCGTCCCGGAGCGTTCGCCACAGCTTGTCGACGTCTTCCTCCATGGTTCTGATGTTGCCGATGGAGACGCGGATGGCATAGCCGTCACGGAGTTCTCCGTGGGAGAGGAAGGCCGTTCCCGACCGGTTGACGGTCGTCAGGATGCGCTCGTTGAGGTCGGCGATCCTCTTGCGGTGGCGTTCGGGGTCGGCCTCGCGGCCGGAGCGCAGTGCGCGCGGTTCGTAGCGCAGGCACAGCAGCGGGAGCGGCGACGCGGCCGGGCAGGTCCAGTCGGGGTCCTCCGCCACCTGGGACCGCAGCTTCCGGGCCAGGCGGACGGAGTGCGCGAGGCGCTCGCGCAGGCCGTCGACGCCATAGCTGCGGATGATCCACCAGACCTTCAACGCCCGCAGGCTCCGGCCGAGTTGGAGCGAACGGTCCATGTAGTCGACGGCGTCGGCGTCCGGAGGGGTGCGCAGGTACTCCGGGACGAGCCGGAAGGTGTGCGCGAGCGCGTCCGGGCGCCGGCAGTAGAGCGCGGTCACCTCCAGGGGCGTGTACAGGACCTTGTGCGGGTTGATCACCAGCGAGTCGGCCGGGGACATGTCGGGTACGACGTCGGCGAGTTCGGGCGCGAGGCGCCAGAATCCGCCGTAGGCGGCGTCGACGTGGAGCCACAGGCCGTGCGCGCGGCAGACCGCGGCGATCTCGGGCACGGGGTCGAGGGAGGCCGTGGTCGTCGTGCCGACCGTCGCGACGACCGCCATGGGGCGCAGGCCCGCGCGCAGGTCGGCGCGCACGGCGCGGTCCAGGAGGTCGGGGCGCATACGGTAGTCGTCGTCGGTGCCGACGCGTACGACGTTGGCGCTGCCGATGCCCAGCGCGATGGCCGCCTTGTCGACGGAGCTGTGCGCCTGGTCGGAGGTGTAGACGCGCAGGGCACCGGGGCCGATGCCGCACAGGCCCTCCTCCCTGATGCGCAGCCCGGGCAGGGCGTCGCGGGCGGCGGCCAGCGCGTACATCGTGCCCAGGGACGCCCCGTTGATCAGGACGCCGTCGGCGTCCGCGGGGTATCCGGCCAGGTCGGCGAGCCAGCCGAGCACGACCGTCTCGAGCGCGGAGGCCGCGGGAGCGGAGGCCCAGACCATGGCGTTGACGTTGAGGGCGGAGGTGAGCAGGTCGGCGAGCATCCCCGGGAAGGAGGCCGAGGTGCTGAAGTAGCCGTGGAAGGAAGGGTGGTTCCAGTGGGTGAGGTTCGGTACGACGAGCCGTGAGGTGTCGGCCAGGATCTCCGCGAAGGCGTCGGGCCGTGCGGGCGGGTCGCTCCGGAACATGGCGAGCAGTTCGTGGCCGGACAGCCGGGTGCTGACGGGGATCTCCCGTACGTGCTCGAAGTGTTCGCGGATCATGCGCAGGACGTCGCGCCCGTGCTCCTCGAACCGCTCGGGCGGCCAGTCCCCGACCGCGGGCGGGGTCACGTCAGCGGCCATGGGCGGCCGCCTCGCCGTCGCCGGGTGCGAAGAGCTCGGCGACGTCTGTGTCGTGTCCGGTGGGACGGTCCTCCCACTCCCAGCCCCCGGAGACCGAGAGGTTGGCACCGGAGACGTAGGCCGCCTTGTCCGAGGCGAGGAAGGCGACCGCCTCGGCCACTTCGTCCGGCGTGCCGAGCCGTCCCGCGGGGACCCGTGCGCGCATCCACTTCTCCTGTTCGGGGGGCAGCATGCCGTTGTCGATGAGGCCGGGAGAGACGCAGTTGACGGTGATGCCGTGGGCCGCCTCCTCGGCGGCGAGCGTACGGGCCAGGATCACGACGCCGGTCTTGGCGACGGTGTAGGCCGCGAGATGGGGCGCGCCCCGTACGAGGTGCACCGGGCCGAGTCCGATGTTCACCACACGCCCGTACCGCTGGGCACGCATCGCCGGCAGCGCGGCCCACGTGGTGTAGTAGGCGGAGTGGAGGTTGCTGTCGATGACCTGCTGCCAGCGTGCGGGAGGCATGTCGGCCACGGGGCCGAGCGTGAACTCGCCGACGTTGTTGACGAGGATGTCGAGCCGACCGAAGCGGTCCACGACCCGCTCGACCAAACCGCGGGCCTGCTCCGGGTCGCTGACGTCCGCCTGTTCGGCGGCGGCGCGGCGGCCCTGCCCGGCGATCTGTTGGACGAGCTCGCGGGCATCGCCCTCGGCGGAACGGTAGTTGACGACGACGTCGGCCCCGTCACGGGCCAGGATCCGTGCGATAGCCCTGCCTATCCCCCGCGACCCGCCGGTGACGAGAGCGCACTGCCCCTCGAGTGACACTCCTTCTCCTCTCGGTTCTCAGTCGACGTCGACAGGGAGGTCGTCGTAGTAGCCGATCTCCCGTGGGACGGAGCAGTATTCCGTCTGGAAGCCCTTGATCAACGGCTCTTCCGCGCGGGCGAGTTCGCGGTGCTCGGCGACGCTGCGCCACTGGTAGATCATCAGTATTCGCTGCGGTGCCTCGTGGCTGCGCAGGAACTGCGCGTGTCCCGCCCACCCCGCGTCCGCGTGGGCGCCCGGGCCCACGAGGTCGTCCATCTTCTGCATCAGTTCCAGCGCCTGGCCGGCGTGCTGGGGCTTGAGCGTCCAGGTCTCGACGACCGTCACCATTGCCGCATCACTTCTTCCTCACTTCTTCCTCTCGTCCCAGAACTCTCTGAGCAGGGACTGTCCGCCCTCGACGAATCGCTCGCAAATGGCCATGTGGTACGTACGGTTGTCGCGCTGCGCGGAGACCAGTGCGGCCCAGCTGCCGGCGACCTCGGCGGGGACCGCTCCGGGGCCGCGCAGCAGGCCGCGCATCGCCCCGCGCACCTCCTTGAGCTTCTCGAGCATCTGGATGTGCTCGGAGTTGAGCCGGCCGGAGAAGCCGGGGCTCAGATGGGGCTCCGCCATGGAGGGGCGGATCAGGTCGTCGTAGATCTCGGGGCTGAAGGACGCGGCGTACTTCATGCTGGACGTGGCCGCTCGGTAAAGGACCGCGAGATCGTCGAAGGCGGCGGCCGTCAGGAGCCAGTCCCGGTCGTCCAGCCCGCGCAGGGCGTCGTGCAGCCGGGTGTTCATCGCCACCAGGTGCAGGTGGAACATCTGGTGGCCGAGCTTCCACCGCCGTACGGCCGTCCGTTCGTCCGGGGAGAGCCTGCTCATAGCTCTCCGGCCCCCGCTCCGGCGTGCCCGGCGGTCTCGAGCAGGCCCGTCCATCGCGTCAGGGTGAGCCGCATGACGGTGAGCAGGCCGCACGCGATGTCGAAGCGGTCCTCGGCGTCCAGCCCGGCCGCGTCCAGGTCCTCCAGGACCCGGTCGTGGACTTCGAGACAGGTGCGGGACCAGTCGGCGAGGCCGCCGGCCGCACGGTCGATACGGAAGTAGGCGTCGTACTCGCCCGGGGTCGAGGCGCCGCTCGCCGGGTCGGGGATCCTGCCCTCCGGGGGCAGGGCGACCAGTGCGACGACGTCGGCATGCGGATCTGCGGGCTGGGAACCCGTCATCTTCATCCCCCCGTGGAATGCGCCAACCGGCTGCCGCCGAGCCTACGTCGGCCCTTGTCGGCCCGTCACACATACGACAGTGGGAACAAGTCAGCGAATACGGGGGCGAGTTGGTCACGTGAGTTGCCGCGTGTAACAGCACTCCTCTCGCGTCACAGAGCCCTGTGGCGTCGCCGCAGCTCCGCTCGTACGGCGGTCACTTGTGGCGCAGATGACCGAAAACCGTTTCCGTACAGGTCAGACGAGGCTCGGCTCAGACGAGGCTCGGCGGATCGTAGAGGCCGTCCTCCTCCAGGGCCCTCAGCCGGTGGTAGTCGGCCTCCAGCTCCCCGGGGTCGTCGGAGGCGAGGTACACATAGCCGGCCGAGGTCAGCAGGTCCACCGTGCGCGGGGCCGGGTCGCCCTCGGGGATCGTCAGGACCATGTCGGTGTACGTGCGCAGGGCGCGCACCGGGGCGAAGCCGGCGTGGTCCGGCACGATGCCGTCCCGGGGTGCGATCAGGTTGACGTAGCGCAGGTGGCGCACGATGCGGCTCGTCCGCAGGGTCCCGTCGAGCACCCGCCCGGGGTGGGCGATCGACTGGGCCAGGCAGTCCAGTTGGTCCGTGCCGAGGTGGGCGGACACCACGCCCGGCAGCTGGGCGCCGCCCAGCCGGGCCCCGCACTCGACGAGGACGGGTCCCCTGTCGGTGAGCATGACCTCGGTGTGGGCGGCCCCGTTGCGTATCTCGAGCGCGTCCAGCACCCCGTGGACGTACGCGCCGAGGAGCCGGCCCCGGGGGCTCTCCGGCAGCAGCGGATGGTCGAAGTCGCAGATGGAACGGCCGCCGGGCGCCACGCGCTTGTGGTAGCGCCAGATGTCCACGACCCGGTGGACCCCGTCCACGCTGACGGTGTTCACGACATGTTCCTCGCCGGCCAGGAACTCCTGGGCCAGGACGGCCGCATCGGGGCGGCGGTAGCGGTCGTGCCCGCCGAGGACGATCGCGTGGGCCTTGCGGATCTCCTCGGCGTCCTCGCAGAAGAACACCCGGTCCGTTCCCGCGCTGGCGACGGGCTTGAGGACGACGGGCCAGCGGCCCAGGTCCGCCGCCCACTCCACCGTCTCCTCCGCGGAGGCCGAGCGGAAGGTGGCCGGGGCGTCCAGCCCCGCCGCGGCGACCACCCGTGCCATCAGGTACTTGTCGCGGCGGGCCTCGGGCCGGGCCATGCCGTTGCCGGGCGTGCCGAGTTCGGCGGAGAGCGCGTCGGCCAGGAGCACGCCCGACTCGGCACCGGCGACCACGTGCCCGACGCCGAGCCCGCGCAGCGCCCGCGCGGTCGCGGCCAGGTCGCCGTCGTGCCGCAGGTCGACCGTGAAGTCCTCGGGGCGGTAGGCGAGATGGACGTCGGGGTGCGGCGAGCGGACGTGGACGTACTCGATGCCGTGGCGGCGCAGCGCCTCGGGCAGGTAGCGGGCGATGCCGTAGGCGTCGACGATCGCGCATGTCACGGTCATGGAGGTCGTGGAGGTCATGGAGATTCCTTCGCGGTCGTGCCCGGGGGTGCGGGGTGCCGCCGCTGTCGCCGTCGCGCCGCGCTCCGTTGCTCGTGGCGGTGCCGGGCGAGCACGCCGACGGCGACCAGCAGGGTGATCGCGGTGACGCACCCCACCGTGAGCGGGGCCACCGACAGCCTGGGGTCGGCCAGTTGCAGCAGCACCGCGAGCGGCGGCGACAGGGAGCACAGCAGCGACACGGTGATCGGTTCGGTGCCCTTGATGGCCACTTGGAGGAGGTAGAGCGGCAGGCCCACGCCCAGCACCGCGATCACCGCGGCGGTCGGCAGCGCCGGGGCGAGATCGCCGGCCCCGCCGGTGAACAGGACCATGCCCCAGGCCGCCAGCAGGGTCAGCGGGAACCGGAGCGACAGCACCGCCCGGGCGTCGAGGCCCGCGTCGCTGAGCCGCTTGGAGAAGATCACGTTTCCCGCGGACGCCAGCCCGCACAGCAGGGCCAGTGCCATCCCCGCGAGGGCGTGACCGGCGCTCAGGCCGCCGACCGCGCTGCGGCCCGCGAGGCTGCCCCACACGAGCACGGCGAGGAAGACGCAGATGCCCGCCGACACGGCGATCTCCGCCGTGAGCACCCGTCCGCGCCGCCGCAGCAGCGGGTCCAGCAGCACGGTGATGACCGGGCCCGTGGCCAGCCCGACGACGTTGACGATCGCGGGCTCCAGGTACACCAGCGCGTAGAGCATGCTCAGCCAGCCCGCCGCCGTGGTCACGTTGATCGCCACGACGTCGGCGCGGTGGGTGCGCAGCGGCCCGAGCACCCGGGCCGGGCCGCGCGCGACGAGGTCCCAGCCGAGGAAGAAGAGGGTGAGCATGCCGAACGACAGGGCGGCCACGGTCACCGGGCTGTGCTCCTGCAGACGGCTCCCGGCGTACACGTCGAAGCCGGCGCTCACGGCCGCGTACGCGATCAGCACCGGCACTCCGCGCCTCAGGTCACCCTTGGCCGAGGCCGGTCCCCGTATGGCAGGCACGTGGGCGACCTTTCGGAAAACATCTGCTCGTGTCGTCTGCTTGCGTCATCCGCTTGTCTGCGAACGGTGCCAGGAGGTTCTTGCGTCCCACCATCGGTTCTCGCTCAACTGTCCGGAATTGAGCCGCACTTTGTCCTGGACGTGTGGCGGAAACGTTCCGGGTCCGTTCAAGGGAACGCGATGGCGGGCAGTCTCGTCTCAGCCGGTGTGGCCCAAATGCGTACGGTCCGGTGTGCCGTGCGCAGGGGGAAGGGGCGTACGGCAATGGACACCATGAGCGCGGAGCGGCGGCATCCCATGCTGGCCGGTCGGTACCGGCTCATCGGCCAGCTGGGCAGCGGGGGCATGGGCGTGGTCTGGCGGGCCTTCGACGAACTCCTCGGCCGCGAGGTCGCGGCGAAGGAGGTGCGGGCCCCGGAACGGATGCGCGAGGGCGACGTCCGGGTGCTGTACGCGCGGCTGATGCAGGAGGCGCGCGCCGCGGCCCGGATCAGCCACCCCTGTGTGATCACGGTGCACGACGTGGTCGAGCAGGAGGGCCGGCCGTGGATAGTGATGGAGCTGGTGCGCGGCAAGTCGCTGGCCGATGTGCTCGAGCAGGAGGGCGTCCTCGACCCCCGGGAGACGGCCAGGATCGGGTCGGCGGTGCTCCAGGCGCTGCGCAGCGCGCATGCCGTGGGGGTACTGCACCGTGACGTCAAGCCCGCCAACGTGCTGCTGGAGCCCGGCGGCCGGGTGGTCCTCACCGACTTCGGCATCGCCCAGGTCGAGGGCGCGGGCGGGCTGACCCGCACCGGCGACCTGATCGGCTCCCCCGACTACCTGGCCCCGGAGCGGGCCCAGGGCCGGCGCCCCGGCACGCCCTCGGACCTGTGGTCGCTGGGCACGACCCTGTACGCGGCCGTCGAGGGGATCTCCCCGTTCCGCCGTTCCTCGGCGCTCAGCACGCTGCACGCCGTGGTCCAGGACGACCCGCCCCCGCCGCGGCGGGCCGGGCCGCTCACGCCGCTGCTGCTGGGGCTGCTCCGCAAGGACCCGCAGACCCGGATGGGTTCGGAGGAGGCGCAGCGGCTGCTCGACGCGGTGGCCGCGGGGCAGCCCGCCGAACGTCCGCCCGGCGCGGCGTACATCCCGACGGCGCCCGCCGTACGACCGCCGACTCCGACTCCGACGCCGATGCCGTTGCCGACCCCGACTCCGATGCCGTTGCCGACCCCGACTCCGATGCCGTTGCCGACCCCGACTCCGGTGGCCGCTTCCTCGGCGGCGCCCTTCGCCGCGCACGTACCGCCGCAGCCCGGCCCGGCGACGCCGCCCGCCGCCCTGCGGTCGGTGAGCACGGCGGGGTTCGGGCACCCGACGCGCCCGGTGCCCGGCCCGAACCGGCGCCGGGTGCTGCTGCTCCTCGTACCGGTGGTGGCGTTGCTGATCGCCGTCGCGGTGATCGCGCGGGAGGGGAACGGCGAGGGCACCGGCTCGGGGCGTACGGGGAGCGTGACCACGCCGTCCGCGACCACCGGCCACTCGGCCGGGCCGGGAGCGACCGGGAGCGCCGCCACCGGCCGGTCCGTGCCCCCGGCCCCGCCCCTCGGGCCCGGTCCCTCCTATCCGAGCGAGAGTCCCACGGCCACGTGCGGGGGCGGCTGGGTGACGGCGTGCGGCGACGGTTATTGAGCGGGTTGTCGATCGGATGGTCGAACTGACGGGCATCGGGGGGTGCTTGCATATGCGGCTGGTTCGTGTGGTGCTGCCGTGGTTGCTGACGGTGTGTGTGCTGGCCGCGTTGTCGGCCTGTTCCTCCTCACCGTCCACGCCGCAGGCGAAGGCCGCCGACATCGCGCTGGAGGGGGTCGGGGTGGCGGGTGCGCATCCGTTCCTCGAGGCGCCGGACAGCGATGTGCGGGGCGTCGCTTCACAGGGCGCCGGGGGCGAGATGGCCGGGGACGCCCGGGGCGCGTTCGGCGGCACCCGCCTCGCGACCCGGTGCGACAAGGAGCAGTTGGTCAGGAATCTCTCCGCCGACAGCGTCAAGGCGAAGGCGTGGGCGGAGGTACGCGGCATCGAGGTCGGCGGGATCACGGCGCACATCCGCGGCCTGACCGCGGTGGTACTGCTCCACGACACGCTCGTCAAGAACCACAACTACGACGGGAACGGCCGCACTTCCGCCTATCTGTCGGTGCTGCAGGCGGGCATGGCGGTGCTCGTGGACGCGTACGGGAATCCGGCGGTCAAGTGCAACTGCGGCAACCCGCTGGGGGAGCCGGACAAGCCGGTCGACCTGCCGGCCTCCAGGTATCAGGGCACGACCTGGGCGGGTTTCGAGGGTGCGGCGGTCACGGTCATCAAGCCGCGGCCCGAGGACAAGGGCCCGCTGCGGAACATTCCGCTCGTCGACCCGTTCGCGCGGGACAAGGCGTTCGACCGCGAGGTCGGCAGCGACGGTACGCATGACAGCAAGGTGTTCCACTGGAACCCGCCGTCCCCGTCGGCACGTCCGTCGGCACCGCAGTCGCCGCCGCCGTCCGGTACTACGCCGCCTGCGACTTCCCCGCAGGAGCCGCCCTCCTCCCCCAAGGAGGCGTCCCCGCCGCCTGCTTCGCGGTCCGAACGGCCGCCGTCGGCGACCGCCGAGACGACGCCCCCGGCGACGGAGACCGTACCCGCACCGTCGCACCCGGCGCCCGAACAGCCGTCCGAACCTCCGTCCGCACCGGTCACGCACCGGCCGACCGCCGCGGCATCGGCGCCGCCGCAGCCCGGCCCGGCGACGCCGACCGCGCACCCGACGCCGATGCACCCCACACCGGCGCACCCCGCACCGGTGCACCCGACGGAGGCGGCACCGACACCACCGCAGCCACCCGCACACCCCACACCGATGCACCCGACCGCCACCGCACCGGCACCGGAGCGGCACCCCACCGAGCACACGGCAGCGCCCGTACAGACTCACCCCCCGGCCGTGCATGCGCCGCCGGAGCACACCGCGGCACCCGCCGCCCCCTCCGAGGACCGGCATGCGCCGGAAACGCACGGTCCGGCGAGTCACTCCACGCGGCGGGACACCGGCTACTGAACGGTCATTTCTGGCAAGGCCATTCGCCCGTGCGCCACAGGCACGCGATCGCGCGGGCCACGGTGCGCGACGCCTCGTCGGTGACACGGTCCGGGTCTCCCCCGGCGGCGGCCAGGTCGTCGAGGAAGCGGCCCACGGCCGGGCGCCCGGCACGGTCGAGGGTGATCTCGTGATACCGCCGCACGTTGCCGGTGGCCCGCAGGGTCGCCTCGTCAACTCCGGTCAGCAACACGGAAACAGCGACGAACCCCGGGAACTCTCCCTCGTCCATGCGCTCATCGTGTCACACCGCCCAGCAGCACCCGGGCCGCTTCCCGGGCCTGCCGTGCCGGCTCGGGGCTGCCGGAGATCGCGGCGGTGGTGATCGCGCCTTCGGCGAGCAGCGCGAGCTGGTCCGCGACCGGGGCGGACGCACCCGCCTCGTCGACCAGACGCGCGAGGTACTGCCGGAAGGCCGCCTTGTGGGACCGCGCGGCCTCCGCCACCCCGGGGTGCGCCGCGCCCAGTTCCCCGTAGGAGTTGACGAACGCGCAGCCCCGGAAGCCGGGTTCGCCGAACCAGTCGTGCAGCCAGTCGAAGACCGCGAGGACCCGGTCGTGGCCGGCCGGGCGTGCGTCGGCGTACTGCTCCAGGGCCTCGCGCCAGCGCCGGTCGCGGCGCAGCAGATACGCCTCGACGAGCGCGTCCTTGGACGGGTAGAGCCGGTAGAGCCGCTTGAGCGAGACCCCGGACGCGGCCCGGATCGCGTCCATGCCGACGGCCTGCAGCCCACGGCCGTAGAAGAGTTCCTCGGCCGCGTCGAGAACCTTGTCCTCTTCCATCTCCGTCCCCATCTCCCTTCTCCCTCTCCCGTTGCGCGAGAACGATCGTTCTCCTAGGCTACCGCACACCACGGAGAACGACCGTTCTCCACTGGGGAAGGAGTTGCGACATGTCCGAACAGAGGCCCCCGTTCCCGCCGTTCACCACCGAGACGGCGCTGCGGAAGGTCAAGGCCGCCGAGGACGCCTGGAACAGCCGCGATCCCGAGCGGGTGGCGCTGGGCTACACCGAGGACAGCGAGTGGCGCAACCGCGATGTGTTCCTGACCGGCCGGGCGGCCATCGTGGAGTTCCTGCGCGCCAAGTGGAAGCGCGAGCTGGACTACCGGCTGCGCAAGGAGCTGTGGGCCCACACCGGCAACCGCATCGCGGTGTGCTTCACGTACGAGTGGCACGACGCGGAAGGCCGTTGGTACCGCAGTCACGGCAACGAGAACTGGGAGTTCGCCGAGAACGGTCTGATGCGGCGCCGGCTCGCGAGCATCAACGACGTCCCCATCGCCAAGAGCGAGCGGCTGCTCCGTCCGTGACGCTGCGGCCGTACGGCTGAGTGCCGCGCGTGGCTCCCCGGGACGCGCGACGGGCTGCCCGATCCTGGCCGCGCGTACGGCCGGCGAGCGGTCGGGCGCGTCCCGCCCCCGTCCCGTCCCGTCCCGGCGAAGGAGCTCCGCGTGCAGAAGACGACCGTGCCCGCCAGGGGACGCCTGTGGGCGGCGGCGCTCGCCGCGCTTCTCCTGCTCGCCGTGCCGACCGCGGCGAGCGCGCGCCCGGCGCCCGGGCGCGGCAGGCTCGCGCGGTCGTCGCCGATCGTGACGGCCGACCAGGCGACGCGCGCCGTCCATGTGCTGAAGGGGGACCAGGCGCGGTGGGACACGGGGCGGGACGACGCGGGGATCCTGTGGTCGTGGAGCGCGGACGGGCGCGACGAGCTGGCCGACCTGGACCCGGCCACCACGTGGACCAATCCGAGCGAGGCCAAGCTCCGGGAGCACGGCGGCCGGCGCTATCTGCTGACCACCGCCTCCGGCGGGCTCGCCGCGGTGATCGGGTATCCGGGCCGGAGCGTGTACTGGGCGGCCGACACCGGCAGCGGCAATACGCACAGCATCGACCTGCTGCCGGACGGCAATGTCGCGGTGGCGGCCAGCACCGCCGGCTGGGTCCGCGTGTACGCCGCCTCGGCCGGGTCCCGGGTCACCGAGCACGCCGAGGTGCCGCTGTCCGGGGCGCACGGGGTGCACTGGGATCCGCGCACCCGGCTGCTGTGGGCGCTGGGCAGCCGGGAGCTGATCGCGCTGCGGGTGAGCGGCCCGGACGACGACCCGGAGCTCACGGTCGTCCACCGCGCCGCTCTGCCCACGCGCAACGGCCACGACCTGGCGCCGGTGGCGAACACGCCGGGCCGGATGTGGGTGACCACCGGCTCGGGGGTGTACCAGTACGCGACGGCGAAGCGGCGGTTCGTCAGTTATCCGCTCCAGTCGCGGATCAGCGCCCCGGACGTCAAGAGCATCGGGGACGACCCGAAGACCGGGCAGATCCTGGTCGCCCGCCCCGAGCGCGGCAACGCGTGCAGTTGGTGCACCGCCACCCTGACCCTGTATCAGCCCGACGGCACCCGCACGCTGCTGCACGGCTCGATGTACAAGGCCCGCTGGTGGGCCGACAGCCGGGGCTGACAGCCGGTCACCGGGGGACGGGGCGCGGCGTCTCCCCCAGGCGGGCGTGGACGTCGGCGGCGGCGTCGATGCTGTCGGGCACCTGTTCCCACAGTGCCAGCAGGGCGGGCGCGAGGGGACGGGCCCGGTCGCCGCTGTGCCGCCAGCAGTAGTGGGCGCGCTTCAGCGCGGCGACGGCCTCGGTGTCCGTGGGGCCGCCGCGGGCCAGGCGGCCCGCGGCGGCGGACATCCACAGCTCCGCGGCGCGGGGATGGTCGCCCGCCAGGCGCGCGAGATCCGCACGCACCTCCACCCACAGTCCGGCCTCGGCGCTCTGCGGACCGTGCCGGCGCAGCACCTGCTGCTCCCAGGCGGCGGCCATGGCCGCCGCCTCGTTGTGCCGGCCGGCGTTGGCCGCGGCGAGGATGCGCGGCAGCGGGTCCTCCTCCGGGGGCGGCGCGGGGGCGGGCACCATGTCGGCGGGAGGCTCGGCCGGGGCGGACGGGGCAGGAGGGGCGGACGAGACGGACGGCGCGGGGGGTGCGTAGACGGGGTTGGCGAGGACGGGACCGGCCGTGCCGTGCTGGACGGCCAGCAGCCCCTCGGGGAGGACGGCCTGACCCAGGGCCAGGTGGTGGAGCAGCGCGGGGTCGAGGACGGGTCCCGCGGTGGGGTGGCCCACGCTGAGGGCAGTGAGGAAGGCTCGTGTGTAGGGCCCGGCCTCGACGGGCGGGCGGGACGGGCTGGGGGTGACGGCGCCGCAGACCGGCAGCCCTCCGGCGAGTTGTCCGTCGCCCACCGCGGCGGCGACGGACGGCCAGGTCTGGGCGTCGGCCTCGACGTCGAGCAGCAACAGGGTCGGGCCGGTGTGCTCGGCCAGGGTCCGGGTCAGCCATTCCCACGGCAGGCCGTTGTAGCGGACGGTGGCGGGTGTGCTCTCCCGCAGCGCGAGGTGCAGTTCTCTGCCACGGCGGGTGGGGACCATCAGATGCCCGGTGACCCAGACGAGCAGCGGGCCCGGCACCGTGACGGCGTGCCGGAGGTAGGCGAGCACGCTCTGGGGGCCGGCCATGGCGGGAAGCTGGACCACGTCGGTCTGGCCCGCGGCGAGCAGGGTGCGGGGGTTGGCTCCGGCCACGGCGTGTGCGGTCGGGTTCGGCAGGGTGCCCCGCCGCCGGTCAGGAGTGCCGTCCAGCAGCAGAACACAACCATGGGTCAGGTGGTCCAATGCGTTTCCTTCCGGCGTCCGTGACGTGCGTGAAGCAACTGTAGGCGCCGGTACCTGACTCGGGACCGTCGCTGTGCTTTTCCGGGGGACACCCCCGGACCCCCGGTCCCTGCTCCGCGCACGGCGAGGGTCCCGTCCGGGATGCGGACGGGACCCGGGGCCGGGGAAGGTCATCCCATGGCGTTGCGGGACTCGAGGCTCATGTCGGCCGCGGTGCGGTTGAGGGCCCTGCACAGCGGGACGTCGCCGTTGGGGTCGACGTACCGTCCCGAGACCCAGGTGTTGCGGTCGCGCAGGAGGTACCAGACGGAGTTGCCGCCGATCTCCTGGGCGTGGACCTTGCACCGCGGGGTGATCTGGGTGCGGAATCTGAAGATGCCGCGCGACGGCGAATCGGTGCTCGGGTAGGTGCGTTCGTTGACGCCCGTCGAGGCGTTGACGGTGCCGTACGGCCCATGCGGTGCCGGCTTCGGTACCGCGTGGGCGGGAGCGACGGCCAGCAGTGAGCCTCCGAGCGCGGCGGTCACGGCCACGGCGGCCACCACCTTGCCGCCGCGATGCACGAGTGTCCTGAACATGAGGGTGAACTCCTTGGTGCGAGGTGAACAACGCAATGCCCAAGTTCCACCCACAAAGATCATATAAACGCGTACAAACAGCTGATATAGCGACATGTCGCCTTGCATCAGGCGGAACCGGTCGGTCTTTGCCGGGCGCGGCTGGGCTGGACGCGCGGCGGCTCGCCCTTCACCTTCGGGTGCTCCGGGGGATAGGGCAGATCGCCGAGGCCGTGCTCGCGCTCGTCGCGGGCCGCCAGGTCGAGTGCGGCCTCCAGCCCGCAGACGTGCCGCTCCATGCCGGCGTGCACATCGCCGAGCCGTGCGTAGCGGTCCGGCATGGTGACGAGGTCGAAGTCCTCGGGGAGGGCGCTGGGCACCTCCTCCCACAACAGGGGCGCGGAAACGGGGGCATGCGGGCGGGGGCGCAGGGAGTAGGCGCTGGCGATGGTGCGGTCGCGGGCGGTCTGGTTGTAGTCGACGAAGACCTTGGCGCCCCGTTCCTCCTTCCACCACGCGGTGGTGACACGTCCGGGCGCCCGCCGTTCGAGCTCGCGGGCGACGGCGATCGCCGCGCGCCGCACCTGGGCGAAGGTCCACCGCGGGGCGATGGGCACGAAGACGTGCAGCCCGCGTCCGCCGGAGGTCTTGGGCCAGCCGGCCAGGCCCAGCTGCTCCAGCACCTCGCGCAGTTCGAGCGCTGCCCGCACGGCGTCGGGGTATCCGGTGCCGGGCTGCGGGTCGAGGTCGATGCGCAGCTCGTCGGGGTGGTCGGTGTCGGCGCGCCGTACGGGCCAGGGGTGGAAGGTGAGGCAGCCGAGGTTGGCGGCCCACAGCACGGCCGCGGCCTCGGTGGGGCAGATCTCGTCGGCGTACCGTCCGCTGGGGAAGGCGATACGGCCGGTGGGGATCCATGAGGGCAGGTTCTTGGGCGCCCGCTTCTGGAAGAACGACTCCCCTTCGACGCCGTCGGGGTAGCGCTCCATCGTCGTCGGCCGGTCCCGCAGCGCGCGCACGATGCCGTCGGCGACGCTCAGGTAGTAGCGGGCGACGTCGTACTTGGTGAAGCCGCGCTGGGGGAAGTAGACCTTCTCC
Organism: Streptomyces sp. SX-6; assembly: GCF_059089585.1. Lineage (NCBI taxonomy): Bacteria > Bacillati > Actinomycetota > Actinomycetes > Kitasatosporales > Streptomycetaceae > Streptomyces > Streptomyces sp. SX-6. Next base: position 280,426 of record NZ_JBTHHU010000007.1, on the reverse strand, counting down.
GGGTTGGACAGCCGTACGGTCCGCTCGCCGACGGTGAGCTCCAGCGCCTGTGCCATGCGGCCACGCTAGGCCGCGGCCACAGCGGCCGCCCGTCGGCGGGCAGGGCCGCCGGGGCGCACCGACAATCGGCATCATGGACCTCCCGGTGCTTCCCCCCGTGGCGCCGATGCTGGCGAAGCCCGCGGCGGCCATCCCGCCGGGGATGCTGTACGAGGCCAAGTGGGACGGCTTCCGGGCCCTCGTCTTCCGCGACGGCGACGAGGTCGAACTGGGCAGCCGCTCGGGGAAGCCACTGACCCGCTACTTCCCCGAACTCGTCGACGCCCTGCTGCGCAACCTGCCGCCGCGCTGTGTGCTGGACGGCGAGATCGTCGTCGTGCGAGGCGAACGCCTGGACTTCGACGCCCTGCTGGAGCGCATCCACCCGGCCGCCTCCCGGGTACGCCATCTGGCCCAGGTGACCCCGGCGGGCTTCGTGGCCTTCGACCTGCTGGCCCTCGGCGACGCGTCGCTGCTGGAGACAGAGCAGCGGGCACGCCGCGAGGCACTGGTCTCCGCGCTGCGCGACGCGAAGGCCCCGGTCTTCACCGCCCCCGCCACCTACGACCTCGCCACGGCGCAGGAGTGGTTCGAGCACTTCGAGGGCGCGGGCCTGGACGGCATCGTCGCCAAGCCGCCCGGTCTCCCCTACCGGCCGGGCGAGCGCGTGATGGTCAAGGTCAAACACGAGCGGACCGCCGACTGCGTCGTCGCCGGCCTGCGGCTGCACAAGAGCGGCCCGGTCGTCGGCTCCCTGCTGCTGGGGCTGTACGACCGTTCCGGCCGGCTCCAGCACGTCGGCGCGTGCGGCGCCTTCCCCATGCGGCAGCGCGAGCAACTGATGGACGAACTGGACGAGTTGCGCATGCCCACCGCCGAGGGTCACCCCTGGGAGCACTGGGCGAGCGAGGAGGCCCATGCCACCGGCCGGATGCCGGGCGCGCCCAGCCGCTGGACCGGCACCAAGGACCTGTCGTGGATCGCGCTGCGCCCGGAGCGGGTGTGCGAGGTCGCCTACGACCACATGCAGAGCGGCCGTTTCCGGCACACCGCCCGCTTCCGGCGCTGGCGCCCCGACCGGGAACCGAGCCAGTGCACGTACGAACAGCTCGAGGAGCCGGTGAGCTACGACCTGGCGCAGGTCCTCGGCGCCTGATCCGGGCCGCGGGCACCCGCGCGGAGCAGTGCGCTCCCCGTACGGCGCAGCAGAACAGGACCTGACGGTGCTTCACATCTGAGCCTGGAGGCAACTGCCAACGCCCAGGTGAATGAGGTGGAGCTCATGTCCGGGGCCCGTTCGGCCCGTGCCGTGCTGTGGGCATGCGCGGGTGCGGTGTGCTTGCTGGTGGTCGTCCGCACGGCACACGCGGGCATGACGGGCGGTGGCGGCGCAGCCACCGGGTCGCCGTTCTGGGTGGAGCCCCTGGGCCGGGCCGCCCGGCAGGTACGGATCTGGCAGGAGCGGGGCCGGGAGGAGGACGCGGCGGCCGTCCAACGCATCGCCGAGCAGCCGGCCGCCGTGTGGCTGACCTCGGGCGACCCCGCGGCACAGGCCGACGCGGTCACCTGGCAGGCCGAACGGGCGGGCCGCGTCCCGCTGCTGGTGGCGTACGACATCCCGCACCGCGACTGCGGCCAGTACTCCTCCGGCGGCGCGTCCGGCGCCGCCGCGTACCGGGCCTGGGTGGCGCGGGCCGCGCAGGGGATCGGCCGGCGCCGGGCGTGGGTGGTCCTCGAGCCCGACGCCATCGCGCAGTGGGTGTCGGGCTGTGTCCCCGCGACGGTGGCTCAGGAGCGCCTGCCGCTCCTGGCGGAGGCCGTACGGACGTTCAAGGCCCACCCCGGCGCGTCGGTGTACCTCGACGCCGGCAACGCCGGCTGGATCCCCGATCTGCCGCGGCTGGCCGCGGCGTTGAAGCAGGCGGGGGTCGGCGGGGCCGACGGGTTCGCGCTCAACGTCTCCAACTTCCACACCACGTCGGTGACACGGGACTACGGCGACCGGCTGTCCGCCCTGCTGGGCGGGGCGCACTACATCATCGACACCAGCCGCAACGGCAACGGCCCGCTGCCGCGCGAGGCGCAGTCCGGCGGGGACGAGCCGTGGTGCAACCCGCCCGGCCGGGCGCTGGGGGCGCCGCCCACCACCGTCACCGGTGACGCGCGCGTCGACGCGCTGGTGTGGGTGAAGCGGCCGGGCGAGTCGGACGGCACATGCCGGGGGGCGCCGCCGGCGGGTCAGTGGTGGGCCGAGTACGCGCTCGGCCTGGCCACGACCGTCCCGACACAGGCACCGGAGACACCGCCGTTCCCGGCACAGCCGACGCCGCCGGCTCCGGTGTCCCCGCCGGCTCCGGCACCACCGGCTCCGCCGACCCCTGTCGCACCACCCACACCGGCCACACCGCCCACACCGCACGCACTGCCTGCACCACCCACGTCGGCCGCACCGCACACACCGGCTGCGCCACCCGCACCGGCGAGTTCCCGCGCCCCCGCCCTCCCGCCGACTCCCGCCACCAAGCCCCCGGCATGACCCGGTCTTTGCCCGGAAGCGTGCTTTTAGCTATGCCTAAAGGTGGCATGCTGACCGGTAGCGGCCGGCCCGCCCGGCGGCGCACCTCGACCACCCGGTAGCAGGGGGAACGGCATGAGCGGACGCACCGCCGACGAGTCCGGGGCCAGGCTGGCCCGGCAGGCCACGGCATCACTCGCGGGACTGCTGGCGGAACGCGGGATGACGCGCAAGGACCTGGCGGAGCGCATGGGCGTCCCGCCGGGCCAAGTCCTCCGCGACGACGGGACCTTGACGGTCGACTCCCTCGCCGCGGCCGCCGCTTCCCTGGGTGCCCGCGTGGAGATCACGTTCTTCGACCCGGCCCCCGCCGGCCTCAGCTCACCCGCACCCACACCGCCCGTGACGGCGTCCCCGACCGGTCGGTGAGGAAGAGCATGTACCAGCCTCCCGGCACCAGGGACGGGTCCGCCGGGACGGTCACGGACAGCGCGCCGCCGCGGACCTCCGTCCGCAGGGCGACGGAGCGCTGCTCCACGTCCGTGGCATGGGTGACCGCGCTCGGCCGCATGAGCCGCGCCGCGGCGATGCCGCGGGGAGCGGCCACGGGCAGCGTCAGCGTCGCCCCGCGCCGGGCCTCGACGACGGCCGCCCGCACCTCGGGGCGCCGCTCGCGGTAGAGGTAGGGCGGCGTGTAGACCTCGATGCGCTGCTCGAACGTGCCGGGCGTCGTGTCGTCCTTGTCGGCGAAGAGCGGGTTGGAACCGAACACCGCGATGCGCCCGTCGGGCAGCAGCAGCGCCTCGGCGTGGTAGTCGCGCCCGACGGTGGGATCGGCGGCGGGGCGGAAGGCTCGGGTGCGGGGGTCGTAGAACTGGGCCCGCAGGATGTCCGAGGCCCGCTTGCCCCGGTAGTCGCCCGAGCCGCCGGTGGTGAAGACGGTGTCGTCGGGCGTCAGCACGGCGTTGAGGTAGCGGGTGCCCGTCGGCAGCTCGGGGCCGGGGGTCCAGCGCGGCGCGGGCGCGCCGAGGTCGGCGACGGCGGTACGCCTGGTGGAGTCGTGGGACTCGCCCACCCCGCCTCCGCCGAGGATCATCACCCGCTGGTCCTGGGCGGGCGGCAGCAGTACGGAGGCCGACGTCTCCGTCATGGTGCGGTCCCCCAGTCCCGGCACCGGGAGGAAGGCGTTGGTGCGCACGTCCCACAGCCCCGGGATACGGCCCTGGTCGGCGGGCCCGTAACCGGCGTTGGAACCGGAGTAGAACAGGCGCCCGCCACGGGTGAGGAACAGGGCGGGGTAGGTGGGGAAGTAGCGGTTGGGGCCGGTGCTCCACGTTCGGGTCCGCGGGTCGAAGATCTCGTTCTTGCCCGGGATGATCTCGCCCATGTCGTCCAGCCCGGAGACGGCCAGGACCCTGCCGTCGTCGAGCGTGACCAGGGTGGGGTACCAGCGGGCCTCGGCCATGGGGTCGACGCGCACGTACCGTTCGGTCACGGGGTCGAACTCGTAGGCGTCCCTGAGCCCTTGGAAGTCCTTCTTGTCGAGGCCCAGCTTGGCGGCGATCCCGTAGGAGTCGCGGGCGTCCTTGCCGGTGAGGCCGGCGACGCGGTACTGGTCGGCGGTGTGGGCGATGCCCTGTTCCCCCTCGACGACCGACTCGACGTACACCCGCGCCTGGGCGGCGGCCACCGTGACCTTCTGGCCGCCGCCGACGCCCGGGGCGATGGTCTTCGTCGCGCGGGGCACGAGCACCGGGAACTGCGTCCGGTACCGCTTGCCGCCCGAGCCCTCGAAGACGGTCCCGGCGCGGAAGAGTCGCGGGGCGTCCGGGTTCTCGTTCTTCACCAGCATCGCCCCGCCGGCGCGCTGCACGTCGCCGGTCAGCTTCTCGTAGCGCGCGGTGCCGCCCGCCACCAGCAGCTGCCCGTCCGGGAGTTGGGCGTGGCCAGAGCAGAACATGTCCTTGGGCGTGGGGACGTCCTTGAACGTGTTGCGTTCCGGGTCCCACAGCACGCTCCGGAACGTCCCGGCGCGGAAACTCTTCTCGTCGTTGCCCGATCCGGCGACCAGGAGCACCTTGCCGGTGTGCAGCAGGGCCGCGTGGATCGCGTTGACCCGGAACCTGCGGGGTACGTCCACCAGGTCCCAGTGCCCGTAACGCTCCTTGTACGCGGTCCGGTTGACGGTGTACTCGTGCCAGGTCCGTTCCGCGAACCCGATGGCGGCCGGGCCGTTGGCCGCCACCAGCGCCACCAGGGCGGCGGCGACGAGCAGCGTGCGGCGCGCCTTCGCGTCGAGGCGGAACCTCACCATGGCGCCAGCCCCCCGTCACCGGCGGCGCCGTCCGCCGCCGGGGTGTTCCGCCCGCGCCACTGGTCCCTGCGCCACACCGCGAGCGGCACGAGTGCCGCCCCGAGCGCCATCAGCGCCCATACGCGCATCGCCGTGTGCGCGTGGCCGAGGACCAGCGAGGCGGCCAGGGACACCAGGAACACGGCCGCCCACGCCAGATGGGTGCGGAAGGTCGCCATGCTGTCCGGGCTGGCGGAGGACCCCTTGGGCGTCACCACGAAGCGCGAGCGCCGCCGCAGCAGGGCCTGGCCCAGCGACTGCGCGTACATGGGCGCCGCGAGCACGGACATCAGCATCCCCACGATCCCCGTGGAGCCGGCGGGCTCGTGGGGGCTCACGTTGTGCCGCCGGTTCCAGATGTACAGCCCGGCCTGGAGGCCCAGGGCGTCGGCGTAGAGCATCAGCCACAGCTCGGAGTCGACGTCGATGCCCGAGGCGCCGAGCCCGAGGAACAGCACGCACGACAGGGCTCCCAGCACCCAGTTCAGCGCCGCCATCGGGTAATAGGTCACCAACAGCAGGTAGTTGAGCACCCGCCCCGGCGGCATGGACCACATCGCGCGCCAGAACTGCCGCAGCAGTGCCTCGTACGTCCCGCGCGACCAGCGCAGTTGCTGGGAGAAGAAGTCCGTCCAGGTGGACGGCCCCTCCCCCACGGCGAGCACGTCCGGGGTGTACACGGAGCGCCAGCGGCGGCCGGTCGCGGGGTTGCGGCGCCGGTGGATCTCGATGCCGGTCGCCATGTCCTCGGTGATCGAGTCGTGGAGCCCGCCGATCTGCCGCAGCACGCTGGTGCGCACGCAGTTGCTCGTGCCGACGTACATCGGTGCGCCGTAGGCGTTGCCCGCCCGCTGGACCAGCGCGTGGAAGAGGAACTGCTGGCTCTCGGCGGCCTTCGTCACGACGGTCGTGTAGTTGCCGTAGACCTGGGGGCCGACGACGAAGGCCACGTCCGGGTCGCGGAAGTAACCGAGCATCCGCTCGAGGAAGTTGGACAGCGGGACATGGTCGGTGTCCACGCAGGCCATGAACTCGTAGTCGTTCCCGTGCACGTCGAACCAGGCGTTGTAGTTGCCGTGCTTCGTACGGGCCCGGAAGCGCCCCGAGGGCCGGTTCCAGCGTTCGACGCCCTTGCGCGTGAAGTGCCGTACGCCCAGCCGTTCGCACAGCCGCTTCGCCTCGGGGTCGTCGCCCTCGTCCAGCAGCCAGACGTCCAGCGGGCCGTCGTGCGTGATGCGGACGGCACCCTCCAGGGTCGCGCGCACCATCGGGAAGGGCTCCTTGCCGGGCACGTACGTCGTCACGAACGCCACGCGGGTGCCGGACTGCTCCCGTACCGGCACGGGGTCCCGCGCCGCCCAGGTCGCGTGGGCGTTGGAGACGACGTTGACCAGCCGGAAGACCTCGATGAGCACGATCGACACCGTCATCACGGCATCCGCGGCCCGCTCCCAGCCGGCGGCGTACGGCCGGTCCGCCCAGTGCTCCGGCATCATCAGCCACAGCAGCAGCGTCAGCGACACCAGGGGGGCCGAGGCCGCCAGCAGGCACGACCCCGCCGTGAGCCCGATCCCGCGGCCGATCAGCCGGCGGTAGGCCACCCGGTAGGCCCCGGCGGGAGGTTCCGTCAGCTCCCCCGCCAGCCTGCTGAACGCGGCGTAGTCGTAGCGCGGCGGGACGCCGTCCGGTACGGGCCCCGTACCCCCCTGGCCGCGGACGGCCGGCCCGCGCGGCGCGCCCCCGTGCCGCTTCCTGCCGGAGGAGCCGGAGGAATTCGTGACCGGGCCTTCGCGGGCCGCCACCAGCCCGGCCTCACTCGCCGAAACCGCCACCACCGCACCCCCTGCCACCGCTCGATGAAACCGCCAGAGAAGTGGAGAAAAGCTAACAAAGCGGACCCTAGGATCATGTGACAAACACAGCGAACACACCCCGAGTCGCCCACATGACCGACGCACCCCCGTGCACCGACGGCGGAACCCCAGGTGGCGGCGCGGTTAGAATGTGCAGAGTTCTTCAATTCACCAGTTGTGCGGGCAATCGGTCGAGCCACGTTGGGGGCAGCGGTGAGCGCGTTCGCCGAGGCGATGCGGGAACGGGTGCGCGCGGCGCGCGCCGCCCTGGCTGCGGCCCGGGCGGCGGGGGACGTCTTCGCGGTGGCCACGGCGGAGGACGAACTGGAGGACGCGCTGCGCATCGCATGGGAGCACGGCGTCGGCACCGACGACGCGGAAGAAGGACGGAGCAGGGATTGAACGGGGTGCGAGTACCGCTCTACCAGGCGAAGGCCGAGTTCTTCCGGATGCTCGGACATCCCGTGCGCATCCGGGTGCTGGAGCTCCTGCAGGACGGCCCGAAGCCGGTGCGCGACCTGCTCACCGCGATCGGGATCGAGCCGTCCAGCCTCTCCCAGCAGCTCGCGGTGCTGCGCCGCTCGGGCATCGTGACCGCGACCCGCGAGGGCTCCACCGTCGTCTACGCCCTGGCGGGCGGCGACGTCGCGGAGCTGCTGGCGGCCGCCCGGCGCATCCTGGCCCAGGTACTGACCGGCCAGGAGGAGCTGCTGTCGGAGCTGCGGGGCGACGGGGACGGAACGGGTACGACGGGAGCACGACGATGAGCCAGAACGAGAAGTACGCGGAGAAGGCGATCGGCTGGCGGGTGCTGATCTACATCGTCCTCGGACACCTGCTCGCCGGGTTCATCTGGCTGCTCTTCTACCTGGGTTCGCACGCCTCGCACTGACACCGCGCTCCGACACCGGTCCGGGGCCGGAGCGGGCGGTATTCACGAAGACAGGTGATATCCGGGAATCCCAAGGGCGGGTAATCGGCTATCCCGCCGATGCCACCCCGAATAGGCGCCTGTCCTATGCCAGTCGAGGTGCGCGCGGAAGGACCTGCGCGGCCTGTGCGCGCCCCTCGCCACGGTGCACTCCGACGCACCGTACCGCTTGGTCAACCCGCAGGTCAGCACAGCCCGGAGATCCCCCGGAACCCGGGTCGCCGACGGCCGTCCGCTGCTACTGTCGCGCGGCATGGAGCAGCTCTTCTCCCCTGACGAACTCGTCCGTATTGAGGCCGCTGCACAACGCACCGGCCATTCCGCGCGCGACTGGGTGCGCGACATCGTGCTCAAACGCCTTTCCGGCGACTCCGATCGCACGCACATTTCGCATCGACGCACCATGAGGGCCGATTTCGAGGACGCCGTCTGGCCCGTCACCCTGCACCGTCGCTCCGGGGGCGTGCTGCAGGAGCTGCACCACGCCGGCTGCTGGGTGCCGAAGGGCGGCGAGGAGACCCTGACGACGGCCGAGGCCCGCATCCAGATCGCCACGCACGACGTGCGCCCGTGCGACGCGTGCCAGCCGGAGAGATTCCTCGCGCCCCACTCCTGACGTCCGCAGCCCCTCCGATGCCGGTGCCGTGCACGGCGATTACGCTGTGCACGTCAAGATCATCAAGCGGTGGGGCGGGGTTGGCGGGGCATGGGATGGTGGACGCGGATCACCGGCTGGGCAACGCTGCTCGCCGGGTACGCGACCGTACTGCTCGGCCTGGCGCCGTTCCGCGAACTGCCGCCCAAACGGGAGCAGTTGGGATGGCTCGGCATCACCGCGGCATGCGCCCTGAGCTGGTTCCTGACCTCCTCCGCGGTCCGGGCGCGCAGGCGGGCGGCACTGCGCAGGAAGACCTGGCGCCGGCGCCATGAGCCCTGGCCCGCGCCGCGCCCCTCCCGTCTGCTGTGCTGGGTGACGGGCTTCGGCGTCGCGCTCACCAGCGCGGCGGCACTGTGCCAGGGAGTGGGCCCCGACGGCGCGGACGGCGCCTGGCTGGCGAAGGTCGACGCGGCCGGAGGCCACACCCGCGATGTGCGCGTCGCCAAGGTGGTGGGCACGCCACGTCCCACCCACGTCGAGGTCAACGGCACCGCGGAGTACGCCTCCACGATCGTGGCGACGGTCCTGTTCGACTCCGGCCCGCGCCGGGTCACGGTGGACGGCATACGCTCCGCCGGCACGCTCGAGACAGGGCGCACGGTGCGCCTGCTGTACGCACCCGCCCGGCCCGACCTCGGCGTACGACAGACCCCGGACCGCGACATCGACACCTTCGTGGGCCGCTACATCGCACTGCCCGCCATCTGGATCTTCGGTCTCGCCGCGGGCTTCGTCACCGGCCTCTTCCTGCGCCTGCGCGAGGCCGGGGTCCGCCGGGCGCGCCGCTTCGAGCCGTGGACGCACCTGCCCGCGGCGGCCGTTCTGCTGCTCGGGGCCGGGCTCATCACCCCGCTGCTCACCGGCTTCCCCGGCACCGGCACGGGCTGGAGCCTCGCGGCCGGGGCCGCGCTCACGCCCTGGCTGGCGCTGGCCTGGGTGGCGCGGACGAGCTGACCGGACGCACACGCACCGGAGGCCGCCGTTCGCTCCCGCGACGGCGGCCTCCGGCGTGACGCGGCGTCAGCGGCGCCGGAACGCCTTGCGCACGAAGTGCACGATCAGCCAGATCACCAGAATCACGAAGAGGATGATGATGATCACCAGGATGAGCAGGAACTTCCCCAGCTTCGCGAAGAAGCCCTTCTTTTTCTTGGTCTTCGCCAGCTGCTGATGCGTGGCGGTCTGCCGGTCGGTGTGCTGCGTGTACGCCACCGTCCGCGCCGCCGTGTGCGAGGTGTGCTGTGCGGCGGTGCCCGTCGCGGACGACTCCGCCACGACGACGTGCTGCGCGGTCCGGACCGAAGCGTGGGTGCTCACGGCCGACGCGGGCGTGGCCAGCAGAGCGGTACCCAGCGCGAGAGCCACGACGGCGGATATCCGGCGGGCAAGACGCCCCCGGTACCGACCCTCGTGCTTCTGCTCGCTCTTCATCGACGCCCCCTGTGTTGTGGTGCTGATTGACTGTCGGGTTCCCATTATCCGCACACCCGGGACGTGCCCAGCAGGGCGCATGCCCCGGACCGCACGCCGCCGGGTGCGGTTGCCCGTCCGATCGCGTAACCACTATAAAGGGTTTCACCGAGGCGGCCCCGGCGCGGACAGGCCGTCAGCAAGGAGAGAGAACCATGGCGTTGGACTGGAAGCTCGTCGTCGACTGCACGGACCCGAACGGGCTGGCCGCGTTCTGGGGAGCGGCTCTCGGCTACGAGGTCGAGGACAACAGCGCGCTGATCGAGCGTCTGCTCGCCGCCGGCGCCGTCGGCGAAAAGGACGTCACCGAGATCGGGGGCCGCAAGGCCTGGCGCGAGCTGGCGGCGGTACGGCACCCGACGGACCCGGTCGACGAGGCCACCGGCGCGGGCCTGGGCAGACGCCTGCTCTTCCAGGCCGTCCCCGAGCCCAAGGGGACCAAGAACCGCCTCCACATCGACCTGCACGCGGGGCCGGAGGCCCGGGACGGCGAGGTGGAGCGGCTCAAGGGCCTGGGCGCCACCGTGCTGCACGTCGTACGCGAGCACGGCGGCAGCTGGGTCACCATGGCGGACCCGGAGGGCAATGAATTCGACGTCCAGTAGCGGACGCCGGAGACTCTGCGGCCTCAGCCGCTCTTGCGGCGGAAGGAGCGCTGGCCGCCGGCCTTGCCGTGCGTGCCGTGGATCTTGGCACCGTCCTGCCCCCGGCCACCCGAGCCCGCGTCGGCGGACCGGCCGCGCTTGCGCTCCAGCGCCTCGCGGAATTTGCGCTTCACATCGTCCCCGGCGCTTTCCGCGCCTTCCTGGGCTCCTGTATCCGTCATCAAAACCTCCTGGCCGTACCGGTCTTCGCCACAGCTTCGCACATGGCGGGGGCGCTGTCGGCCCCTAGGTCACACCGCTGGGTCACACCGCGGACGCGTCCGGGCCGAAGCGGCTGCGGACCGCCGTCTGGACCTCCGCCTCCTCCGCCGGATCGGCGGCGAGTCTGCGCAGCCGGTCCATGACGCGGGCGTCCGCGGTGACCGCGTGATGCGCGGCGAGCTCGCGCGTGGACTCCTCGCAGTCCCAGAGGCATTCGACGGCGAACCCCGCGGCGAAGGACGGGTCCGTCGCCGCCAGCGCCCGCGCCGCGCGGCCGCGGAGGTGGGAGGAGGACGTCTCGCGGTAAATATGGCGCAGGACCGGGGCGGCGCACCGGATCGCGAGCCGCCCGGCGCCGTCCACCAGGTCCCACAGCACCGGGGCGTCGGGTCCCTCGGTCCGCACGGCGCGGCGCAGGGCGCTCAGCACCAGCGCGGAGTCGTACTCCGCGCCCCGGCAGGCGAGCATCCCGGCGGCGGCCGCGCCGAGGGCGTCGGACCGGTGGACCCAGGTGCGGGCGCGCTCGAGGGCCGCGGGGCCGCGCATGCGCTCGAAGGCGGTGACCGCGGCGTCCGCGACGAGCTCGGAGGCATCGGCGGCGGCGCCCTCGAGGAGGTCGAGGGCCTGCGGGTCGTCGTGCTCGGCGAGGTAGCGCAGGGCGGTGGCCCGGGCGGCGCCGCCGGGGCCGAAGGCGGCGGCCTCGATGATCTCCAGCCGGTCCTCGGGGCCGGCGACGGCGGTCAGGCAGCGGGCGGCGGCCACGTGCCGCTGCTGGGAGGGGTACTGGTCGAGCCCCTGCTGGGCCCAGTCGAGTACCTCGCGCACACTCCAGCCGGGCCGCGGCCCGGTGGGACGCAGCTGGCGCTGCCAGCGGTCGAACGCACCCCGCTCCTGCGCGGCGCGCACCCGTTCGGCGGTCGCGGGGGCGTACTGGTCGTCCGCCCAGATCCGCCACGGGCGGGGCTCGAAGGCATCGCGCGCGGCGGCGGCGAGCTCGGCTTCGCCCTCGGGAGTGAGCGGGAACCTGGCGACGACGGCCTCGCCGAGGGCCGCCAGGGAGGCGTCGTCGTCGCGGAGGGCCAGCTCGTCGAGGGCCCACCGCCAGTTCGCCCCGGTGCAGGCGTAGCGGCGCAGCAGCAGGAGGGCGTCCTCGCGGCCGTACGAGGCGAGGTGGCCGAGGACCGCGAGGGCGAGCCCGGTGCGCTCCTCGGCGGTGTCGAGCAGGTCGTCCGGGTGGAAGAGGTGCTGTTCGATCGCCTGGAGTCCGCTGTCGAGGTCCAAGTGGAGCCGCGCGTAATAGAGGGAGCGGTTCTCGACCTGCCAGTCGCGGCGGGGGTCGTGGAGCACACAGCGGCTCAGTGCCTCGAGCGCCTCGGCCCGGGGCGCCGCGAGGGCATGCAGGGTCCCGTCGCCACGGCCTCGCTGGAGGAGGCCGAGCAGGGTGCCGCTGGGCGCTATGTCTGGATCGAACATGAGGTCAGCATCCGGTGCGGGGAGTCGGCTGGCAACGGGATTTCCTTACGGACGGCATTCTTGCCGCTGCTCACCCGGACCATGCCGGGCGAATCGTGGGGACTCGGGGTCCCCGGGCGCCCGCAGCCTACCCGGAGTTGAGCATTCCGCCGAGTCCCGCCCGATATGACCGTAAGACCGGTGTCATATGTCGAGCGCACCACCGGATCGGGTATTGCCAAAGTGGTTACGAGCCGTCGCTCGCTGTGCAAGAGTCGTTACCGCACTCTTCCCGGCCGTATCCACGGAACCACCGGCGTTCGGCCGCGCCCCGCCCGTATCGGAGTACGCGATGCCGTCGCCATTCCCCGCGGACCGTTCCGCGATCGAGCCGCCCCAGCACGGAGCCGTCGATGCCCTGATCACCCAGACGCGGCGGCTCCGGGGCGATGTCGACGCGGTACGCCGCGCGACGCAGGAGGCCGAGCGGGCGGACGACCCCCGCTCGCGCTGGCAGCGCGCCCTGTGCGAGCTGGCCGCGCACCACTTAGCGGACCTCGACGGGCAGCTGGGACAGCTACGTGAGGGGATGCCGGACATGAGCGGGGAGGAACCGCCGCAAGAGCCGGCCGGGGTCGCCCCGGACGTCCCGCCCGGCCGGGTGGGGAGCGCCGAGTGGAATTTCCTCACCGACGACGTCACCTGGTCCGACGAGATCTTCGAGCTCTTCGGGCGCCGCCCCGAGGACGGCCCCCTGACCCTGGACGAGCTGCCCTCGTGGCTGGCCGACGAGGACACGGAGCTGCTGGCCGCGCTGGTCACCGACTGTCTCGTGGACGGCAAGCCGATCGACTGCGAGTTCCGCGTCCTGCGAGCCGACGGCACCCGGTGCACGGTGCACATGCTGGCCGAGCCGGTGCTCGACGGCGACGGCTGCACGGCCTCCATGTGGGCCGTGCTGAGGGACGTCGGCGATCTGCGCCGCAGCCGGGAGGCCGTGCACGAGACCGGTGACGCGCTGCGCCACCGGCGGCGCCTCGCCAGCGCGGAGCACCGCGTGGCGGCCGAGCTGCAGGAGGCCGTGCTGCCCCCGTGGCACGGCCCTCTGCTGCCCGGATTCGACGGCGGCCCGGCGCCCTCGGGCCTGCTCGAGGCCGGGGGCGACCTCGAGCTGGCCGCGCAGTACCTCCCTTCCGCCGCCGGCTCCCTCATCGGCGGTGACTGGTTCGACGCGCTGCCGCTGCCCGACGGGCGGACGCTGCTGAGCGTGGGCGGCCTCGCCGGGCACGGCGTGACCGCCACCTCCACCATGGCCGTACTGCTCGGCGCGATGCGCGGCATGGCCGTCGCGGGTGCCGAGCCCGGCCCCCTGATGGGCTGGCTCAACCGGCTGCTCGACACCTCGGCGCAGCCCGCCCTGGGCAGCGCGGTCTGCTGCTGCTACGACCCCCGGACCCGGGTCCTGTGCTGGGCACAGGCCGGGCACCCCGCCCCGGTCCTCTACCGCGCCGGGGCGGCACGGGCCCTGCGGCCCCCGGAGGGCGTCCTGCTCGGGGCGGTCGCGGACGCCACCTACGCACAGGCCGAGGAGCAGTTGCTCCCCGGTGATGTGCTCCTGCTGCACACCGACGGCCTGTCGCCGCGCGATGCCGAGCCGTGGCAGGACACGAGCGCGGACCGTCTGCTGGGGCTCGCCCCCCGCTTCGCCGAGGCGGAGAACGCCCACGCATGTGTACGCACCGTGGTGGAGGAGTTCGGCGGACACCCGCGCGAGGGCGATGCCTGTGTGCTGATCGCCCGCGTCGGTGCCGGGCCGGACGCACCGGCCTGACGGGCTTGACGCCCCCGCCGGGGCCGGCCGTCAGGCCGGCGCCACCCTTCCCCTCCCGGGGCCTTTCGGCAGCGCCGCCTGGATCTCCTGGCGCAGATCGGCGATGCGCGCGAAGCCCGCGTACTTCCCGGTGAGCCGGTACATCTCGCGCAGCCGGTCCCAGGTGCGGTGCGAGGAGGTCTCCCCGATGGTCACCAGGGCCAGCCGGGCATAGGTGTCGGCCTGTTCGGGATCGTCGCTGATGAAACAGGCCGAGGCCAGGGAGATGTAATCGAAGATCATGGACCGCTGGTGGCCGCCCTTGCGCAGCCGCAGCGCCTCCTTGGCGTGCCGCTGGGCGATGACCGCCGCCGAGGGGTCGTGGTCCGCGAGGGTCCGGTAGGCCAGGGCCTGCATTCCGTGCAGGTCGGCCTCGTCGAAGTGCTGCATCCAACTCGGCGGCTCCGCATCGGCCTTGTCCGAGACGAAGAGCTCCTCGGCCTCACCCAGGTTGCGGCGCATGGCCTGACTGCGGCCCATCGAGGCCTGGGCCCACGCCTCCACGGTGCAGAGCATGGCCCGGGTACGGGGCAGCGTCTCGCCCCCGGATCCCGACTGGGCGAGCTTCATCAGGTCCAACGCCTCGTCGGGACGGCCGAGATGGACCATCTGCCGGGCCGCACGGGAGAGCGCCTCGCCCGCCCGGGGGCGGTCACCGCCCTCGCGGGCGGCGTGCGCGGCGATGACGAAGTACTTCTGGGCGGTGGGTTCGAGGCCCACGTCGTGGGACATCCAGCCGGCCAGCACCGCGAGGTTCGCCGCGACCCCCCACAGCCTGCGCTGGAGATGGTCGGGGTGGCGGTAGGAGAGCATGCCCCCCACCTCGTTGAGCTGGCCCACCACCGCCTTGCGCTGGAGCCCGCCGCCACGGGCGGCGTCCCAGGCGCGGAAGACATCGACCGAGCGCTCCAGCTCGTCGATCTCGGTGGAGCCCACGGGGGCCGCCTCGTAGCGGTCGTACCCCGCCGGGTCGGCGTGCAGGGAGTCGCGAAGGGGATCGTCGAGCCGGGGGGCGTCGGAGGCCAGCACCGGGTCGGTGTGCAGCCACTCGTGCATCGCTCCGGTCAGTGCTGAGCCTGCGGCGAGCACGGCGCCCGCACCCACCAAGCCGCGTCGGTTGAGCATGAGGTCCATTCCCGTGAATTCGGTGAGGACCGCGGCGGTCCGCTCGGGCGGCCAGGGCAGCCCGTCGTGGGACTGTCTGGCCGCGCGCCCTCGCCGGCCGAACCCGAGGTCCTCGATGGTCACGACACGGCCGAGTCGCTCGGTGAAGAGGGCTGCCAGCACCTTGGGCACGGGATCGCGCGGGGACTCCCCCATGTCGATCCAGCGCCGCACCCGCGAGGTGTCGGTCGCCAGCTGCGGATGTCCCATGACCGCCGCCTGCCGGTTGACCAGCCTCGCGAGCTCGCCCTTGGACCATCCGGCCAGGCCGAACAGATCCGCGAGGCGGGTGTTGGGTTCCCTCGTCACGTCAAGCCCCCAGGTTCTCGGCTGACTTGAAGGTATCGGGCCCGTCATGGGCCAAGCGAGTATTCGCCAGGGTTCGCCAGGGTGCGCCACATGGTGTGCCACCCGCGGCCGGGTGTGATGTAGGAACGCGTCACCCCGGTCACCCGGCAACCGGCGCATTACCCCAGGGTGCACAGGCCCGGGGGACCGGGGCGCGCCGCAATTCGCCGGCACACGAAGGGATCTGTACCGCCCATGTATGCAGCATCGACCTCCGTGTCCGCTCCGCTCCGGCCGCCGCGGCCGCAGCAGATCCGGCCGCCGCAGCAGAGCGGTGGCGGGCCGTATCTCGACCCCTCCCATGCCGTGGGAGCCGCGTTCGGGGCCGGACGGACGCGAAGGGGGCCGGGGCTCGACACGCGACCGCTCAGCGGAAGAATCGACCTGTCCGGACCCCAGGGCGCGCAGCTGCGCTCGGTGATCGCATCGGTGCACCGCATCTGCCCGGAGTTCGCCCCCGTCCAGGTGCTGCGCCGTGGTGGCCGGTCCGTCCTGCTGATCGGCACCGCCGGCCGCAACAGCGCCGTGGCGAAGTGTTTACTGGACCACTCCCCCGCCGGAGCCGGCCGGTTCCAGCACGAAATAGCGACATATCGCGCGTTCGTCAGGCACCGCCCGCCGGTGCGGGTGCCGCGCCTGATCGCCGCCGATCCCGACAACGGCACACTCGTCATCGAGCGGATGCCGGGCCGGCCGGCAGCCGACCGGCGGCACCCGGTGGAGGCCCCGCCGCGTGCCGATGTCAGGGTGGCACTCGGCGCGATCTGCCGGGTCAACCTCTGGCGCCCGCCGGCGGGCATGTTCGACATGCCGCTCGACTACGGCAAGCGCATCGCGCGCTTCCACGAGCTGGGCCTGCTCACCGACCGCGACCTGGGCGACCTGCAGAAGCTGCTGCACGGACTGGCCCATGTCCAGGGGCAGTTCTGCCACGGCGACGCCCAGCTGTCCAACATCCTCCTCTCCCCCGCCGGACCGGTGCTGGTCGACTGGGACCACGCCGGCTGGTACCTCCCGGGTTACGACCTGGCGACGCTGTGGACCGTCCTGGGCGACGCCCCGGTGGCCCGCCGGCAGATCAGCCAGTACGCACAGGCCGGCGGGACCGCTTCCCGTGACGCCTTTCTGGTGAATCTGATGCTCGTCCTGACCCGTGAGATCCGCACCTACGAGACGGCTCTGCAGCGCGCCCTGCAGGACCCCGCACCCCCGGGTGCGGCCGACACCGGAGAGGAACAGCGGCTTCTGCTCCGTCGGCTGCACGACGACTGCGCGCTCGCCAGGCGCGCGGTCCGCGCGGCCGTCGGAACCCGCTGAGGCCGGGCACACCCCTTGCCGATACGCCGCGCCAGGAGCGCGGCGTATCGGCGTTGCAGCGGCGTTCACCCTCCCCCATAGCCCAGCCCGAAACGCCTCCCGTGGCGCGGGCGTTGACGGGCCCAACACCCGCACTACAGTCTGATTGACGGTTCGTCTGCCGACCATGGGTGCTTGGTAGGTTCTGCTCCACCGCACGGCACGGCCCGTACCGAGGAGGCTGCATTGCGAGGACCCGCCCCGGAAGAGTCATGGAACGTTCCGCGGAGATCTCCGCGAAGAAGCCGCCACATCGGACGGGCGGCCGGCGCGCTCGCGTCGGCCGCCCTGCTGCTGCCGGTGGTGTCGGCCGTGCCCACGGCGACTGCCGCGCAGCCCCGCACCAGCGGCCTGCAGCGGGAGTTCGCCGAGGCGGCGGCCATGTACCACATCCCGCAGAGCGTCCTGCTCGGTGTCGCCTATGTGGAGTCGCGCTGGGACTCCCACGGCGGCGCCCCGAGCGTGACCGGGGGCTACGGCCCCATGCACCTGACCGACGCCGCCACCGCCCTGGCCGACGCCCCGCAGCCCGGTGGCGAGGGTGAGGACGCCCGCGGCGACGGCGCGAGACCGCCCGCCACCGCCGGGACGCCGGCGCCCGAACCCGGCGTACTCCCGCAGCGATTGCGCACGCTGGAGCGGGCCGCCGCCCTCACCGGACTGTCCCCGGCGGCGCTGCGCCAGGACACCGCGGCCAACCTCCGGGGCGGCGCCGCGCTGCTCGCCGACGCGCAGAAGCGGCTGGGTCTGCCGGCCGGGCGCGATGCCGCCGACTGGTACGGGGCGGTGGCGAGCTACCCGGGCGCCTCCGACTCGGCGACCGCCGCCACCTTCGCCGACGACGTCTTCCAGGTGATCCGCTCCGGCGGGCAGCGCACCACCGACTCGGGCGCGCGCGTCGGTCTCCCCGCCGAACCGAAGGTGGCGCCCCGCACCGAGCAGGTCGGGCGGCTGGGGCTCGCCGCGCCCGCGGCGCAGGGCGTCGAGTGCCCCTCCTCCGTGGCCTGCGAGGCGGTCTGGGCGCCGTACCAGCAGCTCGAGGGCAAGGACAGCTACGGCAACCACGACCTCGCGGACCGGCCCACATCCCAGACGGTGAACTACATCGTCATCCACGACACCGAGGGGCCGTGGGAGACGACGATGAAGCTGATCAAGGATCCGGCGTATGTGTCGTGGAACTACACCGTGCGCTCGGCGGACGGGCACATCGCCCAGCACGTGCCGACGAAGGACGTGGCCTGGCACGCGGGCAACTGGTACGTGAACGCGAAGTCGGTCGGCATCGAGCACGAGGGCTTCCTCGCCCGCCCCGACGCCTGGTACACGGAGGAGATGTACCGCACGTCCGCACGTCTGGTGCGGTATCTGGCGTCGAAGCTGGACATCCCGCTGGACCGGCAGCACATCATCGGCCATGACAACGTCCCGGGCACCCTGCCCTCGACGATCAAGGGCATGCACACCGACCCGGGCCCGTACTGGGACTGGGCGCACTACTTCGAGCTGATGGGCAAGCCCTTCCACCCCACGGCGAGCCCGTTCAGCGACCTGGTCACGGTCCTGCCGGACTACGACGCGAACCGGCCGCTCTACACGGGTTGCGAGAAGGCGGGCCAGGCGTGTCCGGCGCACGGTTCCGGCGCCGTCCGGCTGCACACCGAGCCGAAGGACGACGCCCCGCTGGTCAAGGACGTCGGCCTGCATCCCGCGGGCGAACCGTCGACCACCGACGTCAACGACACCGGGGCCCGCGCCTCCACCGGGCAGCAGTTCGCCGTCGCCGACCGCCGGAGCAACTGGACCGCCGTCTGGTACCTGGGCCAGAAGGCCTGGTTCCGCGACCCGTGGTGGGCACCGACGACGGTGGGCTCCGCCGGGAAGCTCGTCACGCCCCGCGCGGGCCTGAAGGAGATCCCGGTGTACGGGCGCGCGTACCCGGAGAAGGAGGCGTATCCGGCCGGTGTGCCGGTGCAGGCCGTGACCTCGCTGCCGTACCGGCTGCTCGCCGGCCAGTCGTACGCGCTGGGCCAGAAGGCCCCGGGCGAGTATCTGTGGGCGACGACCTTCGACCCGGCCGGCCACCGGGTGGTGCGCGGCAAGGAGACGTACTACGAGATCCAGTTCGGGCACCGGGTGGCGTTCGTGAAGGCCTCCGATGTGACGGTGCGTTCCAGCAGCTGGTAGCGCACGGGGCCCGGCACGGTGAACGTGCCGGGCCCCGGTGCGGACGGCGTCAGCCCGCCTGGAACATCTCGGCGGGCAGCGGCTTGAGCAGCTGGTAGAGATCGTCGGTGATCGGGCGGTCCCAGCTCGCGATGGTGACGAGGA
The DNA here is from genome assembly GCF_059089585.1 of Streptomyces sp. SX-6. Lineage (NCBI taxonomy): Bacteria > Bacillati > Actinomycetota > Actinomycetes > Kitasatosporales > Streptomycetaceae > Streptomyces > Streptomyces sp. SX-6. The sequence continues at coordinate 261,220 of NZ_JBTHHU010000007.1, read as the reverse complement.
CGCCGTCGCTGCGGTCGAACTGCGTGCAGGAGATCCGGCTCTCGGAGCACTTCAGGCGCCGCACGATGAGCAGGTTGTCCTCGTGCATGACCGGCATGTCCTCGGTCTCCAGCACCTCGACCGGCTCCTCGTTGCCGAGCGCGGCGAGCAGCTGTGCCACCTCGAACGGCACCTGGCCCTCGGCTAGCTCCCGTGCGGGGGATCCCTCCGGGAGATTGCCGATGATCATCGCCGGGCCGCGCCCGCCGAAGAGGTCGTAGCGGAGGAAGACGCCCTGGCAGCTGCCGTCGGCGGCGGGCAGGAGCCCGGCACCGAGGTCGCCCGGCCAGTCGCCGGGGTCCATCGCGAGGACGTCGAAGTCCGGGCCGGCGGGAGTGGCGGCGCTGCGGCGGCGGAGGAAGGACATGCCCACATCGTACGTGCCCGGCAGTGCTGCATGCCCCCGGGGGAACTCGTGCCGGGCCCACGGATACGCTGCCGCACCGAAGAGCCGGAAGAGGAGAGAAGGGGAGGCCGGAGCCATGACGACCCGCACGCTCGACCACTGGAACCACGGACTCGGCAGCGTGCCCGGGACCGTGTGGGAGACGCCCGGCCTGCGGGTGCTGATCCTGGCCGGGAACGGGCTCACCGAGCTGCCGCCGGAGGTCGGCCGGCTGACGGACCTGCACACGCTCGACCTCGGCCACAACGCCCTGACCGGACTCCCGGCGGAGCTGGGCCGGCTGACCGGACTGAGCCGCTATCTCTATCTGCACGACAACGCCCTGACCGAGCTGCCCGCCACGCTGGGCCGGCTCACCCTCCTGCGCTACCTCAACATCGGCGAGAACGAGCTGCGCGAACTCCCCGACGCCCTGGGCGACATGAGCGCCCTCGTGGAACTGCGCGCCCAGCACAACCGGCTCGGGCGGCTGCCGCAATCGCTCGGACGGCTCGCGGCGCTGCGCGAGCTGTGGCTGCGCGGCAACGCCCTGACCGCCCTCCCGCAGGAGCTGGGCCGACTGCACGAGCTGCGCACCCTCGAGCTGCGCGAGAACGCCTTCGCCACCGTGCCCGAGGCCCTGCGCGGACTGCCGCTGCTGCGCCACCTCGACCTGCGCGCCAACCGGCTCACCGAACTCCCGCACTGGCTGGCCGAGTTGCCGAGCCTGGAGAAGCTGGACCTGCGCTGGAACGCGATCGGCTCCCGGTGCAGCATCATCGCAGCGCTGCGAGAACGCGGCTGCGTCGTGCTGACCTAGACCTGGCCGAAGTCACCCCCCTGGGCCCCGGCCACGAAGACGCGCCACTCCTCAGGGGTGAAGATCAGCGCCCGCGCGTCCGGCCTGCGCCGGTCCCGCATGGCGATCCAGCCCTCGATGAAGCCGATCTGGACGCCGCCCTCCGGACCGTGCGGCTGCCAGGTGGCCCGCGCGAGATCCAGATCCGGCTTCATACAGCCCGCCACCTGCCGAGTGCCGCTGTTCGCCACGTCCGCCGCTCCTCCCGTGTCGCCGTCCCCTGCCCACCCTAGCGAGCACGGACGACGGCTGACAGACCGCCCGCATCCCCCTCAGGACGCCGGGAGTTCGGCCCCCACCAGCCACATGGCGAAGAACTGCGCACCGCCTCCGTAGGCGTGGCCGAGCGCCCGCCGTGCCCCCGCGACCTGGTGCTCGCCCGCGGCGCCGCGCACCTGGAGCGCCGCCTCGGCGAACCGGAGCATTCCGGAGGCGCCGATGGGGTTGGTGGACAACACCCCGCCCGAGGGGTTGACGGGCAGGTCGCCGTCGAGCGCGGTCGCCCCGGACTCGGTGAGCTTCCAGCCCTCGCCCTCGGCGGCGAAGCCGAGGTTCTCCAGCCACATGGGCTCGTACCAGCTGAACGGGACGTACAGTTCGGCGACATCGATCTCCCGGCGCGGGTCGGTGATCCCCGCCTGGCGGTAGACCTCGGCGGCGCAGTCGCGGCCCGCCCGCGGCGAGACGCAGTCCTTGCCCGCGAAGAGCGTGGGCTCGCTGCGCATCGCACCGCCGTGGACCCAGGCGGCCGGACCGGGTGAACGGGCCGCCCCCGTACGGTCGGTGAGGACCATCGCGCAGGCGCCGTCGGACGAGGGGCATGTCTCGGCGTAGCGGATGGGGTCCCACAGCATGGGCGAGGAGCACACCGACTCGAGGGTGATGTCGTGCTCGTGGAGGTGGGCGCAGGGGTTCTTCAGGGCGTTGCGGCGGTCCTTGTACGCGACGAGCGGCCCCACACCGGAGGGCGCTCCGGTGCGCCGGATGTACGCGCGGACGTGCGGGGCGAAGAAGCCGCCCGCGCCGGCGAGCAGCGGGGGCTGGAAGGGGACGGGCAGGGAGAGCGCCCACATGGCGTTCGACTCCGACTGTTTCTCGAAGGCGAGGGCCAGGACGGTGCGGTGGACGCGGCCCGCGACGAGGTTCGCGGCGACCAGGGCGGTGGAGCCGCCGACGGATCCGGCGGTGTGCACGCGCAACAGGGGTTTGCCGACGGCGCCGAGGGCGTCGGCGAGGAAGAGCTCGGGCATCATGACGCCCTCGAAGAAGTCGGGCGCCTTGCCGATGACGACGGCCTCGATGTCGGCCCAGCCGAGTCGCGCGTCCTCGAGCGCCCGCAGGGCGGCCTCGCGGACGAGGCCGGGGAGGGAGACGTCGCGGCGCGCGGCGGCGTGCCGGGTCTGTCCGATGCCGACGACGGCGACGGGGTCGGCGCTCACGGTGCGTCTCCCTCCAGGACGGCGACCAGGTTCTGCTGCAGACAGGGCCCCGAAGTGGCGTGTGCGAGCGCCCTGTCGGCCTCGCCGCGGTGGATGCGGGAGGCCGCCTCGCCCAGCCGGATCAGGCCCGCGGCCATGACGGGGTTCGCGGCGAGCGCGCCGCCCGACGGGTTGACCGCCGTCCCTTCCCCCAGTCGCAGCGCCTTGCGCAGGACGACTTCCTGCGCGCTGAACGGGGCGTGCAGCTCGGCCACATCGACAGGTGCGTCGTGCGCTCCGGCGCGTTCGGCGGCGAGCCGGGTGGAGGGCGAGTCGGTGAGGTCCCGTACGCCGAGGCCGTGGGCCTCGGTGCGGTGGTCGATGCCGCGGATCCAGGCGGGGCGGGCGCACATCCGGCGGGCGGTGTCCCCGGCGGCGAGGACGACGGCGGCGGCGCCGTCGCCGACCGGGGCGCAGTCGCCGGTGCGCAGCGGCCGGACCACGTACGCGCCGGACGGTACGGGGCCGCGCAGTTGGGCGTGCGGATTGGCCGCGGCGGCGGTGCGGTTGCGGGCCGCGATGGCGGCGAGGTCCTGTTCGTCGGTCTCGCCCGCGTCGATGAGCGCCTGGGCCTGGAGGGCGGCCAGGGCGACGGAGTCGGGCCACAACGGGGCGACGTAGTAGGGGTCGAGCTGCCGGGAGAGGACGTCGCGCACCGGGCCGGCCGAGGACTTGCCGTGGGCGTAGACGAGCGCGGTCCGCGCCTCGCCGGTGCGGAGTTTCACCCATGCCTCGTACAGCGCCCAGGCCCCGTCCATCTCCACATGGGACTCGGCGATGGGCGGCCAGGCGCCGACGGAGTCGAGCGCCAGGGTGAAGGAGAAGGCGCGGCCGGCGAGGTAGTCGCTGGATCCGGAGCAGGTGAAGTCGGCCTCACCAGAGGCGAGCTGGGCCCGGTCGAGGACCTCGCGCAGGACGGGCAGCAGCATCTCGGCCTCGGACACCTCGGCCGTCGTGCGCCGGTGGTCGCTCTGGGCGAAGGCCACGATGGCGATGTCGGGAATGCCGGTCGTCACAACAGCCCCTTGTAGGTGTCGTAGTCGGCGTCGGGTTCACCGGTGGGCCGGAAGTACGCGGGATGGCGGCTGTCCTCGGCCCAGACGGGTTCCACCCGCAGCCCCATGCGTACCTGGTCACAGGGCAGGCCCGCGATGCGTCCGTGCAGGGCGAGGTCGGCGCCGTCGAGGGCGATGTGGGCGTAGACGTACGGCACGTCGATGTGCTGGCCGCGGGCCTTGATGTTGACGACGCAGAAGGTGGTGACGGTGCCGCGGGGGCCGACCGGCACCTGTTCGGTGGTGGCGACGCCGCAGGTCGGGCAGGCGCCCCGGGGCGGTACGGAGACCTTGCGGCAGGAGGGGCAGCGTTCGCCGGCGATGCGGCGGCGGGCGAGGGCCTCGAGGTAGCGGGTCTGGGCCTGCCCGGGGCTGTAGGTGTAGTCGAGGCGGGCGGGTGCGGCGAGCGTGGTGACGGGATCGGCGAACTGACCGTCGTGCGGCGCCGCTTGGGCCGGGGCTTCATCGCCCTCGTACGGCTCGAAGCAGGCGATGTCCGTGATCGCGCCGGTGCGCGGCGCGGCCCAGCGGACCCGTACGCGCATGCCGCTCCGCACCGCCTCGGGCCCCGGGGCGTCGAGGGCGTGCAGCAGGGCGGTGTCGGCGCCGTCGAGCCGGACGAGCACCCAGGCGAAGGGGGTGGAGAGCGGCTGGCCGGTGCGCGGTGCGGGGTTCCAGGCCCAGGTGGTGACGCGGCCGGTGGTGCCGACCTCGACGAGCTCGCGGATCTCGGCGGCGGTGACGGGGTCGTACTCGACGGGCGGTACGAGCACCCGGCCTTCCTCGGTGCGCACGCCGAGGACGGTGCGCTCGCGCAGGCCGGTCAGGAAGGCGCTCTGGACGGGGCCGAGCGAGCGGGTGAAGGGGAAGGAGACGGCCAGGGGTGCGGTGAGGAACTCCGGCGTGATCTCCGGCATGGCGGACCACTCCCCTCAGGCGCGCCGGTAGACAGGGGGACGCTTCTCGGCGAAGGCGCGGGCCCCTTCGCGGGCGTCCGCGCTGTCGAAGACGGGCTTGCCGTGGGCGAGTTCGCGGCGCAGCCCCTCCTCCTCGGGGAGATCGGCGGTGTCGTACACGGAGGCCTTGACGGCCTCGACGGCGAGCGGGGCGTTGGCGTTGACGAGTTCGGCGGTCCGCAGGGCCTCGGCCAGGGCGGTGCCGTCGGGGACCACGCGGCCGATCAGCCCGATGCGCTCGGCCTCGGCGGCGGTGTAGGGGCGGCCGGTGAGCAGCATCTCCAGGGCGTGGGTGCGGGGGATCTGGCGGGCGAGGCGGACGGTGGAGCCGCCGAGCGGGAAGAGTCCGCGCCGCACCTCGAACAGGCCGAAGACGGCGCCCTGTCCGGCGATACGGATGTCGGTGCCCTGGAGGATCTCGGTACCGCCCGCGACGCAGGGGCCCTCGACGGCGGCGATGACCGGCTTGCGCGGCCGGTGATGGCGGAGCATCGCCTTCCAGTGCAGGTCGGGGTCGGCCCGGAAGCGGGCCCGCACCGGGTCGTCGTCGCCGGAGCCCCCGGCGGCGAGGGACTTGAGGTCCATGCCGGAGCAGAAGGCGCCGCCCGCGCCGGTGAGGACGACCGAGCGGACATCGTCGTCCGCGTCGGCGGCAAGCCAGGCGTCGTGGAGCGCGGCGAGCATGGGGAGCGAGAGGGCGTTCCTCGCCTCGGGGCGGTCGAGGGTGAGGACGAGGGTCGCACCGACCCGTTCCACGGTCAGATGTCGGGTCACGCGGACCAGCGTGCAGGAGGGGAGGGCGGGGTTCAATAGTTTTCTGACTTCCCGTCAGATTTCTTGCCCGCCTCCCTTCCGCGCACCGCACCCGAGCGCTCTACTGAGGTCTCATGGACTTCAACTTCGCCGATCTCTTCGAGTCGGTCGTCGACGCGGTGCCCGGCCGGGAGGCGCTGGTCCATCCCGGGCCGGGCCGCCGGCTGACGTACGCCGAGCTGGACGCCGCCGCGAACCGGCTCGCCCACCATCTGCGGGACCACGGCGTCGGCCCGGGCACGCACGTCGGGCTCCACCTGTACAACGGCGTGGAGTACCTCCAGACCCTGTGGGCCTGCCTGAAGATCCGCGCCGTCCCGGTCAACGTCAACTACCGCTATGTCGCGGATGAGTTGGCCTACCTCTACCGTGACGCCGACCTCGTGGCCCTGGTCTTCGACGCCGAGTTCGGCCCCCGGGTCGCCGCGGCCCTGCCCACCGCGGAGAAGCTGCGTCATCTCGTACGGGCCGGTGACGCGCCCGACGCGGGCCCGCCCGGCGCCGTCCCCTTCGCGGAGGCGGAATCCGGCGCGTCCGGCCGCGACTTCGGGCCGCGCTCCGGGGACGACCGGTTCATCGTCTACACGGGCGGCACCACCGGCATGCCCAAGGGTGTGGTGTGGCGGCAGGAGGACCTCTTCTTCTCCGCGCTCGGCGGCGGCGCCCCCCGGGGCAGACCGGTGCAGCGTCCCCAGGAGCTGGCCGAGCGGGTGGCGGCGGCCGGTGACGGACTCGTCTTCTTCCCCACCGCGCCGCTGATGCACGGCACATCGACGTTCACCGCCCTGATCGCCTTCGACTACGGGCAGAAGGTGGTGATTCACCGCGGCTACGTGCCCGAGGAGGTCCTGCGCACCATCGAACGGGAGAGGGTCACCAACATCTCGCTCGTGGGCGACGCCATGCTGCGCCCGCTCGCGGACGCGCTGGCCGGGCCGATGCGGGACACCGACTGCTCGTCGCTGCTGAGCGTCAGCAGCTCGGGCGCCATCCTCTCGGAGGCCGTACGGGCCCAGTTCACCGCGCTGTTGCCGCGGGTGACGCTGGTGAACAACTTCGGCTCGTCGGAGACGGGCTTCAACGGCACGGCCACCGAGGACTCGCGGACCGGACTGCGGCTGCGCGTCAACGACCGTACGGCCGTGGTCGATCCGCTGACGCACCGCCCGGTGGCACCGGGCGAGACGGGCCTGATCGCCCAGCGCGGCCATGTGCCGCTCGGCTACCACAACGACCCCAAGAAGACCTCGGAGACCTTCTTCCAGGCGCGGGGCGAGCGGTGGGTCATGCTCGGCGACCTGGCGACCGTCGACGCGCAGGGCGTGGTCACCGTCCTCGGGCGCGGCTCGCAGTGCATCAACACCGGCGGGGAGAAGGTGTTCCCGGAGGAGGTCGAGCAGGTGCTCAAGGCCCACCCGGCGGTGTACGACGCCCTGGTGACGGGCGTCCCCGACGAGCGGTGGGGCCAGCGCGTCACGGCGGTCGTCCAGCCGCGGAAGGGGACGCCTTCGCCGACCCTCGACGACCTCCAGAGGCACTGCCGCACCCGGCTCGCGGGCTACAAGCTGCCGCGCGGCCTTGTCCTCACCGAAAGGATCCAGCGCTCGCCGAGCGGCAAGGCCGACTACCGCTGGGCCCGTTCGGTGGCCGGGGGCTGACAGACGTGGTGCTCCCCCGTGGATCCACGGGGGAGCACAGCGCTCTTACCTTCCGGTTGTTGTCCGCTCCGCCTTACGGGCCGGGACGAGGACCGCCAGCGTGGTGCGGGCTTCGCGCCTCAGCACGGCGCGTCGCGCGAAGGTCGCGGTCAGCGCAAGGATGAACACCAATACCGCGTAGAGCGCGGCAACGATCGCAGACAGCAGCCCGACAGACATCGGGCACGCACCTTTCTCCCCGCCCCTTGGGTACACCCGGTCGCTGCGACCGGGGTGCGTTCTGCACCTTCACCGTAGGGCCACGACGCCCTTGACGTCCACGCCCCTTCACTGATTGGCTCCCCACAACATACCGAATGATCGGTCGGCACCAAGTGGCAAGGCGGTGACACGTCATGGCAGACGCGGCGGAAGAGCTGATCCCACGCGAGGAACTGCAGGCGCTGCAACTCCGGCGCCTGCACACCACTCTCCGGCACGCCTACGACAACGTCCCCTTCTACCGCCGGTCGTTCGACGCAGCCGGCGTACGGCCCGAGGACTGCCGCACTCTCGCCGACCTCGCCCGCTTCCCGTTCACCACCAAGGCCGACCTGCGCGCCAACTACCCCTTCGGCATGCTCGCCGTGCCCGAGCGGAGCCTGCGCCGCATCCACGCCTCGAGCGGCACCACGGGCGAGCCGACCGTCGTCGGCTACACCGAACGCGACCTCGACACCTGGGCGGACCTGGTCGCCCGCGCGATCCGGGCCGCCGGCGGGCGACCGGGCGACAAGGTCCATGTGGCGTACGGATACGGCCTGTTCACCGGCGGCCTGGGCGTGCACTACGGAGCCGAGCGGCTCGGCTGCACGGTGATCCCCGCCTCCGGCGGCATGACCGCACGCCAGGTGCGGCTCATCCACGACCTCCGCCCCGAGATCATCATGGTGACGCCGTCCTACATGCTCACCCTGCTCGACGAGTTCGAGCGCCAGGGCATCGACCCCCGCTCCACCTCCCTGCGGGTCGGCATCTTCGGCGCCGAGCCGTGGACCGAGGAGATGCGCCGCGAGATCGAGGAGCGCTTCGCGCTCGACGCGGTCGACATCTACGGGCTCTCGGAGCTGATGGGCCCCGGCGTAGCCCAGGAGTACGCAGCGACCAAGGACGGGCCGCACCTCTTCGAGGACCACTTCCTCCCGGAGATCGTCGACCCGGTCACGGGCGAGGTACTGCCCGACGGCTCCCCCGGCGAACTGGTCCTCACCTCGCTCACCAAGGAGGCCATGCCGGTCGTCCGTTACCGCACCCGTGACCTGACGCGGCTGCTGCCCGGCACGGCCGTGCCCGCCTTCCGCCGGATGGAGCGGATCACCGGCCGCAGCGACGACATGATCATCCTGCGCGGGGTCAACCTCTTCCCCGCGCAGGTCGAGGAGATCGTCCTGCGCGTACCCGGCGTCGCACCGCACTTCCAGCTCCGGCTGACCCGCGAGGGCCGGATGGACCGCCTCACCATCCGTGCCGAGGCGCGCCCGGAGGCGACCCCGGAGCAACGCGCCGCCGCCGTCGGCGAGATCACCCGTCGGATGAAGGACGGCATCGGGGTGTCGGTACGGGTCGAGATCGTGGCCCCGGAGACGCTCGAGCGGTCGGTCGGCAAGATCAAGCGCATCATCGACGAGCGGACATCCGGCACTCGAATGTGAAACCGCCTCAACCCCCCGCCCCTTTACGGGAGTCTCTTCACACGACCATTCATCGATCGTCTTCCCGAGGGGAGTCATTTTGCGCTTACGCCACAGCCTGCGCGCCCTCACCATTGGTGGGCTTGCCCTGCTCACGGGCGCCACGGCCCTGCCGGCCACGGCCGCCACGGACCGCCCGGACGGCAAAGGCCTGACAGCGACCATCCGTTACACAGAACTCGGCATTCCGCACATCACCGCCAAGGACTACGCCGGCCTCGGCTTCGGGAACGGCTGGGCCCAGGCGGCGGACAACGTGTGTGTCCTCGCCGACGGGTTCGTCACGCTGGCCGGAGAACGCTCACGCCACTTCGGCGCCGACGCCAGGCCCGACGATTCCCTGTCCAGCGCCTCCACCAACCTCGCCAGCGATGTGTTCTTCCACGGCATCCGCGACGCACGGACCGTGGAGAAGCTCCTCGACCAGCCCGCACCGGCCGGTCCGAGCCGCCAGGCCAGGGACCTAATGCGCGGCTGGGCCGCCGGCTACAACGCCTGGCTGAAGCAGAACCGGATCACCGATCCGGCCTGCCGCGGCGCCGGTTGGGTCCGCCCCGTCACCTCCCTCGACGTCGCGCGGCGCGCCTACGCGGTCAGCGTGCTGGCCGGACAGGGCCAGCTGGCGGACAGCATCACCTCCGCACAGCCGCCGGGCGCACAGCCGCCGGGCAAGGACGCGCCCCGTACCGCGCTGCCCGCCGACCCGGCCGCTGCCGCCCGGAAGGTGTTCGCCGACCCGGACGCGGACCTGGGATCCAACGCCGTGGCGTTCTCCGGCGCGGTCACCGCGAACAAGCGCGGCCTGCTGCTCGGCAACCCCCACTACCCCTGGCACGGCGGCCGCCGCTTCTGGCAGTCACAACTGACCATCCCCGGCGAACTGAACGTCTCGGGCGGCTCGTTGCTCGGCGATCCAATGATCTCGATCGGGCACAACGCGTACAACGCCTGGAGCCACACCGTCGCCACGGGCGTGCCGGTCAACCTGTTCGAGGTGAAGACCGCCCCGGGCGACCCGCGTGCCTATCTCGTCGACGGCAAGCGGGAGCGGATGACCGAACGCAAGGTCACTGTGCCGGTACGGGGCAAGGACGGCCGCGTCACCCCGGTGACCCGCACCGAGTGGTGGACCCGCTACGGCCCGGTGGTCACCACGCTGGGCAAGGACATGCCCCTGCCGTGGACCAGAACCTCGGCGTACGTCCTGTCCGACCCGAACGCGTCCCAACTGCGCTTCGTGGACGCCTCGCTGGGCCTGAGCAAGGCCCGCAGCGTGGCGGACGTACGAAAGGCGCTGGCCCGCGCCCAGGGACTCCCCTGGGTGAACACCGTCGCCGCGGACTCGGCCGGGCACAGCCTCTACACCCAGTCGCAGGTCCTGCCGCGCATCACCGACGACCTCGCCCGGCGCTGTTCCACTCCCCTGGGCCGCGAGATCTATCCGGGCTCCGGGCTCGCGGTGCTGGACGGCTCGCGCAGCGGCTGTGTCCCCGGCAAGGACGCCGATGCCCTGCAGCCCGGGATCTTCGGACCGTCCTCGATGCCGACCCTCGTCGACGCGCCCTACGCCGAGAACTCCAACAACAGCCCCTGGCTCGCCAACGCGGACCGTCCGCTCACCGGCTACCCGAGGGTCTTCGGCGACATCGGCACGCCCCGTGCGCCGCGCACCCGCGGCGCGATCGAGGATGTGTCGGCCATGGCGAAGCGCGGCAGGCTGACCGTGGCCGACCTGGAGCGGCAGCAGTTCGCCAACCGCGCCCCCATCGGCGACCTGGCCGCCGCCGACACGGCGAAGGCCTGCGCGAAGCTGCCCGGCGGCAAGGCAAAGGACAGCAAGGGCAAGGACGTTGACATCTCCGCGGCCTGCGGCGTGATCGCCCACTGGGACAGGACCGTACGCACCTCGAGCAAGGGCGCACTGCTCTTCGACCGCTTCTGGCGCACGTTCAGCGGTTCCGTGCCCCAGGACAAGCTGTGGCGGGTGCCCTTCTCCCCCAAGTCCCCGGTGACCACCCCGCGCTCGGCCAACACCGCCGCGCCGGAATTCGCCCGGGCGCTGGCCGACACGGTCTCCGCGCTGCGCACGGCGGGCGTGCCGCTCGACGCGCCTTTGGGCAAGCACCAGTTCGTGGTGCGCAACGGCAAGCGCATCCCGATCCCCGGCAGCTCGAACGCCCTGGGCATCTGGAACATCATCCAGGCGCAGTGGGACGCGAAGCACGGCGCCTACACCGAGGTGAACTCGGGCTCGAGCTACATCCAGGCGGTGGGCTTCGACGGCGGCCCCTGCCCCGTGGCCCGTACGCTGCTGACCTACTCCCAGTCCACCGACCCCACATCCCCGCACTACAGCGACCAGACCGAGCTGTTCTCGGCCGGGCGGATGGTGAAGGGCCGGTTCTGCGAGAAGGACATCATGGCCTCCCCGCACCTGCGCGTGGTGCGCGTGAGCGAGCACTGACCTTGTACTGACGGACACGGATGCGCCGCGCTCTTCCGGAGCGCGGCGCATCGCGTGCGGGACGGCGTCAGACCGTGATCTGGACCGCCTCGAGCCGCAGGGATGCCCCCGTCGTACCGACGGTGATCGGGTTGCCGTTCTGCCAGCCCATCCAGCCGTAGTTCTGCACATGCGCCTGGGCGCCCACGGTGCCGGTGGAGACGCTGAGCCAGAGGGCCTCCATCCGCCGGGACTCGCCCGTGGTGCCCACGGTGACGGTCTGGCCGTCCGCGCCGCACCGTACGTTCTGCCATCCGATGTAGGCGGCGTGCGCCTGCGCGCAGATGCCGCCGACGCCGTAGGTCGTGATCTCGAGCGCCTCGATGGCCCTGCTCTGGCCCGTGGTGCCCGCGACATCCCCGTTGCAGACCGGGCTCTGCCAGCCGATGCCGGCGACGTGGGCGCGGTAGCACACCGCGCGGCCGTCGGTTCTCGCCTTCGCTCTGGCCGCGTCGGCCGAGGTCTGCGTGTGCGTCTGCTTCTGCGTGTGCGTCTGCGCCTGTGCCGCTCCCGCCGTGCCGAGCACGGCCGCGACGGACAGGGCGACAAGTGTCGTGGCGCTCTTGGCGATGAATCCGTTCATCACGGTTCCCTCCGCTTGCGTCTGACTAGACGTCACATATCTAGCCAGAGCCCGGAGCGCGATGTGCGCCCCCGGCCGGGAAGCGCCCCTGGACGGGCTGATTCCGTGCTGATGTCGTGCTGATTCCGTGCTGATTTCGTGCGTCACACCCGCCCGGCGATGCGGCTGATGCGGTCAACAGCCCGCTCGAATCCCGCCGTCAGGTCGTCGACCACGGCCTGCACCCCGCGTACGGAGTCCATCCGTCCGACGATCTGGCCGACCGGAGTGCCGAGCAGCGGTACGGCCTCGTACCTCCGGATCCGGGACAGCGCCTCGGCGACCAACAGCCCCTGGAGCGGCATCGGCAGAGCGCCCGGCCCGGCCGGGTCGTCCCACGCGTCGGTCCAGGCCGTCCGCAACTGGCGGGCCGGCTTGCCGGTGAGGGCCCGCGAGCGCACGGTGTCCCCGGAACCGGCCGCGAGGAGCTTGGCCGTCAGCGCCTCGCAACCCAGCCCTGCCTCCTCCACGGTGAGCCAGACCGACCCCAGCCACACCCCCTGCGCTCCGAGCGCCAGCCCCGCGGCGATCTGCTCGCCGCTGCCGATACCGCCCGCGGCCAGCACCGGCAGCGGGTCGACGGCCCGTACGACCTCGGGCGTCAGCACCATCGTGGCGATCTCGCCGGTGTGACCGCCCGCCTCGTACCCCTGGGCGACGACGATGTCGCACCCCGCTGCCGCGTGCCGCAGGGCGTGCCGGGAGCTGCCCGCGAGCGCGGCGACAAGGACGCCGCGGTCGTGGGCGCGCCGGATCACATCGGCGGGCGGTGAACCGAGCGCGTTCGCCAGCACTTTGACGGGGTAGTCGAAGGCGACCTCGAGCTGGCTGCGGGCGACCTCCTCCATCCATCCGACGATGCGCCACGAGCCTTCCTCGCCCTCCGGGAGCTCGGGAACGCCGTACCGGGCGAGGGTCTCCCGGACGAACCGGCGGTGTCCGTCCGGGATCATCTCCTCGACCTCGGCCTCGGTCACGCCCTCGACCTTCCGGGCGGGCATCACGACGTCGAGCCCGTAGGGTCTGCCGTCGGTGTGCTCCTGCATCCAGTCGAGGTCGCGGGCGAGGTCGGCCGGTGCGCGGTAGCGCACCGCGCCGAGCACGCCGAGCCCTCCGGCGCGGGTGATGGCGGCGGCCACGGCGGGGAAGGGCGTGAAGCCGAAAATGGCGTGCTCGATGCCCAGTTGTTCGCTCAGCTCTGTCCGCATGGGCGGCAGAATGGCGCAGTCCGCGTGCCGAGGGAAGCGTCTTTCACGGGCTCAGCCGCCACAGCGAGGTGACCTCGGCGGCCCGGGCGACGTGAAAGGGGTCGGTGATGTCGCCCGCCCTCGGGTGCCTGGGCCTGACGCCGATCCTGTCCACGACGCGCAGGCCCGCCGCCTCGATGGCGGACGCCAGCTCGCCGCGCGCTCTGAGCCCGAGGTGCTCGGCCAAGTCCGAGAGGATCAGCCACCCTTCGCCGCCCGGCAGCAGATGGCCCGCGAGCCCGTCCAGGAACCCGTACAGCATCGCGCCGCCCGGATCGTAGACACCCTGCTCGAGGCCGGAGGCCGGACGGGCGGGCAGCCAGGGCGGGTTGCACACCACAAGCTCGGCGCGGCCTTCGGGGAACAGCCCCGGTCCCGCCGCCACGTCGATCCTTCCGCCGAACCCCAGCCGCCGGGCGTTCTCGCGGGCGCACGCACGGGCCCGTGAGTTGATGTCGGTGGCCACCACCCGGCCGACTCCCCGCCGGGCCAGAACGGCGGCCAGCACGCCGGTCCCCGTACCGAGGTCGAACGCCGTGCGGTGGACCACGGGCAGCGGCGCCTTCGCCACCAGGTCCACGTACTCGCCCCGGACCGGGGAGAACACCCCGTAGTGCGGGTGTATCCGGGCCCGCAGAGCGGGCACTTGGACCCCCTTGTCACGCCACTGCCGCGCCCCGATCACCCCGAGCAGCTCCCTGAGCGAGACCACGGTGGCGTGACGCGGCGGACCGTACGCCTCCGCGCACGCACGACGGACATCGGGCGCCCTGCGCAGCGCCAGGGTGTGGTCCTCCTCCAGCCGTACGAGCACCATGCCGAGCACCCGCGCACGGTGCGCCCGCGCCCTGCGGTGCAGGTGGAAGGTCTCGGCGGGACTGCTACCAGGCCGCGGGGGCTTGCGGTCGATGCGGCGGCCCATGGCTAGCAGCAGCTGCCGGGCATTGTGGAAGTCGCCCCGCCACAGCAACGCGGTGCCCTCGCAGGCCATGCGGTGGGCGGTGGCCGCCGTCATCCGGTCGTCGGCGACAACGACCCGGCGGGGCATGGGGGTTCCGTTCTCGGAGTGCCAGCGGGCTTCGGGCTCATGCGGTATCGACGTCGTGGACACGACGCTCTCCTCGTGATGTGAACGTGCAGGGGCACGGAGAGCACTTCGACGAGGGAGAAGAAAAAGGTGCGTGCGTCAGGGCATGCGAAACCACGCTCCCGCGTCGAAGCGCGAGAGGCGTAATCAGCCGAGAACCATGCCAAGCGTCACGAACAGTCCTTTGAAAGGAGGTGATGTACGAGGTTTACACCACGGATCATTCCCCGGACAAGCGGGGGCCGCCGACGCTTCCACAAGCCGTCGGCGGCCGCCGGGGATCACCTCATCACGAGCCGGTGGCAGCGCCGTTCATGGCCTCGGCCAGGCTCTTGGGCCGCTGATCGGTCCAGTGCTCCTCGATGTAGGCGAGGCAGGACTGACGGGACCCTTCCGGGTGGACGATGCTCCAGCCGCCGGGGGTCTCGGCGAAAGCGGGCCACAAGGAGTGTTGTCCCTCCTCATTGGCGAGGACGACGTAGGTGCCGCTTTCGTTGTCGAAGGGGTTGCTCATGGTTCAGCTCCTGGGAGTGGAAGAGTTCTGGGTGGTCTGGTCGAGCGCTGCACGCAGGATCGGTCCGATGTGGCTCAGGGACTGAGGCCGCATCAGATGGTGGTGTTCGCCGACGATCGGGTGCGCGGTGACCGTGCCGGCCACATACGGCTCCCAGTCCTTCGCGGTGACGGCCGGGCCCGTGTCGGACGATGCCGCGGTGAACAGCAGCAGATCGCCGTCGAACCGCTCCGGCGTGAACTTCCGTTGCAGGCCGATGTTGTGGCTGTAGGCGTCGATCATGCCGGTCAGGGCACTGTCCTCCAGGATCTCCGGGGGGAGGAGATTGGTCCGGCGCAGAAGGTCCGCCACGACGTCGCGCGTGAGGTCCTTCCCCTCGAGGTCTTCGCGGCGATAGCCGGCCGCGTCGAGCAGGAGTCCGAAGATCTGCTGCTCACCGCCCTCGGGCACTCCCGGCACGGATTCCTCGGCACGGACATAGGTGTCGAGCATGACCAGCAGCGCCATCTCCTCCCCCTCCTGCCGGAGCCGGGTGGCCATGGCGTGCGCCACCATGCCGCCGAAGGACCAGCCGAGCAGGTGGTAGGGGCCGGACGGCTGGACGGTGCGCAGAAGACGCACGTAGTCGGCCGCCATCTCCTCCAGGGTCGCGGGAAGAGCCTGCGGGTCCATCAGCCTCCGTGCCTGCAAGGCGTACAGCGGACGGTCCTGGCCGAGGTGGCTCAGCAGTCCCGCGTAGGGCCAGCTGATCCCACTGGCCGGATGTACGCAGAACAGCGGGGGGCGGCTGCCGCGCTCGCGCAGGGGCAGCAGGGTGTCCAGTGCGGGGCGTGCTTCCTGGGTCTGGTTGAGTTCCTTGGAGAGTTGGGCCGGTGTGGGGGCCTGGAAGAGGGTGCGCAGTTGGAGTTCCGCCCCGAGGGTGGCGCGGATCCGGGAGATCAGCCGGGTGGCCAGCAGCGAGTGCCCGCCCAGGTCGAAGAAGTCGTCCTCGGCACCGACCTCGGGGACGCCCAGGACCTGTGCGTACAGGTCGCAGAGGACTTGTTCACCGGGGGTGAGCGGAGGCCGTGACATACCGGCCGCCGGTTCGGGGGCGGGCAACGCCCGTCGGTCGAGCTTTCCGCTGACGGTCACGGGCAGTTCGGGGAGCACCACCACGGCCGCCGGGACCATGTGCTGGGGCAGTTGCTCGGCGGCGAAGTCGCGCACCGAAGCCGCCAGTGCCGCCAACTGCTGTGTGGCCGAGGGGTGGTTGGTGAGGGCAGCACCGGGGACGACCGTCGGCTGGTAGGCCTCGACGGGTATTCCGCCGGCCGGGTGGTCAGGATCGAGGAACACGGCGTCGAAGTGGTCGGCTTCGGCGGACCAGGTCGTGATGGTGCGGTAGCCGAGTTCTTCGCCCAACTGGTGCACCGTCTCGGGGTCGACGCTTCCCGGGTGCTCGGAGCTGTTGAGTTCGCGCTGTGCTTCCGCCACCGGATGAGCGGCGTGGACCGCGCGCCATGCGGCCGCTTCACCGGCGATCCGCGCATTGGGGACGGCGGATATGCGCAGTCCGGCGGGGCGCCGGGTTGCCAGGAAGTCCTTCAACTCCTCTGTGCTGCCCAGCTCTCCGCCCCAGGCCAGGCACGTCATGGGCTCCTGGGCCGGGACGGCGGGAACCGGGGTTTCGGGGCTCTTGTGGAGGATGGCGTCGTAGCGGTGCCGGGTGAGTTCGTTGTGGTTCCGGCCCCGCTTGAGACGGATGTCCACGGCAGCGACAGCGGGCAGCTGTGAGCGCAGGCCGGTGAAGAACTCCGGCGCGATGAGCAGTTCCTTCTCGAAGAGCAGATCGTGCTCGGCTGCCCGGCGCACGTCGGCCGGTTGCGCGGTGGCGGTCGTGCGGTGGAGCTGAGCCGCCGTGCGCAGGTAGCGGGCCAGCCGCAGATTGCGTACGTCGCCGACGAAGATCCGGCCGCCCGGGGCGAGAAGCTCGATCGCCGAGCCCAGTACCTCGGCCAGATAGTCGGCGTGCGGGAAGTACTGGATCACCGAGTTCACGACGATCGTGTCGAAGAAGCCGGCGGGCAGACCGCTGAAGTCGTCGGCGGCCCGGCAGTGCAGATGCACCCGGTCGGCCAAGTCGGGCCGGCCGGAGATCTGCCGGCCGAGGCGCTCGATCACCGCGGAGGAAATGTCCGTACCCCAGTAGGTCTCGCAGTGCGGTGCCAGATGGGCGAAGAGCAGCCCGCTGCCCACGCCGATCTCCAGAATCCGTTGCGGCTCGAGTGCACTGATGCGCTCAATGGTGCCCTGCCGCCACTCACGCATGTGGTCCAGCGGGATGGGCCCGCCGTCATAACTGCTGTTCCACCCGGAGAAATCCTCCCCCAGCGGGACGGCATCGGGTTCCTGTCCGTAGACCGAGTTGTAGATGTCCCGCCACTCGTCGACGTGTTCCGTGCTGTGCGGGTTGTCGGCGTCTGCCGTGGGGGCGGTGGGGGTGACGTAGCCGACGAGCCGGTGGTTGCCGGGCTGGTCCTCGCGTACGACAACCGCGGCCTGCGCGACCCCGGGGTGGGCAGCTAGGGTGGATGCGATCTCGCCCGGCTCGATACGGAAGCCGCGGATCTTGACCTGGTCATCGCTACGGCCGAGGTACTCGAGCTGACCGTCGTCGCGCCAGCGGGCCATGTCACCGGTGCGGTACATGCGCTCGCCGTCACCGGCAAAGGGATTGGCGACAAAGCGTTGGGCGGTCAGGCCCGGACGGCCGAGATAGCCGCGCGCGAGCCCGGGTCCGGCGATGTACAGCTCGCCCGCCGCCCCGGGGGGTACGGGCTGGAGGCCCGAATCGAGGACGTAGACGCGGGTGTTGGGGTTGGGGCGGCCGATCGCGGGCGTACCGGAACCGGGGACGAGGGGGTCGGATATGGTCACGGACACGGTGGCTTCGGTGGGACCGTAGGCGTTGATCATCCTGTGGCCCGGTGCCCAGGCGTCGACCAGACCGGGCGGGCACGCTTCGGCACCGACGACCAGGGAGGTCCCGGTGGGGAGGCTGCCCGGCGTCACCGCCGCCAGCGAGCTCGGCGTCAACATGGCGTGGGTGATGCCGAACGCGCAACAGGTGTCCGCGAGCGGCTCCCCCGGCAGCAACCGGTCACGCGAGGCCAGAACCAGGCTCGCGCCGGACAACAGCACCAGCAATTCCCACACGGCGGCGTCGAAGCTGGTGGAGGCGAACTGCAGCACCCGGCTCCCGGGCCCCACTCCCCAGCGTTCGGTCTCCGCGGCGGCGAGGTGGGGCAGTCCGGCGTGAGTGACCACAACGCCCTTGGGGGTGCCGGTCGAGCCGGAGGTGTAGATCACATAGGCGGGATGTGCGGGAAGCAGGGGTGCCAACCGCTCCTCGTCCGTCACCACGGCATCGGACAGGTCGGCCAGCCGCTTGGCAGTCAGCGGATCATCCATCACCACCCGGCGAACGCCGAACTCGGGGAGCCTGCCGCTCAGTTCGTCGACGGTCAGGAGGAGAGCGGGCCGGGCGTCACCGACCATGAAGACGAGCCGCTCGGACGGATAGTCCACATCCAGCGGCAGATATGCCGCCCCCGCCTTCAGCACCGCCAGGATCGCGACCACCAGCACGGGCGTACGCGGCAGAGCCAGCCCCACCAGACGATCCGGCCCCACACCATGCTCCACCAACAACCGCGCCAGACGATTGGCAGCACCATCCAGCTCGGCATACGTCAACGACTCATCGCCGCACACCACCGCAACAGCCGAACCATCACGCGACACCTGCTCCTCGAACAACTCCGGCAGCACAGCCCGCGGCACATCACGCACCACACCCGCACCAGCCGACAACACCCCCTCCCGCTCCTCGGCACTGAGCACATCCACCCCGCCCACAGACCGGTCGGGATCGGCCACGGCCGCTTCCAGCAGCAACCGCAGGCGGACCACCAACGCCTCGATCGTGGCCGCGTCGAAGATGTCGGTGCTGAACTCGACGAAGCCCTCGACACCCGACGGCACCCGGTCGGCGGTGTGCTGCTCGGTCAGGTGGAAGGAGAGGTCGACCTTGGCCGTACCGGTGAACACCGGCCTGACCGTGGTCTCCAGACCGGGCAGGGACAGCTCTCCCTGCGGCACGTTCTGCCAGGCGAACGCGACTTGGAACAGCGGTTGGTGGGCGAGGGTGCGAGCAGGGTTGAGGACATCGACCAGGCTCTCGAAGGGGATGTCCTGGTGGGCGTAGGCCTGAAGGCTCTTCTCCCGTACGCGGCCCACCAGTTCCCGGAAGCTGGGCCAGCCGGAGGTGTCCACTCGCAGGACCAGGGTGTTGACGAAGAACCCGACCAGACTCTCCGCGGCCTGGTCCAGGCGGCCGGCGATGCCGATGCCCACGGGGACATCGGAGCCCGCTCCCATCCGGGAGAGCAGCGCCGCCAACGCGGCCTGGACGACCATGAACTCACTGGCCTGGCAGGTTCGGGCCAACTCCGCCAGAGCGGTGTGGAGTTCGGCGTCCCACTGGAAGGAGACCATCTGCCCGCGGTAGGAGGCCTGTGCCGGGCGAGGGCGATCGGCCGGCAATTCGATGCGTTCCGGCAGATCCGCCAGCGCCTCCTTCCAGTAGGCCACCTGCTTCGTCCAGAGGCCGTCCGGATCCGAGGCTTCCCCGAGGAGCTCGCGCTGCCACAGTGTGTAGTCCGCGTACTGCACCGGCAGTGGCGCCCAGTCCGGAGTTCGGCTGTCACGGCGGGCGCCGTAGGCGGCGGACAGGTCACGCCACAGCGGGCGCATCGACCAGCCGTCGGCGGCGATGTGGTGGACCACCAGCATCAGGACGTGATCGTCGCCGCTGTCCAGCGTGAACAGAGTTGCCCGTATCGGCAGCTCGCCGGCGAGGTCGAAGGGGTGAACCGCCGCAGTGGCCACCGCGCTGTCGAGCTCCGCTTCGCTCAGCTTCACCTCGGTCAGCGGCGGGACGGCATCCGCGCCCTCGAGAACGCGCTGGCAGGGTACGCCGCCCACCTCGGTGAAGACGGTGCGCAGGGCTTCGTGGCGTTCGACCACGTCCGCCAGCGCCGCACGGAGCGCGTCGACGTCCAGTTCGCCGGAGAGCCGGGCGGCCAGCGGAATGTTGTAAGTGGCCGACGGACCTTCCAGTTTGTGCAGGAACCACAACCGCTGTTGGGCGAACGACAGCGGCAACTGCGACGGACGCGCCTGCGGCACCAGCGCGGGGCGTGCTTCGTGGGTCCGGTGGAGTTCCTCGGCGAGCCGGGCCGGTGTGCGGGCCTGGAAGAGGGTGCGCAGTTGCAGTTCCGCCCCGAGGGTGGTGCGGATCCGGGAGATCAGCCGGGTGGCCAGCAGGGAGTGTCCGCCCAGGTCGAAGAAGTCGTCCTCGGCACCGACCTCGGGGACACCCAGGACATCTGCGTAGAGATCGCACAGGACTTGTTCGGCGGGAGTGAGCGGACGCCGCGAGGTCCCGGCCGCCGGTTCGGGGGCGGGCAGGGCACGCCGGTCGAGCTTTCCGCTGCCGGTCACCGGCAGCTCGGGAAGCACCACCACGGCCGCCGGGACCATGTGCCGCGGCAGCCGCTCGGCGGCGAAGTTACGCACCGAAGCCGCCAGTTCGGGCATGTCTGTGGCGGGGGTGATGTAGCCGACGAGCCGGTGGTTGCCGGGCTGGTCCTCGCGTACGACAACCGCGGCTTGCGCGACGCCGGGGGCGGCGGCGAGGACGGACTCGATCTCACCGGGTTCGATACGGAAGCCGCGGATCTTGACCTGGTCGTCACTACGGCCGAGGTACTCGAGCCGGCCGTCGTCGCGCCAGCGGGCCATGTCACCGGTGCGGTACATGCGCTCGCCGCCGGCGGCAAAGGGATTGGCGACGAAACGCGAGGCAGTGAGACCGGGCCGGCCGAGATAGCCGCGCGCGAGCCCGGGTCCGGCGACATAGAGCTCACCCGCCACTCCCGGAGGAACGGGCTGCAGGCTCGAGTCGAGGAGGTGGACGCGGGTGTTGGGGTTGGGACGGCCGATCGTGGGTGCGCCGGAACCGGGTATGAGGGCGTCGGTCATGGACGCGCACACGGTGGTCTCGCTGGGACCGTAGGCGTTGATCATCCTGTGATCCGGCGCCCAGGTGTCGACCAGCGCGGCCGGGCATGCCTCACCGGCGACGATCAAGGTCATCCCGGAGGGGAGGCTGCCGGGCGTCACCGCCGCCAGCGAGCTCGGCGGAAAGGTGGCGTGCGTGACGCCGAACGCGGTGCAGGTGTCCGCGAGCGGCTCCCCCGGCAGCAGTTGGTCACGCGAGGCCAGAATCAGCTTCGCTCCCGAGAGCAGCGTCATGCATATCTCGGATACGGCGGCGTCGAAGCTGGTGGAGGCGAACTGGAGCACCCGGCTGTCGGCCTTCACGCCGAAGCGCTCGATCTGTGCGCCGGCGAGGTGGGGCAGTCCGGCGTGAGTGACCACGACGCCCTTGGGGGTACCGGTCGAGCCGGAGGTGTAGATCACATAGGCAGGGTGCGCGGGAAGCAGGGGTGCCACCCGCTCCTCGTCCGCCACCACGGCACCGGACAGGTCGGCCAGCCGCTTGACCGTCAGCGGATCGTCCAGCACCACCCGGTGAACATCGAACCCGGGGAGCTTGTCCGCGAGTTCGTCGACGGTCAGGAGGAGAGCGGGCCGGGCGTCACCGACCATGAAGACGAGCCGCTCGGACGGATAATCCACATCCAGCGGCAGATACGCCGCCCCCGCCTTCAGCACAGCCAGGATCGCGACCACCAGCTCGGGCGTACGCGGCAGAGCCAACGCCACCAACCCGTCCGGCCCCACCTCATGCTCCACCAACAACCGCGCCAGACGATTGGCAGCACCATCCAGCTCGGCATACGTCAACGACTCATCGCCGCACACCACCGCAACAGCCGAACCATCACGCACAACCTGCGCCTCGAACAACTCCGGCAACACCGCCCGCGGCACATCACGCACCACACCCGACCCGGCCGACAACACCCCCTGCCGCTCCTCGGCACTGAGCACATCGACCCCGCCCACGGGCAGGTCCGGGGTGCTGATCAGGCTCTCGATCAACACGCACAACCGCCGGCAATGGGCGGCGAGTTCGTCTTCGTCATACACATCGGGATTGGCGTCGAGCGTGATGAGAATGGCCCCGCCGTGGTCGAACACATTGATGCCCAGGTCCTCGAACAACCCGGTCGACACATTCCTGACGGTGGCCGGGTGCCCGGCGAAGTGCAGGTCGTACGGAAAGGACATGAAGTTGACCTGCGGCCCGGTCAGTTCATGAGCGTCACCGGGACGACCCAGGTCCCGGACCATGTCCTCGATCCGGTACTGCTGGTGCGGCAGAATGCGCCGGATCTCGCCTGCCGCCTCCCTCGTCAAGTCCCGGAGCGTGGTGTGCGGAGACACCTCGAGGCGCAGAGGCAGCACGTTGGAGGCCATACCGGGAATCCTGCGCAGGGCGCTGCCGGGCCGGGCCGACACGGGCAGAGCCAGCACGACCTCGGGCGCTCCGGTCAGGCGGTGTGTCAAGGCGGCCGCGGCAGCGATCACGACGGCTGCCATGCGGACGCCGGCCTTGTCCGCCGCCTCCCGCAACCGCGCTTCCGTCTCCCGGGGCAGAACTGCCGAGTGGCGGATCCGGGCGCTTGCCGGACGGATCGGGCGGTTGGCCAGCCGCGGCGGTTCGGGGTGGTCGGCCAGGCGCTCCATCCAGTACTGCCGGTCCCCGGCGTACTGCTCCGAGGACCGGTACGCCGCGTCCTGGTCCAGCAGAGCGCTCAGGGGGGCAAGGGGGGTGCCCGCGACCCGGGATCCGGCGGCGTGGGCGGTGTACGACTCGGCCACCCTCTGCGCGAAGAGCGCCAGGCTGAACCCGTCCACAGCGATGTGGTGGTAGCCCTGGTACCAGAGGAACCGCTGCGGGCCGACCTGGAGAAGGGCGAACGAGAACAGAGTGTCGCGCCCCAGATCCATCGGCCGTTCCGTCTCGGCCTGCATCCACGCCTCGGCGGCAGCACGCGGATCCGCTTCGCCGCTGAGGTCCAGGACCGTGAAATGCCAGTCGGCGCAAGGTTCGACGACCTGCCAACTCTCCCCGTCCTCCTCGAAGAACCGCACGCGAAGGAACTCGGCCTCCTCGACGGCACCACGCAGAGCCGTTTCGAATAACGCGGTGTCGATCGCACCAGCGATGTCCAGGTATTCCGCGACCCGGTAGCGCAGGCTTGTGGGCGCCAGTTGCTGCGCCAGCCACACTTCGCGTTGCGCCGCCGACAAGGGCAGGCGGGCAGCGCGCACGCCGGACGAAGTCATTTCGAGCCTTTCTGGAAAACTCGCGCCGTCTCAACGGCAGCGATTCAGTACGAAGGTGTGAAGGCGCACCGCACCCTGCGGCATCCCATGGGAGCGGGCATCAGCGCGGGCGACTGCTTTCCACACCGGTTCGTGAAGGGGAAGGGGTCACGGAAGCATTCAGACGCAAGGGGCCCGCCCGGTGGCGGAGCCGACATCCCGCGTCTGCTTCACGGAGAGGACGTTGTGTACGCGAACCCGCCCGGGGATCCGTGGCGTTGGCATTCTGATCCCTGACAGCCTTGCCCAGGCATCACCCAGCGCCCCCAGTGAACACAATCTCCCCCGTCCGGTCGTTCGGTTTCCTCTCCTGACGCGCGCAGACGCTACGTGAGTTACCCGCGGTCAGGGAGTCGAGAATCGGACAGAAAAGGAGTTCCCGCAGGCCAAGGCGGGCCGACGGAGGTCATCGAGGGGAAGCGATAACGACGCGACCGCACCGCGAGGCCTCTGCTACGGTTCCCCGCATGAAGCGCGCTGCCATGATCACGACGACGCCGGAGAGTGTCCCGGCGCGCTGACAGACGACCTGATCTGATCCGAAGCCCCGGGGCGAGTGCCCCGGGGCTTCGTCGTGGTCCGGTCACTCGCTCCGCCACCCGCGAGGAGACCGCCATGAACGCCATGAACGCCGTGACCGCCGTGCACGACCACCGCAAACTCGGCCGCGAACTGGGCCTGTTCGACACCGACCCGCTGATCGGCGCGGGGCTGCCGTACTGGCTGCCCGACGGCGCGACCGTGCGCCATGCCCTGGAGGAGTACATCCGCGACGAGGAACGCCGCGCGGGCTACCGGCATGTGTACTCCCCCGTGCTCGGCAAGCGCGAGCTGTACGAGCTCTCCGGGCACTGGTCGCATTACAGCGACGACATGTTCCCGCCCATGGACCTGGGCGATGAACAGGTCGTTCTGCGGCCGAGCATGTGCCCGCACCACGCGCTGATCTACCGCTCCCGCTCCCACAGCTACCGCGAACTGCCCCTGCGCATGGCCGAGCTGGGCGGCATGTACCGCTCGGAGCTGTCGGGCGTGCTCGGCGGGCTGACCCGCGTACGGGCCATCCAGCTCAACGACGGGCACATCTTCTGCACCATGGACCAGGTGGCCGAGGAAGCCCGAAGCGCCCTGGAGATGATCCGCCGGGCGTACCGGGCGCTGGGCATCAACCCGGCCCGCTTCCGGCTCTCCCTGCCGGGCTCGGGCGGCAAGTACGTTGCCGCGCCCGAGTTGTGGGAGCGTTCCACCGCCCTGCTGACCGAGGTACTCGACAGCTCGGGGCTGCCGTACGAGGCGGCCGAGGGCGAGGCGGCGTTCTACGGACCCAAGATCGACGTCCAGGTCGCCGACAGCGCCGGCCGCGAGTCCACCCTGTCCACCGTCCAGGTCGACCTGCACCAGCCCGAGCGGTTCGACCTGCACTACATCGGCCCGGACGGCGCGAAGCACCGTCCCGTCATGGTCCACCGCAGCGTCATCGGCAGCGTGGAACGGGCCGTCGCCCATCTCGTCGAGCAGCACGGCGGCGCCTTCCCCGCCTGGCTCGCCCCCACCCAGCTGGTGATCCTCCCGGTCTCGGACAGCGAGCTGCCGAACGCCGAGGCGCTCGCCCGCCGTTGCCTCGACCGCGGGCTGCGCGCCGAGATCGCCGGACCGGAGCGCGGCACTCTGGGCGCACGCGTCCGGGAGGCCCGCCTGGTTCCGTACCAGGCCGTCGTCGGCGCGAAGGAAGCCGCCGACGACCTCGTCTCCTTGCGGCTGCGCGACGGACGCCGCCTCCCTCCGCAGCCCGCGGGCTACGTCCTCACCCGCATCGGCGCTCTCGTCGGCGCCCACAGCACCGACTTGTGGGAGAGCGAAAGCTGCTCATAACGGCATAATGCGTGGATGGATCATGAAACTGCACAGGCATTCGCCGACTCCTGGGCGAAGGCGTGGAACGCGCACGACGTGGAAGCCGTGCTGGCGCACTTCACCGACGACGTGACGTTCCGGTCGCCGGTGGCGGCACAACTGCTCGGCGGCGACGGGGTCATACGCGGCAAGGACGCGCTGCGGGCCTATTGGGCCGAGGGCCTGCGGCGCATCCCCGACCTTCGGTTCGAGGTGGTCGGCAGCTACGCCGGCGTGGGCTGTCTGGTCATCAACTACCGCAACCAGAAGGGCGGTCTGGTCAACGAGGTGCTGGTCTTCGACGGCCCGCTGGTCGCCGAGGGATACGGCACGTACCTCGGCGAGGACGCCAACCCGGCGGGCGCCCGCTGAGAGAGTCGAGCCCGGTATTGCGTCCGGCCGGACGCAATACCGGGTTTGCCGCCGTCTCTTCACGCTTACGGGGGAAGTGGGCGGGAGTCGCTGTTCATCACCCTCCGGGGTGGGCGAACTTGGTCCGGTGCCGATGCCAAGTCGGCCGCTCCGTCGCACCGTTCGAGCCGTGATCGCGCCAACGCCCTCGGAGGCAACCAGCCGTGAACTGGGTCGACCTGGCCATACTCGCCGGATCGCTGATCCTGGTCTCCGCCGTGACCTTTCTGCTCAGCCGCCACGTACCGCACACGAAGCGTGAGCCCCACAACGACGTGGCGGGCTTCATCTACGCCGTCGTCGGCGTCCTGTACGCCGTACTGCTGGCGTTCGTGGTCGTCACCGTCTGGGAGAACACCGACGCGGCCAAGGCCAGCACCTTCAAGGAGGCCGATTCCCTGGCGGGGGTCTACTGGATGTCCCGGCAGATGCCCCTCCCCCAGGGGGCCAAACTGGAACAGCAGACGCTGCGCTACGCGCATGCCGTGATCGACAAAGAGTGGCCCATGCTGCGCGACCACAAGAGCGATCCGGAGGCCACCGACCTGATGTACGGGATCCGGGACTCCGTCCTCTCCTACAAGCCCGCCGACGCCCAGCAACAGGTCATCTACGACCATGCGGTCGCCGATGCGGAGACGCTGGCCAGCATGCGCCGGGCCCGCCTGAACGAGATCGAGGACGTGGTGCCCACCCTGTTGTGGATCGCCCTGCTCGGCGGAGCGGTGCTCACCGTGGGCTTCGCCTTCCTCTTCGGCCTCTCCAACACCTGGGCCCATCTGGCGATGGTGCTCTCCCTCACCTGCATCATCGCGTTCTCGCTGATCGCCATCAAGGAGATGGACTTCCCGTTCTCCGGGGTCAACAAGGTCGAACCGACCGCCTTCGAGGTCTTCCTCGCCCGGCTCCCGCCCACCCGCTGACCGCCGCTAGGACGCGTGCGGCGTGTGCGGCCGGCAGCCGGGTTCCTGGTGCGGCATGCGCTGGTCGACCGGCACGGTAGGCGGAGGAAGCGTGGCCGCCTCCTGCTCCTCGCGCGCGTAGAGCGGTGCCGGGTCCGGCAGTTCGGGGAAGGACGGGTCGGCGTCGCACAGACGCAGTGCCGACGTCAGGTCTCCGACCGTCCGACGGCGCCAGGCGCTGATGTTGGGTTCGGCCACACCGAAGCGCCGTTCGAGGAACTTCAGCGTCGAGGTGTGGTCGAAGGTCTCGCCGCACACCCACCCCCCGCGGCTCCAGGGCGAGATCACCAGCGCCGGGACACGCAGGCCCAGCCCGACGGGCCCGGCGATCCCCTCCGCACCGGAGGGCAGCGGCGAGACGGTGACCCACTCCCCGGGCGTCCCCGGGGGCGGGGTCGGCGGCGGTACGTGGTCGAACAGGCCGTCGTTCTCGTCGTAGTTGATGACGAAGACGGTCCTGGCCCAGACATCGGGGCGCGAACCCAAGGCGTCGAGAACGGTGTAGATGTACTCGGCGCCGCCCGCGGGAAGGTTTTCGGGTGCTTCGGCGGCCTCGTGCAGCCCGTAGACGGAGGGCAGGTACTGCGCGTCCAGCCATGTGACCGAGGGCAGTTCGTCTCTGCGGATGACATCGGCGACGTCCGACGGCGACATCGGCACCATGGCGTTGTCGTACAGCGCGTCGCCCGGCCGGGCGTCCTGGTACGCCTTGAACCAGCCGATGTCGGTGTCCAGCGGGTTGGCGGTGCAGTACCGCCAGCTGATGCCGGCTGCCTGCAACCGCTCGGGGTACGTGGTCCACCGGAACCCCGTGGAGTGGTTGTCCACGACCGGGCCGCCGAGTCGGCCGTCGGGGTCGATGGTGCCGCTGATCGCCATGACGCGGTTGGGATGGGTGGGGCCGAACACCGAGCAGAAGAAACGGTCGCAGACCGTGAAGGCGTCGGCGAGCGCGTAATGGAACGGCAGGTCGTCGCGCGTGTAATAGCCCATGGTGAAGGGGCCTTTGACCGGCCCGTCCGCGGCGCGGTGCGTGGGCACCCAGTTGTCCATGCGGCCGTTGTTCCAGGACCGGTGCTGCGAGGGCCATGAGTGGCTAGTGCCGTGGTATCGCGCGGCGTTGGTGGTCGTCGTGTCGTTGTGGAAGGGCAGCAGATAGCCGTCGGGGTGCTGCGGGTCCGGCTGGTGGAACACCGAGCGCCCGGTGGACAGGGTGATGGCGTCGGGGTCGTCGAATCCGCGGACGCCTTGCAGGGAGCCGAAGTAGTGGTCGAACGACCGGTTCTCCTGCATCAGGAAGATGACGTGCTCGATCCGGTCGAGCGAGTCCAACGTGCGGGCCGGCTCCGCAAGAGCCTTCCGCAGGGTTCCGGGAAGTGCCGACAGATCCGCTTCGCGCATGTCGTGCTCCCGCCACAGGAGTTGGGCGCAGCACTCTACCGCACTCCCGTAACGGAGCGAACACTCACGGAAATCCGTTGCGGCGACGGGTACGGCCCTATAGACCGAGGCCATGCTGATCAGAGCCGCGCAGACGCACGAAGCCGGGACCCTGAGCGATCTGGCACTCCGGTCCAAGGCGTACTGGGGCTACGACGACGCCTTCATGGCAGCCTGCCGGGCCGAGCTGACCCTCTCGGCCTCGATGATCGAGACAACCGCCGTCGCCGAGGCGGACGGCAGGATCCTGGGTTTCGTCATGCTGGACGGCAGCCCGCCGGAAGGCGAACTGAGCATGCTGTTCATCGAGCCGGACGCCATAGGGCAAGGGGTCGGCCGACGCCTCTTCGAGCACGCCGTCGCCACCGCGGACGGCAATGGCTTCACCCGTCTCACCATCGACTCCGACCCCTTCGCCGAGGCCTTCTACCTGGCCATGGGTGCCACGCGCATCGGCTCCTCCCCCTCCGGTTCCATCCCCGGACGAACGCTGCCCCGGCTGGCAGTGGCCGTACAACCCCATGGGCCCCATACGCGTCACTGATCCGGTGCATCGCACACACCACACGCCTAAACCATTTCAAAAGGGGTCATTTCATGCTGTGTTCAAACTGCCGGACGGCGCCGGCCGTGAGCGCTTCGGGGCGTTGCGCCGCATGCGAAGGGGCAGGAATCCCGCCGATGCCACCGCCTGCGTATCCCCACGCGTACCCCCACCCCCAGCCGTACGCCCCCGCTCCGCGACTGTCCTCCCCCGAAGGGCTCGCGCGGGCCGTCGTCATACTGCTGGGGCTCTGCGCCCTGACCGACGTCTTCTCGCTCTTCGCCGGGTTCAACATGATCAGCCTGACGAGCGTGGGGATCGACAACGGCATCGGCACCGTGGCGCAGAGCGACGCCGACCGGGCCGACCTGCTCCAGGCGATCGCCGGAATCGCGCAGGCGCTCGCACTGATCGCCGCCGCCGTCGTCTTCATCGTGTGGTTCCACCGCGTGCGGACCAACGCGGAGGTCTTCCGGCCGGACGGGCACCGGATGCGCCGGGGCTGGACGGTCTGGGGCTGGATCGTGCCGGTGGTGAACTTCTGGTTCCCGAAGAAGATCGCCAACGACATCTGGGACGCGAGCCTGCCGTACGAGCCGGACGGCTCCCTCCGCCACGCCTCGCGCGCGGTCATGAACTGGTGGTGGGGCCTGTGGATCGCCACCCTGTGCCTGAGCCGCGCGGGCGAGCGGATGTACGACCGGGCCCATACCTTCGAGGAGATCCGGCGCGCCACCGGCGTGCTGATCGTCTCCGATGTCGTCGACATCGCGGCCGCCGTCCTCGCGGCACTGTTCGTACGCAGACTCACCGCCCTCCAGAACGAGAAGGCGCACCAGGGGCCCGTCGCACCGAACCCGGCGCCCTACGCGATCTGAGCGTGGCGGGTGGGGAAAACCCCACCCCACACTGCCCGGCTGCCTCCATGGTCCGTTGACCTGGTCTTTTCTACCGTTGTAAGCACCACGACGGACAAAGGAAGGCAACACCATGGCGGCGCGCGGCGGCCCCGAACCCACCCAGCAGTACCCGGGGCACGGCCCCTCGGTCGAGCTACGCGCTGTACGGCGCTCCTACGGCCGCGGTGACGGCGCCGTCCACGCCCTGCGGGGTGTGGATCTCGCCCTGCCGCGCGGCAGCTTCACGGCGGTGATGGGTCCGTCCGGGTCGGGCAAGAGCACGTTCCTGCAGTGCGCCGCCGGGCTCGACCGGCCGAACGCGGGGCAGGTGCTGCTGGGCGGCCAGGAGATCACCGGGCTGAACGAGGACCGGCTGACCAAGCTGCGGCGCAGCCGCGTCGGCTTCGTCTTCCAGTCGTTCAACCTGCTGCCCTCGCTGACCGTGCTGCAGAACGTCCTGCTCCCGCAGCGTCTCGCCGGGGAGCGCCAGGACCGGCGGCGGGCGCAGGAGTTGCTGGCCGAGGTCGGGCTGGACGGGTACGGCAGGCGCCGTCCCGGCCAGCTCTCCGGCGGACAGCAGCAACGGGTCGCCATCGCACGGGCGTTGATCACCCGGCCCGAGGTGGTGTTCGCCGACGAGCCGACCGGCGCGCTGGACACCCGTTCCGCCCAGGAGGTCCTCGGCCTGCTGCGCAGGGCGGTCGACGCGCTCGGCGCGACGGTCGTCATGGTCACCCACGACCCGGTGGCCGCCTCGCACGCCGACCGGGTGCTCTTCCTCGCCGACGGCCTTCTCGCCGACGAGCTGTTGCGGCCCGATCCGCAGACCGTGGCCGACCGGATGGTCGTGCTGACCGCCAAGTCCGCCGCGCACGGCGGCCGTTACGCGGGGGCGACGGCATGATGAACGGCCTCGCACGGGCGTCCGTGCGCTTCCGCCCCGCCTCGTTCGCGGGCAGTCTCGTCGCGCTGCTGTTCAGCTCCGCGATCATCACCGCCTGTGGTGTTCTGCTGCAGACCGGGGTCACCGCGCACGTCACGCCCGTGCGTTACGAGCACACCCCCGTGGTGGTCGCCGGGGACACCCATGTCCGTATCACCGCGGGCAAGGGCGACGGCCGGTACACCGTCGACGCCGCGCTGCCCGACCGCCCCCGCGTCGACGCCGCGCTGGCCGCGAAGATAGCGTCCCGGCCGGGCGTGGCGTCGGCCGTGCCCGATCCCTCTTTCCCCGTCCAGTCGGGCACCGCGTCCAAGGACGGGACCTGGACCGGACGGTCCTACGCCACCGTCGGCCTCGACACCGCCTCCGGCACCGCGGCCCTGGCCGAGGGCCGCGCCCCGCGCTCCGGCGAGGTCGTCCTCGACGCCGCCTCCGCCCGTGCCGCGCACCTGGCCACCGGTGACAGCGTCTCGCTCGTCGCCCCCGGCGGCATCGCCGCCTACCGCGTCTCGGGCCTCGCCCCGGCGGGCAAGGGCGGTGCGGCCGTCTGGTTCGCCGACCGCACGGCGGACCGGATCTCCGGCCACCCGGGTTCGGCGGACGCGATCGCCGTACGGGCCCGCCCCGGCACGTCCGGCACCGCCCTCGCCCACGAGGTCCGCCAGGCCGTCGACGACAAGGCACAGGTCCTGACCGGGGACGCCCGTGGACGGGCCGAGGAGCCGGCGCTGACCGAGGCGAAGTCGGTCCTCACCGGGCTCGGCGGTTCCTTCGGCGGCATCGCCGTCATGACGGCCGTCTTCGTCGTCATGGGCACCATCGCCCTTGCCACCGGCCAGCGTTCCCGCGAGTTCGCCCTGCTCCGGGCCATCGGTGCCACCCCGCGGCAGATCCGCCGCACCGTCGCCACCGAGGCGATGATCGTGGCCCCCGTCGCCGGTGCCCTGGGCATCCTGCCCGGACTGGCCCTGGCCTCCTGGTGGTTCGACCAGCTCGTCGACCGCGGGGCCGTCCCCGGGCAGGTGTCCCTCGACATCGGTGTCGTGCCGATGGTGGTGGCGATCGGCACCACCCTGGTGTCCGCGCTGATCGCCGGCTACGTCGCCGCCCGCCGCCCCGCCAAGCTCCGTCCCAGCCTCGCGCTGGGCGAGGCCGCCGTCGAACGCCGCCGTCCCGGCATCATCCGTACCGCCCTCGGCCTGGCCGCCGCGGTCGGCGGCGTCGTCCTCGCCGGTGTCGCCAACGGACAGAGCGGTGACAACGCGGCCAACACGGCGCTCGGCGTGGTCATGTGCTTCCTGGTGGCCGTCGCCCTGCTCGGCCCGCCGCTGGCATGGCTGTGCACCACCGTGCTGGGTCTGCCGCTGCGCTCCGCGGGCGCGTCCGGTTCGCTGGCCGCCGACAACACCCGGGCGCACGCGCACCGGTTGGCCTCCGCCATCACCCCGATCGCCATGGTGACGGCCTTCTGCGGCACGCTCGTCTTCCTGCAGAGCACCATCCGGCATGTCGCCGACGACCATGTCCGCACCGGCATCGTCGCCGACCATGTCCTGGCCCCCGACGGCCCGGGCCTGCCGGCCGCCGTCGCGGACCGGGCCGCCCGTGTCCCCGGCGTGGAGGCCGCCGTCGGTGTCCTGCGCACCGGTGCGGTCCACCGCACCAGCGGCGTCCTGCTGCCCGCGACCGCCCTCGGCGTCTCCGGCGACCCGGCCGAGCTGCCCCGGGTGCTCGACCTCGGCGTCACAAGCGGCTCCCTCGGCGCTCTCGGCACCGGCACGGTCGCCCTCGACGCCTCCCTCGCCCGCGGTATGCACGTCAAGCCGGGCGACACCGTCCAACTCTGGCTCGGCGACGGCACGTCGGTCCGGCCGAAGCTGGTCGCCACCTACGAACGGGGCCTGGGCCTCGGCGAGATCCTGCTCCCCCGGGCCGCCGTCGCCGCCCACTCCTCCACCGCCCTCGACTCCCAGGTCCTGGTCCGCGATGCCCCCGGCGCCGACCGCGCCGACGTCGCCCGCCGCCTCCAGGCACTGGGCACCCCCGGCACCCGGGTCACGGACGCCGCCGGCTTCGCCGCGCAGGCCGACCGCAACCAGGAGCTCAACGCCTGGGCCAACAACGTGATGGCGGCCGTCCTCGGCGGCTTCGCCGCCGTCGCCGCGGCCAACACCCTGGTCATGACCGTGCTCGACCGCCGCCGCGAGGTCGCGCTGCTGCGCCTGTCCGGCACCACGCGCCGCCAGGTGCGCGGCATGATGCGCTGGGAGGCACTGCTCGTCGTCACCACCGGACTCCTCGTGGGCGGCGCCATCGCCTGGACGACGCTGGTGCCGATCACCCGCGGCATCACGGGCGCCGACCCGTACATCCCGGCCGGCACGGCCCTGCCGCTCGCGGCCGCGACCGTACTGCTCGCCCTCGCCGCCACGGGGCTCCCGACCCGGGCCCTGCTGCGGCGCGGCCCCCTGGCCGCGGGGGCGGAACGGCAGTGACCCGAGTTGCCGATACAGCAACGAAAGTTGTCGCTTCCGGTACGGCGGCAGCAGCCTGGTGCACATCCGAAGATCACCAAGGCAAGCAACAAGGAGGCCGCACGATGACCACCCACAACGTGCCCCCGGCCAACCGCGTGCACCACGTCCGGTCCGGCGAGCTGGACGGCTACACCGCCATCAGCGGCGGCACGGTCGGCTCGAAGAAGCTCTGGATGGGCCTGGTGGAGAACCCTCCGCTGAGCGCCACGGACAACCATCACCACGGCGAGTCGGAGGCGGGCATCTACGTGGTCAGCGGCCACCCCGTCTTCGTCTTCCACGACGGCACCCAGGAGGTACGGATCACCGCCGGCCCCGGCGACTTCCTGCTCGTCCCGCCGTTCGTCCCGCACCGCGAGGAGAACCCCAGCCCGGACGAGCCCGTGGTCGTCGTCATCGCCCGGACCACGCAGGAGCCGATCAAGGTGTCCCTGCCCGAGCTGTACCAGCTCGAAGAAGCGAAGTAGGAAGGCGCTACGGACCGGCCGAGCGGGAGCGGCTCCCGCTCGGCCCGTGCGGGAACCCATAGTGGTACCCATGCCGAACCGAGTGGCCGTACTGTCCGACATCCACGGAGTCCTGCCCGCCCTGGAGGCGGTGCTCGCCGAACCCGACGTGGGCGCCGCCGACCGCATCGTGCTCACCGGCGACATCGCCGCCGGCCCGCAACCGGCCCAGGTCCTCGACCTGTTGACCGGCCTCGGTGACCGCGCCCTGTGGATCAGCGGCAACGCCGACCGTGAGCTCCTCGAATACCGCCGAGGCCAACGCACCTCGATCCCCGACCCGATCGCCCCCTGGGCCGCCGGACAGCTGCGCGAGGACCACCTCGCCCTTCTCGCCCGGCTGCCGCGCTCGCTCACCCTTCCCGTGCACGGCCTGGGGCAGGTGCTGTTCTGCCACGCAACTCCCCGGGACGACGAAGAGGTTGTCCTGGTCGACTCACCGCTCGACCGCTGGCAGGAAGTCCTCGGCGGGCTCGCCACCGACATCCGCGCGGTGGTCTGCGGCCACACGCACATGCCGTTCGTCCGGCTCGCCCACGGCCGCCTCGTGATCAACCCGGGCAGCGTCGGCATGCCCTACGGACGGGCTGGGGCCCACTGGGCACTCCTGGGCCCCGGCATCGCCGAGTGGGCCGACTACTTCCTCCGCGCGCGGGCAACCGAGCATTCGCCTCACGGGACGGGCGTCAGCGCCTCGGCTGCTCGGGCGAAACCGGGGCGACGATCGGGAACGAGGGGTTGGGTGCGGTCAGGTAGCCGAACACCGTGTCCGCGTAGTCCTGTTTACCCTCGAGGATCTGGACGTGGCTGCCGGTGACGGCGGCGTCGAAGGCGGCCTTGAAGCCGTTGGGGCCGTACAGCAGGCCGTTGAGAACCTCGCGGGTCAGCTTGATCACCGTCTGCGGGGTCCCGGCGAAGTGGTCCTTTCCGGGTGTGAAGACGAGGACGCCGTTGCGCAGCGTCGTGGTGCAGGTCTCCTCCTCCGCGCCGTTGACCAGCCACTGGAGCACGATCGGGTCGCGCTGTTCGCGCCCGGCGGCGGGGCCGTCGACGGTGCGGGCCAGGGTCGAGAAGTACTGCTCCAGGCTCATGCTGAGGACGAGGTCCCCGGGCTCCTGGTTGGCGGGCCTCTCGATGCCGTGGGCGAGCTCGTGGGCGCCGGTGAGGAAGAAGTTGCGCCAAGTGCCGTTCTCGGAGCTGTAGCCGAGCTGGGTCAGGGCCTTGCCCTGGAGCTCCTTGGCCGCCGCGTCGTCCTCGGGGTGGCCGAAGATGACGTGGTTGAGGAGCTCGACGGTCCAGCGGTAGTCGTCACGGTCGTACGCCTCCTGTGCCTTGGCGACGACGGCCTCGACGCCGCCCATGGCCTCCACATAGTGGGCACCCGCCTTGGCCGGCGGGAGGTTCCACAGGTGGGCCGGGTTGCCGTCGAACCAGCCGATGTAGCGCTGGTAGACGGCCTTGAGGTCGTGGCTGAGGGAACCGTAGTAGCCGCGCGTGTACCAGTGGGCCGCGAGCGACTCGGGCAGTTCCAGCTCCTCCGCGATCTCGATGCCCGTCTTGCCGACGTTGATCAGGCGCAGCGACTGGTCGTTGAGGTAGCCGTAGAGGTCCCGCTGATTGCTCAGGTACTCGACGATCTTCTCCTTGCCCCAGCGGGGCCAGTGGTGGGACGCGAACTCGACCTCGGTGTGCTCGCCGAAGGTCTGGATCGTCTCGGTGAGGTACTTCGACCAGGCGTGGGCGTCGCGTACCTGGGCGCCGCGCAGGGTGAGGAGGTTGTGCAGGGTGTGGGTGGCGTTCTCGGCGGCGCACAGGGCGCGGGCCTGCGGGAGATAGATGTTCATCTCGGCCGGGGCCTCGGTGCCGGGCGTGAGCTGGAAGATCAGCCGGATGCCGTCGATGAGCTGCCGGTAGAGGCCGGGCCTCCAGGCGATGACGTCCTTGGACGACCACTGGTCACGCGGGACGGGCGCGGTGCCGGACCCGCCGATGCTGACGTTCGGCGGGACGAGGGTGACCTCGCCGGTGGAGATCGTCAGCCCGAGGCCCGAACCCACCTGCCCGTACGGGCTCTTGTCGAGCTTGGCCGCGTACATGTACTCCGAGCGACGGGCCATCGCCGGTCCCGCGTAGACGTTCTCGCTGACGGCGTGCTCCAGGAAGCCGTCGGGCGCGATGATCGGGATGTCGGTGTCGATGACGTCGTTCTTCTCGTGGAACAGACCGCGTACGCCGCCGAAGTGGTCGACGTGGCTGTGGGTGTAGATGATGCCGACGATCGGCCGCTTGCTCTCCGTGGCGTCCCGGTAGAGCTTGAGCGCCCACTGGGCGGTCTCGTAGCAGGCGAGCGGGTCGATGATGACGATGCCCGAATCGCCTTCGATGATGGTCATGTTGGACAGGTCGTAGCCGCGGACCTGATAGACCGCACCGTGCTCGTAGGACGCGACCTGGAAGAGACCGGCCTGGGCGGTGAGGATCCCCTGGCGCCACAGGCTCGCGTTGACGGTCGGCGGGGCCTCGGACACGTCGGAGTCGCTGAGGAAGTCGTAGGAGACGAAGTTCCACACGACCCGGTCCCCCTGGCGGCGGGCCGGGATCGCGGGGATCGGGGGCAGCACGATCAGGCCCCGCTGGGCGTCCTCGAAGTCCTCGGAGTTCGGCGGGATCGTCTCGATGACCTTGCGGTTGGCCTCGGCGACGGCCGGGGCGGCCTCGATCGGTCCGGTGAACTCGGGCATGCGGCAGCCTCCTCGGGCACGCGGGAGCGGCCGCGTGCGTCGTGGGATACGTGTGATGCGCTGTAACCCGAGTGACGCTATGCGTAGCCGACTCATGCGTGCAAGGCACCTGAATCGGACAGGATTTGAGGAATCAGACCCGGCCGAATCCGGACGGTGAGGGACTACGGCAGACGGCGCACGAACACATCCCCGTGCTTGTTGGTGTCGTGCGGCACGAGATTGTCCGCACGGCTGGCGAAGGCCACCACGTGGCCGCTCCAGTCGATCGCGCAGCCCTCGCCCGCGTCGGCGTTGGGCGTGCTGCCGTCGTATGCGGCGTCCACGCGCTCGATGGCACCGGTCTTCATGTCCCGCACAAAGGGCACACCCATGTCGCCGGTATTGGGCCAGCCCAAGTTGGTTGCCAGCGAAAGGAAAAGCACCCAACGGTTGTTTCCGCTGGCGGCGATGTAATGGGACTCGCCATTCGCCATGGTGCCATCGGGCGCGGTGCTCACCTGCTGGGTGACGCCGGTGCGCAGGTCGTTCAGGTAGACCTCGTGGGTGTCGCTGTAGCCGGGTTCACGTGTGTCGCTGGGGATCACGCGCTCCGAGGTGGTGTCGAAAAGCGAAGTGGTGCCGTCGGGGCTGACGTCGGCACGGCCGTTTCTGACGTTCACCGGGTCCCCGTCGGGATAGTGGGCTCCCCATTGCGTGCGGCCGGTGCGCAAGTCACGCACGTAGAACGCGTACCAGTGCGGGCGCTGGCCCCCTCCGGCCGGGGACTTGGCAGAGGGCGGCGCGTCCGGTGCCTGCCTCGTCCTGCCGACGAAGGCGACCCGGCTGCCGTCCGCGCTGAGCCCGCGCAGTGACACGTCGATCGCCTGCACGGGTACGCCCTGGGAGGTCAGGCTCGCCAGGGTGGTGGTGCCCTTGAGACGGTCCCTCACGAAAACCTCTCCCCGGCTGGAACCCGCGGGAAGGAGATCCTTGCGGTCGGAGTAGAAGGCGACGTAGCGTCCATCGGCGCTGATGCGGGGGCTGCCCACAGAGCCCGCCGCACGGCCCGGATTGGGAACGAGCGGCTCGCTCCGCCTCGTCGCCCGGTCATATACCCGGATATCGGTGTCGGCCCCGTCTCCCCGGGCAACCTTGAAGGCGATATATCTCCCGTTGGCACTGAGGTCGTATGGGCGCCTGCCCGTCAATCCGACGGGAGCGCCATCGGCTTTGGAGTCCACACGCGCCAGTGCTCCGGTCCACCGGTCTTTGAGGTAGAGGCCGTCGTAGGCGGGGCTGCCGGGCACGAGGTTGGTGGCGGTGGAGGCGAAGGCGACAAAGCGCCCGTCGGCGCTGATGCGGGGACCGAACGAGTCGCCGTTGGCCTCGGTGCCGTCCGCGCGGACGCTGACGCGGACGGTGCCGGGATGCTGGGGCACGCCCGAGGCCGACGAGGCCGCCGGAACCGCTGCGACGCAGAGGCCCAGAGCGGCGGCCAGGATGACGACGGGCCTGAAGTGGCGCACGGATCCTCCCGGTTGAGGAATGCATGGGCGCGCACAGTCAACCGGCTTGTCAGGATCAGGTCAATCACATCGTCCCGCCTTCATCGCCGGATACGGCCGTTGCGGCAGCAGTGCCTGGCCGCGGGGCCTGCTTGAAGCAATCCGGCCTCTGCCTGGGCGGCCTTCGCCCGCGCCACCGCCGTCGGTTCGCTCGGCCGTGGGCCCCAACCAGCGGCTGGAGCCCACGTGTTCCGCATCGCGACGCGCGTGGTCGGTCTATGCCTTACCTATGCCTTACGGAGCCGGCCGATGATGCCGTCGATGTCCTGGCGGAGGAGCTCTCTGCGGACGAAGTGGCCGCCGGGCTCCTCATGCGCCTCGTACGGGATGCCGGCGCGGTCGAGGAGGCCGCGGAACTCCCGCTGGGTGTCGAGTACGAACTTCTCGTTCAACGTGTCGAACCAGTCGAGCGGCTTGGGACTGGTACCGGCGACCAGGAAGATCCGCTTGTTCCGGTAGCTGTCGAGGCGCTGGCACGGGTTGTCCATGTTGACCCTGTTCTGGTCCCACGGCGTGCCGTAGACCTGGCCGCCGCCCAGGTCCAGCATCGAGGTCGCGTTGGCCCAGTGGACGACCGCGCCGCCGCTGCCGCGCAGGCTGGCCGGGCCGGAATGGGCGCTCACCGAGGCGAAGTCGCCGTAGTACTTGGCCGCGTACTTCAGCGCTCCGAAGCCGCCCATCGAGAACCCGGCGACGGCGCGGCCGTCGTACTCGGCGAACGTCCGGAAGTTCGCGTCGATCCACCGGATCAGCTGGTTGTAGTGGAAAGTCTCCCAGTTCCGGGGGCCGACCAGAGTGCTGACCGGGTTGGAGTACCAGCCGAAGTGCCCGCCGTCGGGCATCACGACGATGATCGGCTTGCCGGCGGTCAGCTCGCGTATGTTGATGTCCGGACGGTCAAAGGTGATGAAGTCCTGGTCGTAACCGCCTCCGTGCAACAGGTAGAGGACGGGGTACGTGCGTCCGCTGGTGTGGTAGTCGTCGGGGAGCAGGACATTGACCGCGGGTCGCCAGCCGATCTCGGCGGTTTCGAACCGATACCACCACATGCGAGGGTCGGTCTCGCCACGCTCGTAGATGTGCAGCCCGAAGCCGTCGTCGGCCGCACTGGCCGCCGACGCTGTCGCAAGGACACTCGCGCCGCCTAGCGCCGCCGCTGCGGATATTCCGCCTGCGGCCTTCAAGAGACTTCTGCGGGTGGGGCGGTGCTCGCTCAACTTGACCTCCTGGTCCGGACCCGAGTTCACCGGGCGACAGTGGCAGTGGCCGATGAAATCCCTGTGAAACCCCGCGGGGCCCAAGCGGACTCACGCCAGGGGCGGGCCGCCGACCGGTGCCCACGGCGACCAGCCACCGCTGGGCACGAGCTGGTAGCGGCCGTTCAGCGGGCCGGCGGAGGTCCCGGCAATGATCTCGATGCGGCCGTCGGCGTTGGTGCCGAACCCGGACCCGGACGCACCGGGGCCGAAGCCCTCCCACGCCGACCAGCCGGACCCGTTCTCCCAGCGGTGCGCCGTGCCGGTGCGGCCGGTGGCGAAGACCTCCATCCTGCCGTCGGCGTTGCGCCCCACGTGGACTCGTGCGCTCGACGGCCCGCCGAAGAAGTCCCACGCGGACCACTCACCCGAAGGCCCGGACTGGACTCTCCGCGACAGGCCCGCTGATCCGCCGGCCACCAGGTCGAGCGCGCCGTCCGGCCGCCTGTTGAGAGCCAGGTGCGTGATGCCGGGCACGGTGCCGAACTCCTCGAACCCGGCAGGCCAGTTACCGCTGGGCACGTCCTGTCTGCGCCGGTACACCGTGTCGTGCGCGGCGGCGATCACCTCGATCCGGCCGCTCGCGTCACGACCGGTGGCGATCACCGAGCCGGCGGGCCCGCCGAAGGGCTCCCACCCGGCCCACGTGCCGCCGGGCACGGTCTGCCAGCGGTGGTAGATGCCTTGCGGCCCGCTGGCGAAGAGCTCGAGCCTGCCGTCGGCGTTCTGTGCCACGGTCAGGTCGTGTGCGGCGGTGCCGAAGTTCTCCCAGCCCTGCCATACGTTCGGTGCCGACTGTGCCCTGCGGTCCACCCGGCCCTCGCCGGAGGCGAACAGTTCGAGCCGCCCGTCGAGGTCGCGTGCCGCGGACAGCGTCGCCGATTTCGGTCCCCCGAACGGATACCAGCCGGACCACGGCCCGTTGGGCGTGGTCTGATACCTCCCCCACACCTGGTCCGGCCCACCGGCGAACGCCTCCTGCCGCCCGTCGGCGCCGGAGACGATCACCACCCGGTCACCGGGGTCCGAAGCGGCCTCGACCGCGTACTGCCGACTGCCCTTGCCGAAGTCGAGACCGGCCAGCCACACCCCGCGCTGCCCCCAGCCGGCGTGGCTGATCCACCATCGGCCCTCGGCGTTGATCACCTCCGCGGCGTGGCTGAACACATGGCCGCAGAGCTGGTCGGCGGAGAAGCGGAACGGATCCGGGCTGCAGAACACGTCGGTGCCGACGTACCCGCCACGGGGCCCGAGGAACAGATGCCATGTCCCGTCCGCGAACACCACGAACGGCGACTCGGTGTCGCCGGCGCCACGCCCGCTCGCCGGGTCGGTGAACGCGATCGACCGGTCGCTCCAGTGCACGAGGTCGGTGCTGGTGCGGTAGGCCACCACATGGTTCCCGCCGCCGGGAACGGCGGTCGCGGTGTAGTACATGACCCACTGGTCGCCCACGCGGGCCACCATGGGGTCGCGGGCCTCGTAGCCGTCACGGAACAGCGGCCCGCCCGGGTGCCGGGTCCATGTGTACAGGTCGGTGGAAGTGGCCAGGCTGATCGCGGCGTTGGTGGGATCGGATCCGCCGCCCGCATAGAACATGTAGTACGTCGACCCGGACTTGATCACGTGCGGCGCCCACAGGTGCGTCTCGCCGCCACCGTAGGAAGGGTCCGCGTGCAGAGCGGGCGGACGTTTCGTCCACGGCCCGTGCAGGCTCGGCGCGGTGGCGTGAGCGAAGGTGTTCTCGTCCTTGTCGTTCGAGGGTTCGGCGTGCGTGATGCCGAACAGGTGCCAGGTGCCCTGATCGTCCTGCACGAACGTGTGGTCGTTGAGATACCAGGGACCCGATTCGCCCACGCTCGGGTCGTAGATCTGCACGAACGGCGTCGCACCGACCTGCCCGGACCCCGCCGTGGCGGGCAGTGCCGATCCGGCTGCTCCTGCCAGGAACACGAGGGTGAGCACAACCGCCCACAGCGATCTGAAGCTGCGCATGATTCATCCGTTTCCGGTCGGCGTACCGAAATTGGGCCTTCCGCGGCACCAACGGCCACGGAAGACCCACGTCGAAGTGGCTAGCTGACCGCGGGGCCGGAATCGTTCAGCCAGGCCCATTCCGACCACGTGGCGAACCCGGTCTGCCACCTGTGATGGACACCGTCGCGGCTGGTACCGAACACTTCGATGCGACCGTCGGCGTTGTTGCTCGCACCGATCTGGGTGCCGCCGCCACCGAAGGTCTCCCATTCCGAGTACGGCGCGTTCGGGCGGGTCTGCCAAATGTGGCTCGCGGTGGTGGCGTTGATCGCGAACACCTCGACCCGGCCGTCGACCGAACGTGAGGTGGTCAGCTCGGCATTGGCGGGCCCGCCGGTGCCCGTCCATTCCGACCACGCGGTCGGGCTGGTCTGCCAGCGGTGGAACACTCCGTTGGCGTTGGAGGCGAACACCTCGAGCCTGCCGTCCTGGTTGTAGCTGGTGGTGACGGCGTGTCCGCCGTCACCGAACTTCTCCCACGCCGACCAACCACCGTTGACCGCATTCTGGTACAGGTGCCCGAACGTGCTGTCCGAGAGCGCGAACACCTCGAGCCGCCCGTCCGCAGAAGTTTCCATCGCCAGCCGCGAGTTGGCCGGACCACCGCCGACACCTTCCCAACCTGCCCAGCCGCCACTGGGCGCGCTCTGCCAGCGGTGGAACACACCACTGGCGTTGGAAGCGAACACCTCAATACGCCCGTCAGCGTTATTACCCGCCGCCAGCCGATACCCCCCAGTACCGAAATTCTCCCAACCCGACCAGGCCCCGCTGGGCGCGGTCTGCCATATGTGATCCAACGTGCTGTCCGACAACGCGAACAACTCCAGCCGACCATCCGCGTTGGACGCCACCGCCAACTGCGCGTTACGCGGACCACCCTCGAGCCGCCACTGCGACCAACCACCATTCACGGCGGTCTGCCACGAGTGATACACACCATCAGCACCAGCCGCGAAAGCCTCCAACCGGCCATCCGCAGACCGCCCGGACACCACCCGACCCGAGGCATACGGGTGTTTGGGGCCGCCGCTCATTCCGGACCACAGCGCGTTGGCGATGACCGTCGCGTCGGCCGCCTCGATCGCGTACAGGCCGCGCAGGTCCTCTCTCGGTTGCTGAATGTGCCAGCACACCTCGCCGATCGCCTCGTTGTTCCACGAGCCGCCGGGATACAGCTGTTCCATCTTGTCGAGGAACGCGTTGGTGGCGTGGGCGGGGTTCAGTCGCTCCTCCCGGGTGCCC
Source organism: Streptomyces sp. SX-6 (assembly GCF_059089585.1). Classification (NCBI taxonomy): domain Bacteria; kingdom Bacillati; phylum Actinomycetota; class Actinomycetes; order Kitasatosporales; family Streptomycetaceae; genus Streptomyces; species Streptomyces sp. SX-6. The sequence continues at coordinate 218,910 of NZ_JBTHHU010000007.1, read as the reverse complement.
CACCAGTTCTGCTGCTGGAACAGCCCGAGGCTGGTGTAGTCCACGGCCTGGGAGTAGTTGTTGATGCTGCTCTCCACGATGATCGTGGCGACGGCGATCGCCGCGGCTCTCGGGTTGAGCCCCCGGTCCTTCACCGCCTGCGTGACCATCCGCGCGCAGGACACTTTGTAGGCGTTCATGTAGTTGGCCATCTTCGCGTGCAGCTGCGGGTTGAGCTGGTCGGCCATGATGCCGTCGGTGGCCGACGGTCCGGCCGGGTCGCAGGGCACGGTCGGAATGGCCAGCCCCTGTGGGCCGCTGAAGTACCGGGAGACGCCGGATCGGTCCTTGCCGGGGCCCGGAACAGGGGTGTGTCCGGCGAAGGCAGTCGAGGCGGTCATCCCGGTGACCGACGCCCACACAGCGGCCACGACGGCCAGTCTGGTGAACGCACGGCGTAAACCACGTCTTGGCATGATGTTGACTTCCTGCTGTGAAGTGAAATGTGCGGAGTTCAGCCGACCCCAGGCCCAGCGGAATTGCCCACCCAGCCCCATTCGGACCAAGTGGCAAAGCCGGTCTGCCACCGGTGATGGACACCGTCACGATTGGTCGCGAACACTTCGACGCGCCCGTCGGCGTTGTGACCGGCGGTGATTTTGGTACCGCCGCCACCGAAGGTCTCCCAGGCCGAATAAGGTGCGTTCGGGTCGGTCTGCCAGATGTGAGCAGCGGTACTGCCGTTGATCGCGAACACCTCGACCCGGCCGTCGACCGAACGGTCCGACGTCAGCTGGGAATTCGCCGGCCCACTCGTTCCCGTCCACCCGGACCACGTGGAGAATCCGGTCTGCCAGCGATGGAAGACGCCGTTGGCGTTGGAGGCGAAGACCTCCAGCCGTCCGTCAGTGTTGTGGTTGACGGTCAGGCTGTGTCCGCCGTCGCCGAAGTTCTCCCACGTCGACCAGCCGCCGTTGACCGCATTCTGGTACAGATGCCCGAACGTGGAGTCCGACAGCGCGAACACCTCGAGCCGCCCGTCCGCAGACGTTTCCATCGCCAGCCGCGAGTTGGCCGGGCCACCGCCGACACCTTCCCAGCCGGCCCAGCCACCGCTGGGCGCACTCTGCCACCGGTGAAACACACCACTGGCGTTGGAGGCAAACACCTCAATACGCCCGTCAGCGTTATTACCCGCCGCCAGCCGATACCCCCCAGTACCGAAATTCTCCCAACCCGACCAGGCCCCGCTGGGCGCGGTCTGCCATATGTGGTCCAACGTGCTGTCCGACAAGGCGAACAGCTCCAGCCGGCCATCCGCGTTGGACGCCACCGCCAACTGCGCATTACGTGGGCCACCCGCGAACTGCCAATCCGACCAAGCGCCGTTCACCGCGGTCTGCCACGAGTGATACACACCATCGGCACCAGCCGCGAAAGCCTCCAACCGGCCATCCGCGGACCGCCCGGACACCACCCGGCCCGGGGCGTACGGGTGCGGCCGGGTCGCGGTCTCCTCAATGATGTTGTTGTACCGGAGCGCCTTGTAGTCGCCGTTGGGGTGACCGTCGAGCGTGGCGTTGTTGATGTTCGCGCGGAAGTGCCCCGGCGGTTCTACGGCGGTGGCGCCCCCACCGAAGCTGTAGTAGGAGAATCCGCCGTGATCGTCCTCCCACTTCTGGAAGATGAGGACGTGATCGTAGAACGAGTTCAGAATGTCCCCCGACCGCAACTCGTTTCGCCCGATCTCATGCGAAAAGCCGGGCAGTAGCCGGGTGTTCGGGTTGGCGTCCAGATGCCACGCCATGGAGACATATCCGGAGCAGTCGGTGCGGTAGTTGAAGTCACCGCCGGGGCCGGGGAAGGACCCGTCCTGGTTGTACCGAGGGTGCTGGTCCACCCAGTTCTGGGCGCGCCAGATCACCTCGCTTCGGGTGATCGGGCCGCCGCGTTGGGACGACTCGGCCGGTTTCGCAAAAGCCGGTGTGGTCACGGCAAGCGTGACCACACCGGCTATCAGCGGCAGAAGCAATCTGCTGAGCAATGATCTGAAAGGCATCACGACAGAACCTCTCCGTTCGTCGGCGGCCGACGATAGAGAGCACCGATGAAATGCCGGTGAAAGGGGGCCTCCGGACCCGGTTGGCTTCGCTTCCCGAACTGTCCGATTCGCACCCATGCCGGAACACGCGAGAGACGCCCACAATGGGGAGCCGCCGTGAGGGAGGTTCCGTGGTGGCTTGTCATGCGACCCGTATCGCCGCCGCCGACCGCGCCGTGACCGTGGTCAGCGACACCCGCACCGTGACCGACTGGGCGTTGCGCTACCTCGGCCGGTGGTGGCAGGCGGCCGCGGCCGTCGACCCGTTCTCCGGGCCCTTGGTCGTCGCCGACGTGGACGAGGGCCGGTTCGACGAGTACGTACGGCACCTGGCCTCACGTGCGCACCGGCAGACCACGTACGCCAACGCCCCGACGCTGCACGAGAGTGACGGTGACGGCACGGTCACCGCCGTTCAGCCCGGCGACCGGCTCGGCTACCGGGTGCGGCCCGGTCACATCCGCATCGTGGGGTGCGACGAGCAGTCCGTGGCCCTGGCCGCCGCCCGCCTCGCCCGCGAGGTCGTGCGCGGCCGGCTGCTGCGGGACGGCTGGTCGATCCTGCGCGCGTCGGCCGTCGTCCACGGCGACCGGACCGTTCTGGTGCTGGGCAGCCACGGCGCGGGCAAGACCACCTGTGCCCTCCTGCTCGCGCGCCGCGGATGGCGGCTGTTGGCCAACGACCGGGTCTTCGTCCGGCCCGACGGCGACACCGTACGGGTCCTGCCCTGGCCCTCGGCCGCCGCCGTCGGCCTGGGGCTGCTGGACGCCCTCGGCCTGTACGCCCCCGTACGCGAGCACACCCTCCGCGGCGAACGCCTGCACCCGACCCAGAACCAGCTGGTCACCGACGCCCTCGCGGCAGGCCGCCGCACACCCTTGTGGAACGACAACGGGCGGGAGCTCAAGCCGCAGTTCTTCCCCGACCAGCTCGCCGACTGGCTCGGCCTCGCGCTGGCCACCGAGGGACGGGCCACCCGCCTGTTGTTCCCCCGTACCGGCCCCGACGCCACCGCGGCCGAGACCCACGAGGACCGCCGGATCGGCGAGGACGACTTCTTCACCGGCACCACCGAAGCCCGCTACCCCGACATCTTCCGTCTTCTGCCCGACCAGCAAGCGACCGTCGGCCCCGCTCTCGCTCTCCTCGCCGGGTTGCCCCGGCACACCCTCACCCTCGGACATCATGCGGAGGAGAACACGGCCCTCCTCACCCGGCTCACCGAGACAGCGGGCCTCAAGGACGGTGTCAGCAAGGGGGCTTGACCATATAGCGGTGCCCGGCCACAGCCTGGTTCCGTACGGCTTCGAAATGCCGGGCGAGCCGGCTGGTGACGGAGGCGAGGGGACCGAACTCACCGCGCAGATGCCGTGGCACGCCCGGCAGGCTCAGCTCGCGGCTGTCGATGCAGTAGGCCTTCGTCGTGTGTTCCCTCAGGAACGCCTGCGCACGTTCGGCCATCGGCCGGGTACCGTCCTCGCCCAGCAGCAGGACGGCACCCTGTGCAGGCGTGAGCATTTCGCATGCGCCGTGGAAAAACTCCCCTGCATGGACACAAGTCGCGTGTCTCCACTGCCGTTCCATCAACGAGCACATCGCCAGGGCATACCCGCTGCCGTAGTTGGGACCAGCCGCCAGTACATAGGTGACGGCCTCGTCGCCCAACGCTGTGGCGATGGAACGGTTGAGGTCCTCGGTCTCCCGCAGCACTGAGAGCAGAGTCCCGGGCAGCGCCGCGTACACATCGGGAAGCGTGGCGAAGTCGCCCTCGGCTCCGACCGCCTCCAGCAGCGCGTGGGCGAACCGGCCCAGCAGGACCTGCCGGGGCTCCACGACGATGTCGCGGCTGCGATACACGCAGGCGAGGTCGGCCGTCGCTGCCAGAGCGCTGCCCGCGCTGCGGGTAACGGCCATGACACGGGCCCCGGCCCCGCGGGCCATCTGCGCGGCCGCAACGCTCTCCGCGGTGGCCCCCGTATGCGAGACGACCACCACCAGGGAATCCGCGCCCAGTGTCGCGGGACACCGGAGGACGAACTCGGCGCTGTTCAGCAGGAAGACCGGTTGCGGCGCCCTGGTCTCCAACAGGAAATGCGCCGGATACGCCCCGGCCAGCGCCCCTCCGCAGCCGACCAGGAAGACATTGCGCACGCCCGCCCCGACGGCCTCGCGCACAAAGTCCCGGATCGCCTCCCCCTGGCCGACCGCGCATGCGACAACAGCACTGAACCCCTCGGCTACGGGCCGGAGTCGAGATGGTTTGGTGGCCACGAACGCTCCCCTCGTCAAAGGCGGCCAGGCTACGCCTGACGGCGCCCGTCCACCGACACGGACGGAGCGGGGCGGACCCGGCCCGGATGCCGAACGGCGAACCGGGTACCGCTTTCCGCGCGACTGAGGCCAGTTCTCGTGGGGAAAGCGGTACCCGACTCGCCGGTCACCCGCGCGGACCCGCAGGTGGTCGCCGTCGTGACCTTCCGACTGGTGACCCGTTGAACGCTGGGCTCAACCTGACAGCATGGAGGGACAGCCAGTTGACCAAGCACCCGCAGCTTCCCCGAGCCGAATGGCTCGCCCGCCGCGCGCGGATCCTCGGCTGCGCCGCATCCCTGATCCACGACGCCGAGCAGCGGATCATGCTGCTGCACACCTCCTGGAACGACAGGTGGCAGCTGCCCGGTGGCGGCCACGACGAAGGCGAGGATCTGTGGCAGACAGCTGTGCGCGAGACCTACGAGGAAACCGGCCTGGTCATGCCGGACCAGCCTGAACTGCTGGCCGTTGACTGGGGCCTGCACCCCGAGGGCATTCCCGAGGTCTTCACTCTCTTCAAGGGCCCGCTCGTCGACTCCAGTACGGTCGAGGTGAAGCTGTCCGACGAGCACGACGCCTGGCGCATGCTCACCGCAGAGGAGTGGGCGCCGCTGGTGCGTCCGCATCAGGCCCGTGTCCTGGCCATCGCCACCGACGTACTGCGGGGCGAACGGTGCCCCTACCTGCGCGAAGCGGGGCACCTGGCAGACATCCCGTAGGCGCGGCCGGGCTGCGCCTGGTGGACCTCACCGCTGCGCTGCGCGGGGGTGGGCCCGGCCCGGATGCTGAACGGCGAGTCGGGTACGGCTTTCCTCACGGCTGAGGGCAGTTCTCGTGCGGAAAGCGGTACCCGACTCGCCAGTCGCCCCTTCACGGCGGGAACGGGAGCGGTGCCCGGGGCGGTTGAGGCGCGGCAAGTGGTTTGCCTTGCGCCGGTCGCGGCTCCGCGATCAGTGCGCCTCCCGCTGATGGCGCCCCATGGCGACGATCCACCCCTCGGCGGCGTCCCGGTCTCCGGCGAGTGCGGCCCGGTAGTACCGCAGCTTGATGTCCGGGCATGTCTCGCACCGCGCAGGCCTCTTCGACTGCGGAGCCTGCGGGGCGCGGAGCACGCAGTGGACCTCCTTGCCGCCGGACGCGGTGGGCTTCGCCTCCCAGCCGCTGCGGGCGAGCGCGTCAACCAGGGCGAGGCCGCGTCCTGTTGGCTGGTCGGCGTCGGGAGCTCGCCGTTCCGGCATCACCGGGGAGTCGTCGCCCACCCGGACACGTAGGTGATCACCGTCGCGCTCCATGAACAGCGAGCACCGTGCGGCGGGGACGTGGTCCACGACGTTGGTCAGCAGCTCGTTGACGACCGTCAGGGCATCCTCTGTCTCCGGCCAGCCCCAGCGGGCCAGATGGGAGCGGGTGATACGGCGGATTATCCACAGCTCGGATGGCTCCAGCTCCAGTTCCATCGCGAGGCGTTGATCGATCCCCATGTCCCCTCCAGCGGTGCGGGCCGGTCACGGACCACATGCGGTGCGTGACGACGCCGATACTGGACCCACGACAGTCGGTTGGGCAAGTATTCCCGTCAACGTGATACATCACCGGAAGGGATTGGCATATGCCGCCGCTGGGCCGGAAGCGAGTGGGCCATCATGCACGCATGGATCAAAGGAGCATGCCCACCATGCGCAGCAAGCGGATCGGCAGCGAGTTGCGACGGCTCCGGACGGCGAAGGAGTTGACCATCTCGGAGGTGGCGCGCCGACTGGGCTGCGGCCAGCCCAGGATCTCCCAGATCGAGATCGGCAACCGCGGCATCAAGCCGAACGACTTGGTGGCTCTCCTTGATCTGTACGGGGTGACGGACGACAAGTACCGTCAACGCCTGAGGCGACTGGCCCTGGACGTATACAAGGTTGACTGGTGGACGTCACAGGGGCCTCTGCTCTACGACGCGCTGCGCGACTACCTGACGCTGGAAGCCGACTCGGGACTCGTCCGCGTTTACGAACCGACGCTCATTCCGGGAATCCTGCAAACCGAGGCGTACATGCGGACGTTGTTCACCGCCGTGGCGCCCGAAGACCGAGTCGAGACACTCCTCGAAGCGCGACTCAAGCGCAAGGAACTACTGGACGATCACTTGGGGTTCAGGGTGCGAACGGTCATCGATGAGCCCGCCCTTCACCGCATCATGGGCTCCCGATCACTGGCTACCGAGCAGCTACGGCATCTTACCGAGGTCGGGCGTCGCCCCAATGTCACCGTCCAAGTGCTGCCGCTCAAAGCAAGGCTCTCGTTCGACCAGTTCGGACCGTTCAGCCTCTTCACCTTTCGCGGCGAATCATCCATCGACGTCGCGTGGTTGGAACATCTGACCGGTGGTACGTTGCTGGAACAGCAGCCCGACGTACACGCGTACACCCATGCGTGGGAAGAGCTGACAGCCGCTGCGCTCTCGCCCACCGACTCACGGCAGTTCATCCGTAGGCTCATCGAGGAAAACGGCTCATGATATCCGCGCAACAGGATCCCCAGTGGCACACGAGCAGCTACAGCGGCGGCAACAACAACTGCCTCGAGCACGCCTCGCTCCCCCACGGCCGCCACGCCGTCCGCGATACCAAGGACTCCCGACGCCGCACCACCCTCCTCTTCGAAGCCATCGCATGGCGCCACTTCGTGCACGCAATCGACACGCTGAGCATCCATAGCGGGGACGACGGCGTGCTGACCCAAGCCAGCACGTAACCAACTGTTATAGCTACCGGGCAGACAGTGAAACCCGAACCGGCCGCGTACCGCGTTCGCCGCGCTGACCAGCGGGATCGTGGAGGGCGCCGGACGGATGCAGAGGGGGCGTTGACAGCCGGTCACCGTGGCGCGAGCCTGAAATCGAGGTAGCCGTTCGCCCGGGATGGCGCGGTCGACGTGGTTGCCGGTGCCGTTCCCGCGCGTAAAGGAGGCGGGCCATGTCGAATTCCGTTGATCTCAAGCGTCGATCCCACCGGCGTCGGGCGGTTGTCACCGCGGTCATCGCGCCCCTTCTGCTGACTTCAGCCGGTGCGGTGACCCAGGCCGCTGCCGCGCCGGCCGTACCCAAGGCGGCTCCGGCCGCCACCGCGCGCCCCAACGCTCCGGCCTCACCCTGCAGCTCGCTCAAGCATTGGCTGGACACCCACAAGTCCAACACACAGCAGTGGCGCAGGGTTTCCGCGCAGTGGGCAACGCAGTGCCGCTGATCGGATACCAGTTCATGAGGATTGAAGGTGCCGACGTTGGCTGCTTACGCGCCTTCCGTGAGAGTCATGACGCGTCGCGCCAGCCACAAGTCGTAACGCACGCTGGGAGAGCGGAGCAACGACCGCTCGAGGAGTGCCTCGATGCGTGCGAGGCGTTTGCGCGTGGCGGTGGTCGAGAGGGAGAGCGCCGTGGCGGTCGGGCCGAGGCGGCCGTCGTTGCACAGATAGGTGGTCAGTGTCCGGCCGAGTTCGTCCGAGGAAGGTCTCGCCAGGATCGGGCCGAGCTGCCGACGGGCCCATGACACCGCAGCCGGTCGCGTCAGGAGTTCGTCCAGTGAGTGGACGGTCCCGGCATCCCGGCTGTCGGAAGGCATCGCCCCTGCGCGGACGGCGAGGGCCAGGAGGGACTGGTCGGCCAGGCGGTCGAGGTCCAGGTTCAGCAACTCTTCGATGCGTTTGAGACGAGCGGACAGCGTGTTCCGGTGGATCTTCAGGTGCTCGGTCGCCTGTGAGGAGAAGGTCAGCCAGGAGACGGCCGTGGCCAGGAGCTCGCCGCTGTCGGGGTCCTGGGGACGTTTCGCCGAGTAGGCGCGCAGGGGTGCCAGCACACCCCTCGCCCAGGTTGCCGCGACCGGCCCGGCGGCGAGCGCCAGATCCGGCCGGGAGGCGAACTTCGCGTGACGACCGGGCTCGTTGCGGGCCGCGGCAAGGGCGTGGAACGCCTGCGCGTAACCGGTGGCCGTGTCACGCAGTGGCAGTTCCTCGCTCGCGCCTGCCAGGCAGTCGTCCGACAGCGCGGCAAAGGCCTCTTCCAGCGCCGGAGCGTCGGCGGGTGCGACCACCAGGATGTGGTCGGCGTAGACCGGGCACGGGACGATCCAGGCGCCTTCGGCCAGCTCGGTGCAGCGGGCCGCGATGTCGCTGCGCACGCGAAACGCGCATTCGACCACATAGAAGCGGATCACCGAGGGCAGTGGCGGGCGCAGCACCTCGGCGACCTGGTGGGCGGCCGTGAGGTGACCGTTCATCAGCAGGTGCAGTACGGCCTCGCGGTTGTGGGACTCGGCGAGTTCGAGCCGCTGACGCAGCCGTTCGGCATGCTCGGCCTGCCAGCACAGGCTCAGGGCGGACGCGGCGTCGGCGAGCAGCGTGGGCAGGTGGGCCGACGCCGGGCGAGAGGTGACCGCGGCGAGAACGGGTGCGCGGACTCCGCGCGGGCCGTCCAGAGGGAAGAGCAGCGCGGTGTGGCTCTCGCCGTCGATGGCCATGGAACGCAGGCTTCGGGAGGAGAGCTCTTGCACCCCGCGAAGGACGAGTTCCGCTGCCTCGCCGTCCAAGCCGTCGGGCGGCGATCCGTCGGTCAGTTGGACCCAGGCGCCCGTCCGGTCGGCCAGCCAGCGCAGCAGCGACCGGGTGCCGTCCTTGCGAGCCGCGCGCTGCATGGCCAACACGTCCTCGGCCCGCTGTGCGCGGTGGGATGTTCTCCCGCTGCCGACACTCGCCTGCATGTACATGCCGCCCCCCGGCGACAAAGGGTACAGCGGTATCAGGACCAAGATCACCTCCCGTCTTCCACGATCTGCCGGGCAGTGGCGAGGGTGCGGTCGAGAGCGCGGCGGTCGTCGGCGAGGGCGGTCGTGTGCTGGGTGACGGCCTGATTCTGGAGACGGGCTTCGGCGGTGTGCCAGGCCTCGGCGACGTGGTGGGTTTCGCGGCAGTCGAGGTCGGCGACGGCGGTGGCGATCTCCTTGCGGGAGATGCCCTTGGGACTGGGGTGGAACGCGGGGTCGTCGTTGGCGTCCATGGGCGCGTTGTAGTGGAAGCCGCGCTCGCTCATGCAGGAGGACCACTGGGCGAAGACGCGCTTGACGTCGGGCTCTTTCACGGACTGGGAATAGGAAGCCGTCATAAGCCGGGCCGCGAGCGGGGACGTGCCCTGGGTGGCGGTGCCCAGGGTGCGCTGGGCCTCACCGCTGCAACCGCCGTCGGGTACGGACTTGCCGGCGACGATGCCCTTCCGGGCTTGGGGGCTGCTGGCGGCGAGCACGTCGGGGGGCAAGTGCGTGCCGGATACGACGACGGGGGTGTCCTGGGAGGGCCGTGGGCGTTTGGTTTGTGCGCGCAACGCGGCGTCGTAGCGGGCCTGCTGGGCGTCGTCGAGCTGGTAGCCGCGGCGGGTGGTGAGGGCGCGGTCGTGGATGCCGTAGCGCCAGTCCATGATGTTCTTCGGCCCCAGCGGCGGCAGTTCGGTCTCAGGGGCGAGGGTGACCCCGTAGCGGAGAGCGCATTGCCGCGTGAGGCTTTCCCGGGCTTGTCTGATCGTGCGCGCCTGGGCCGGGGTGGGCTGGTAGCGCATCAGCGGCAGGGTCCAGGTCGAGGGATCCGCCGTAGGGAAAGAAGGGACAGGAGCCACCGCAGGCCGGTGGTACGTGCCAGAGCAGCCGGCCAGGGCGGACAGGATCAGGGCCGCGGTGGCCGACAGGGCTCTGCGGTGGCTTTGTCGCATGGTGGGTACCGGTGCCGTCGTCAGCAGGCGTCGAAGTCGATGGACTTGTTGTTGTTGTACGTGGCAGAGAGGTTCATGCCGTTGTTGGGGTAGATACGGTCGTTGGCGTCGCCCCGGTAGTAGGAGTGGTAGAACACGGTGGCGCAGTAGCCGCGGTACCAGTTGTAGGCCGATGCGGAGTTGTTCCCCACGACCTGGCCCGCGCCCTTGCCCTTGTCGCAGTAGGTCAGGGGTACCTCTCCGCCACCGCTGCCGCCGATGCGGAGCACGGACAGGTTGGGTATGGGATGGCCGATGTTGGTCCAGGCCCCGCCGTAGTTGGAGTTGAAGTAGAACCGGAAGCGGAACTCCTCCGACTGGTCAGCGCATCTCTCGGGGTTCTGGTACGTGCTGTAGTCGTAATCGGTCCTGCCGGTGGGGTTCCCTTCGGCGCCGGCGTTGCCGACGGTACCCAATGTGGCGGCAGCGAGAATTCCGGTGACCGCGGCCGCGCGAACGCGGTTACGGCGCTTGGCAGTAGAAATGGGCATGCGTATTTGTCCTTGGTCAAGGGAGTCGAGAGAAGAGACCGGTTGCCGGCGAGGGGCACGAGCCACGCAACCGCTGACCAGGAAGCTACGACAACAGCTCGGCAGTACCCAGGGTTCATCTGCACAGTGAAACGGTGTTCCCGGTGCGCCGGTGCACAGTGAGCGTCCGCACACCACCGTGCTCACTGTGCACCGGCACACCAGAATCGTCGTTTCACTGTGCACATGGAACCTATGTACCGCCATACGGTTGCCATAAGTTTTCGATCAGCGGTTGACCAAGGAAGTGCTCGCACCCAACCAGCGCTCCCACAAGGAGAGTTGATTCGGGCCCCCACGGGCGGCAGGAAGGCGGCGCATGGGGACGCCGCCGGTCAGCCCCCGCGATCACATCCGAAGGGACCACCCTTGCGCAAAACATCGAAGAGTCGCGTCCCTGGCAGCTGCATCCGCGTCGGGCTGTGGCCGGTGGGGGCCTGCCACAGCCCGGTGCGTTCACCTCGGCGCCATTGACTGAACCACCAAGCCCCCGCCTGCCCTTCGGGACGAGGCGGTCCGAGCCGTGCCCGGACACAGGCACGGGAGACCGCTCAACGAGAAACAGGAAACTCTCTTGAGATCAAGACGAAGAACACGCGTGCCATTGGCCGCTGTTGTGGCCTGTGCCGCCATGGTCGGCGGACTGCTGCAGGCCGTACCCGCCTTCGCGGACACGAAGCCGAAACCCGGCAACAGCAACGGCGCACCGGCCCCGTCCGGGCGCGTCACGAATCCGGACAGCAATCTCGGCAAGGACTGGAAGTCCAGCAAGGACCGTGCCGTCACCGCTGCCGCCGACACCGGCGGGCTGAAGATCCTGGTCGCCGACAGCAGCAACGCGTACGCGTGGAAGACCGCCGCCGTTCTCGCCGAGCCCGGTATGTCCGCGGACACGTGGATCGGCAACCAGTGCGTCATGGACCCGGATCACGTCGCGGCCGTGTACGCGCCGCGCGCCTTCACGAACAAGCCGGACCTGATGCAGGGCGGCGCGTTCGCCGCGATCGTCGACGTCAGGACCGGTGCGGTGAACAAGCTGCCGTTCACCGCGTCCCTCGCCTACTTCGACCCGTCCTGCAACACGCAGACGCACACGGCCGCGTTCACCGCGTTCCGGGACATGAACGACCCGCGCAAGACGCAGTCCCGTGTGGTGACCGTCGACACGTCCGGGAAGTCCCTGGACCAGGCGGCCGTGAAGGGTGAGCTCACCAGTGCCGTGCCGGTCGAGGACGGGGCCGTGGCCGCGAGCGGCCGCAGCCTGGTCCACATCGACCACTCCGGCAAGGTGAAGAACCTCGCCACCGGCGACAGTGTCCCGTTCGACATCCGGCCCGCGCAGGGCGGGAAGATCGGCTTCGTCGACCGCAAGGACACCAAGACCGCGCAGGCGAAGGTGTGGCACGGGCAGGGCAAGCCGGCCGTGGTCGCCTCCGGGAAGCTCGGCGACCTCGACCTGATGCAGGGCGACCAGGGCCGGGTGTTCCTCACCGGCAACCCCAAGGGCACCCCGAAGACGGCAGGCACCGGCGTCACCCGCATCAACGCCCCTGCCGACAAGGACATATCCACCCAGGGGCGCCTGGCTGTCGACCCCGTCCTCACCCCCGGCGTCCGTGCCGGACTGGCCCATATCAAGGACGCGGGCAAGGGCTTCACCAAGTCGGAGCCCAACCCGCAGCGCCGCTCCGCACAATCCCCGGAAACCAAGGCCAGTACCGAACCGGTGACGGTCACCAGCATGGCCACCACCACCGGAAAGAAGCTCACCCAGACGGTCGCGGAGACGACGGCGCCGGGCGGGAAGAACCCCTCCCCCGCCATCCCCGCCCGCGAGAGCAAGCCGGCCTCCTCGCGGTCGCTTGCGGCTGCGGACGACACCGATGCGTCGACGGACCCGACCGACCCCGACCGCGTCTGTGCCATCTCCCGCAACGACATGAGCGCGCAGGCGTTGCAGCCGACGCCGAACCAGGTCGAGTGGGCCGTCGACATGGCCGTCCGCGGTCAGCTGCACGCCCAGTACCTGCGGCAGGGCGGCTACCGCAGCCAGGCCGGCCTGGGCACGATCGACCCGCAGGGCCTGTTCCCGCCGCCGACGCTGAACGGCGGCGGACGCATCCCGGCGAACGTGATGCTCGGCATCATGGCGCAGGAGTCCAACCTGTGGCAGGCCGAAGGCGGTTCGATCCCCGGCCAGATGGGCAACCCGCTCGCCGCGATGGACGGCTACTACGGCCGTAAAGCCGTCAAGGACACCCCGGACTCCTACTGGCAGATCCACTGGGACAAGTCCGACTGCGGGTACGGCGTCGGACAGGTCACCGACGGCATGCGCCTGGCCGGTCACGAGAAGGTGGACAGCAACGGGAACAAGGAGACCGCCCTGTCCCCGGGTCTGCAGAAGGCTGTCGCGATCGACTACGCCACGAACGTCGCCGCCTCGATGAAGATCCTCGCCGACAAGTGGAACGAAGTTCACACCGACGGACAGAAGATCACCGTCAACAACGACGATCCGTCCAAGGTCGAGAACTGGTTCACCGCGGTGTGGAACTACAACCTCGGCTTCAACCCGCCCTCCGCAGCGGACAAGAACGCCGGACACTGGGGGCTGGGCTGGTACAACAACCCGGCCAACCCGCTCTACAAGAAGAGCTGGGGCCACCCGTTCATGGACACCGCCGTGGACGGATCGGAAGCCAACAAGGACGCCGCCCATCCGCAGGACTGGCCGTACGAGGAGAAGGTGGTGGGCTGGGCCTCCTGGTCCATCGACACCGGCTTCTCCTACGGCACCGACGGCCGTCAGGACTGGCCGGGCGACAAGGGGTTCTCCTCGGCCGGCTTCCAGCCCGCGTGGTGGACCAGCGACCTTCTCAAAAGCCAGGCCTCCCCGCCGCTGGACGCATTCTGCAACACCACGAACGGGTGCGATCCGAACACCCCGCCGCAATGCACCAACGAGGACTGCTACAAGCAGTACTGGTGGAATCAGCCCAACGTGACATGGAAGTCCGACTGCGCCAACACATGCGGGTACGAGGCCCTCAAGTACAAAACGCTGATCCCGGAGCCCGGACGCGGCCATCGGCTACAGACCGGCACCCCGGTGTGCACCGGCGCCCCCTCGGGCACGCAGGTCGTGGCCTCGGTACCGGACGGGACGGAGACGTGGTCCGACTGCGGCAAGACGAACTCGGCAGGAAGCTTCGAGTTCCGCTTCAACGGCGTCGCCCCGTCTGACGTCGGGCATCACACCGAGAACCAGAAGTACTACGTGGGCAAGGAGGACTTGCACTCGATCGGCGGCGGATACGACGGACACTTCTGGTACGGGCATACACGCGATGCGGCCCATGGCGGCGGCAACGACGGCCCGATGACCATCACCGGCATCTGGACCCTCAACCACAATCTCGACTGGGCCCGTGTCCTGGTGCAGGTGCCCGACACCGGCGCACAGACGAGGGCGGCGATGTACAACGTCCTCAACACAGACAGCACGAGCCCCAACCGGAATGTGCAACAGCGTGCCGGACGCTGGGTGAGCCTGGGCGTGTTCCACTTCACCGGGCAGCCGAAGGTGGCGTTGTCGAACTACACCTATGACGGTACGGCCGACGAGGACATCGCCTGGAGCACGGTCGCGTTCCAGCCGCTGTCGGGCAAGCCGAAGAACATGATCGTCGCGATGGGCGACTCGTTCTCCTCCGGTGAGGGCGCATCCGAAGGCGACCGGGACTACTACCCGGAGACCAACTACCGCGACAAGAACGCTCCGTACGAGCGTGACGCCTGCCACCGGTCCCGCTACGCGTGGTCGCGCCAGGCAACGCTGCCAGGGGCATCGAAGTCCATCGGTGACCTTGAGGACGCAGAGGATCCGGACATGGACTACCACCTGATCGCATGCTCAGGTGCCCGCACCTACAACGTGGTGCATGGCGGTGTGAGCGAGGACGACGGCGGTGAGATGCCCCAAATGGACAAGGGGTACCTGGACGCCAACACGACTCTGGTCACGATCTCCATCGGCGGCAACGACGCCCGATTTGCCCTCATTGTTCAGAAGTGCTTGCTGTCGATCGGCGACGGCAACTGCAAGGACAAGACATTCGATAAGCTGGAGAAGGACTCTTACGCAAAAATTCGGGATGATGACCGGCAGTTCATCGGAAACCGGGACATGAAGTTCTACGGCGCGTCACTGGAAACAGCCGTGCCGGGAATCATCAACGAGCTCGTCCGTCCGGACATCAAGAAGACCCTGCTGGAGATCCATGACAGGGCTCCGCAAGCGAAGATCGTCCTCATGGGATATCCGGCACTGTTCTCCAACAATGGCTCCTGCCTGAATAAGGGCATCCCCGGCCTGCCCGGCATCGGCCTGTCCGAGTCGTCCGCCGCCTGGCTCAACAACGTCGCCCCCACATTGGTGGCGGCCATGAAGGGTGCGGCCGATGACGCGAACAAGGAGGGCGCTCAGGTGACGTTCTCCGACCCGACAGATGACTTTGCGGGCAAGGCCGTGTGCGGCGACCCGGAGCAGATACACGGCATCGTCAAAGATCTCACGAGGTCCGACGAACCGAAGCCGTCCTGGCTGACCATTGGCCTGTCGGCCCAGTCGTTCCACCCGAAGATCGGGGGAGCACGCCTGTACGCGAACTCCCTTGAGAAGACCTTGCAGGGCATGAACCAGTAACGATCACCAGCAGGCATTCCGGGGCAGCCCTTCCGAGGGCTGCCCCGGAACTTTTATGCAAGCGCAAGGTAGTTGTCGGCCATCATCGGCAAACCGGCGCCCAGCCACGAAGCGCCTTGTCAGTGGCATAACCACGTATCACCATGCACCGCACCGCAAGATTCTCCCCGCGGCAAAGCACAGCAGGTGACGGCAAATTGACCGCGCCCATTCGGCGCGGAAGCGCCTCCCCCGTCCCGCCCCCTTGGAGCGACTCTGACCATGCCCGCTCCCCGGCTGGGGAGTTGGGCCGAAACGGGGGGAGTCGGCACGGTGTCGGCGGAAATCGCGCGCGAATGGATCGGCGGCTATCTGGCCATGCCGCATGAACGCATCGGCAGAAGCGGACCGGTGTGCCCTTTCGTGGAGCCGTCCATGAAAGCCGGAACGCTGGAGCTGCGGGAGTGGGACGTCGAGCCGGACATCGACGTGAGCGGCATGGTGGAGCTCGTCCGCCGGATGACGGTGACGTTCGACGCCATGGCCTGGAAAGGACGCAACCGCACACTGCACGCGCTGGTCGTGGTGGTGCGCGGGATCGGGCCGGACCGGTTCGGGGTGCTGGACACGGCGCAAGCGCGAGTGAAGACCGAGCTGGCGTGGCGCGGCATGATGCTGGGGCAGTTCCATGCGGAGTGCGATGAACGGGCAGCCCGCAATGAGGAGTTCCCGGTGTCGCGGTCGCCCGTGCCGATGTTCGCGCTGCGGCGCATGGCCTTTCACGACGTGATGTTCCTGAACACCGACCCGCGATGGTTCGCGGCCTATCGCGCGCGGTACGGGGCGCGGTATCAAAGCGGCACGATGCCCGATCCGCTGTTCGCGCAGATCTTCGCGCGGGCGGAGCAAGCATGGGGAGACGAAGGAGTTCTGTGAGCCGCACACCACCGGATCTGGGAGTCAGCAGTGATGCCGAGCGTGCCGCGATCTCGGCGGTCACCGGAGGAACCCCTGTCGTCGACTTCACGGGCGACAGCACCCCGTACATCGATTACCAGAGCATCGACGTCCTGCTGAATCTCCAGCATCCTCGCTCGGGGGCCCCGTCGGAGCTGACGTTCTATGTGCTGGGGCAGGTCAAGGAGCTGCTGTTCAAGCTCGTGTACGAGGAAATGGTGCGTATCCGGGGGCTGTTGGACGAAGACCGCGTCCCGGAAGCCGTGTGGGCGCTGAAGCGCTCCCGGCGGGTGGTGGATCTGTTGGTGTCCTGCTGGGATGTGCTCGGCACGCTGGCGCCCACCGAATTCAACGCCTTCCGCGACCACTTGGGGCAGGCGTCCGGCTTCCAGTCGTACATGTACCGCATGGTCGAGTTCGTGCTGGGCAACAAGACCCCCGAGCTGGCCCGCCCGCACCGCGGGGTTCCGCATGTGCATGAGTCGGTGCAGCGGGCGCTGCACTCCCCCAGTGTCTACGACGCCGCGATCGCGCTGCTGGCGCGGCGTGGTGCGGACATCCCACCCGCCCTGCTGGAGCGGGACTTCTCCCAGCCGTACGAGCCCGACGAGCAGGTGGAGCGGGCGTGGGCGGAGGTCTACCGTGCGGCGGCGGCTGGGCCGGAGGATCCGGTGTTCCTGCTGGCGGAGGCGCTGATGGATGTCGCCGAGGGGATGTGCCGCTGGCGGTCGGTGCATCTGCTGACCGTGGAGCGGATCATCGGGAACAAGCCGGGTACGGGCGGGACCCGGGGTGTGGCGTGGCTGCGCAGGGTGAACGAGCACCGTTTCTTTCCGGAGTTGTGGACCGCGAGGGGGCTGTTGTGACCACGCTGGAAGAGGCTCGGCTGCTCGATGCCAAGGATCCGCTGTCCGGTTTCCCTGAGCGGTTCCACCCGGTGCCCGAGGGCGCGCTGTTCCTCAACGGGAGTTCGCTGGGGCGGCTGCCGGCGGCAACGCCCGCGCTGCTGGACGAGACGGTACGCGGCCAGTGGGGCGACCGGCTCGCGCAGGCCCGTATGCAGTGGCTGGATCTGCCGCAGCGGATGGGCGACCGGATCGCCGAGGTGCTGCTCGGTGCGGAGCCGGGCGAGGTAGTCGTCAGCGACTGCACCAGTGTCAATCTCTACAAGTTGGCCGTCGCGGCGCTGCGGGCGCGTCCGGGCCGTACGACCGTGGTGGTGGACGACGACAACTTCCCCACCGACCGCTATGTAATAGCCGGGGTCGCCGCCGACGCGGGCGGCGAACTGCGCACCGTGCACACCGACATCGACCTCGGGCTCGATCCGGAGGTACTGCGGGCGGCGCTGGACGACAGCGTGGCGGTGGTCTGCCTGTCCCTGGTGTCACCGCGTTCGGGGGCGCTGCTGGACATGGCGGCGGTCACCGCGCTGGTGCACGAGGCGGGCGCGCTGATGCTGTGGGATCTCAGCCATGCCGTGGGCGCCGTGCCGATCGAACTCGGGGCGAGCGGCGCGGACTTGGCGGTCGGCTCGACGTACAAGCACATGCTGGCGGGCCCCGGTGCGCCCGCGCTGCTGTACGTGCGGCGGGAGTTGCAGTCCCTGACCACCCAGCCCGTCCAGGGCTGGTACGGGCATCGTGAGCAGCTGTCGATGCTGCCCGATTACGATCCGGACCCGACCATACGGCGCTTTCTGACCGGCACCCCGCCGGTACTGTCGATCGTCGCGGCGGGCGGTGGGCTGGATGTGCTCGCAGAAGCGGGCATGGAGCGGGTGCGGGCCAAGAGCCTGGCGCTGACCGGGTTCCTCCAGGAGCTGGCCGAGGTGGAGCTGGTGCCGCGCGGCTTCCGGCTGGCCGGGCCGGCCGAGCCGGAGCGGCGCGGGGCGCATGTGACGTACGAGCACCGCAGTGCACGGGAGTTGGTGCCGCTGTTCGCCGAGGCGGGGGTCTTCGTCGATCCTTCGCAGCCCGACCGGCTGCGTATCGCGCCGGTGCCGCTGTCCACGCGCTTCACGGAGGTGTACGAGGCGGTGCGGCGTATGTGCCGGGTCGTGGACGCGTACGAGGGAGGAAGCGTATGAGGCAGCGGGCGCTGGTCACCGGTGCGTCGAGGGGGACCGGCATCGGTGCCGCAGCGGCGGAGGCCCTCGCGGCGCAGGGGGCGGCGGTGGCGGTGCACTGCCGCGCCGATACAGCGGCGGGCAAGGCGGTGGTCGAACGGCTGCCCGGGAAAGGGCACATGACGGTGACCGGCGATCTCGCCGACCCCGACGTGGTGGCGCGGGTCGTGGGCGAGGCGGTCGACGGGCTGGGCGGCCTGGACGTCCTGGTCAACAACTCCGGTATGTATGTGGAGCACCCCATTGCCACCACCTCCTACGCCGAGTGGCAGGAGCTGTGGCGCCGCCACCTCGACGTCAATCTGCTCGCCGCCGCCAACGCCGCCTGGTGCACGGTGGATCATCTGCTGCACCGGCCCGAGGGGCCGGCTGGCGGCCGGATCATCATGGTGGGGTCGCGCGGCGCGTACCGGGGCGAGCCGGACGTGCCCGCGTACGGGGCGAGCAAGGCGGGCCTGCACGCGCTGGCCCAGTCGCTGGCGGTGGCCCTGGGGCCGCACCGCATCGCCGTTGCCGCGCTTGCGGTCGGCTTCACGCGCACCGATCTGACGACGGAGCTCCTCGACGACCCCGAGGCCGCCCGGGCGGTGCTCGCCCAGCATCCGCTGGGGCGGGTCGCCGACCCGGACGAGATCGCCTCCGCCGTCGCGTGGTTCGCGTCTCCCCAGGCCGAGTTCGCGACCGGTGCGGTGCTGCATCTGAACGGGGGCTCGTATCTGCACTGAGCGCGACGGGGGTCAGACCGGGCGCTCGCGGGTCGCCCGGGTCTGGCGGAGTGCCGCCACCTGGCGGTAGAGCTCCACCGCCTCGGCGGCGCGGCCGAGTTGCTCCAGGCAGTGCGCCTCGTCGTTGCGGCTGGCGAGCGCGTCGGGGTGGTCCGCGCCGAGGACGCGCTGGCGGGCCTGGGCGACGTCGCGGTAGACGGTGAGGGCGTCCGGCCAGCGGCCGAGCCAGCCGAGGCCGACCGCGACCTCGCGGCGGCTGACAAGGGTGTCCGGGTGGTCGGCGCCCAGCACGCGGGCGCGGATCGCGCACACGTCGCGGGCCTCGGCGAGGGCCTCCTCCCAGCGGCCGAGACGGCCGAGGTTGACGCCGAGGCCGTGCCGGGCGCGCAGCGTGTCGGGGTGGGCCGGCCCCTGGGCCCGTGTGCGGTCCTCGATCAGGGCGCGGTAGAGCTCCAGCGCGTCCGCGCTGCGGCCCAGCCGGCCGAGGCAGATGCCCGCCTCGTAGCGGGCGGCGAGGGTGTCGGGGTGCTCGGGGCCCATGGTGCGCTCCCGGGCGGCGAGCACGGCGGCGTACACCTCGCGGGCCTCGAAGTGGCGGCCCAACTGCCCGAGCACGTACGCGGTTTCCTGGCGGGCGGCGAGGGTGTCCGCGTGGTCGGGGCCGAGTGCGCGGGACCGGCCCGCGGCGGTGCGGGCGAATTCGCGCAGGGCCTCGTCGGGGCGGCCCAGGCGGCTGAGCGTGAAGGCGACCTCGTAGCGGCTGGCGAGGGTGTCGGGGTGGTCGGCGCCGAGGAGTTGTTCACGTTCGGCGACGACGGCCAGGTGCGCCTCGCTCGCGTCCGCCCAGCGGCCCTCGCGGCCGAGCCGCAGTCCCTCGCTGTGCCGCGCGGCGAGTTCGGCGAGGACCGCGGGGGGTGGCGGGCGTTCGGCGCCGGCCGCGTCGGGGGTGGCGGTCCAGGTGCCGGTGAGGGCGGTGGTGGGGTCCGGCACGGGGGTGGGGGTGACGGTGCCGACCGCCTTGGAGCCGGTGGTCATGTTCCGGGCCCAGCCGGGCAGCCGGGGCGGTTCGGCGTTGCGGGCGGGCTCACGCTGTCCCGAACGGGGCCTCGGCACACCGGAGTCGGCGGGGCGTGCCCCGTCGCATGCCTCGGTCACGCGCCGTACGAGGTCAGCGGCGTCCTCGGGGCGGTCCCCGGGGTCCTTGGCGAGCAGGTCGAGGACCACGCGCTCGAAGGGCTCGGGGAGTTCGGGCCGCAGGTCGCGCAGGGGTCGCGGCGTGGTGTCGCGGTGGCCGACGAGGACGGCCCACGCGTCGTCCATGTCGAACGGCGGCGCGCCGGTGGCGATTTCGTAGAGCACGCAGCCCAGCGAGTACAGGTCGCTGCGGTGGTCGACGCTGCCCGCGCCGATCTGCTCGGGCGACATGTAATGGGGGGTGCCCATCGCGATGCCGGAGCCGGTGAGCCGGGCGGTGAAGCCGATGTCGTGCCCGAGGCGCGCTATGCCGAAATCGCATATCTTCACGGTGCCATCGGTGAGCCGCATGATGTTGGCGGGCTTGAGGTCGCGGTGCACGATGCCCTGCCGGTGGGTGTAGGCGAGGGCGGCGCCGACCTGTTCGGCGATGTCGATCACGTCGGGGACGGGCAGCGGGTGGGCCTTGTTGTCCTCCAGGAGCTGACTGAGGTTGCGGCCGTCGAGCAGTTCCATCACCAGATACAGCACGCCGTCGGACTCGCCGAAGTCGTGCACGACGGTGATGCCGCGGTGCTGGAGGGAGGCGGCGACGCGTGCCTCGCGGCGGAACCGCTCGCGCAACACGCGCAGATAGGACGGTTCGTGCCGGGGACCCAGCGGCTTGAGGCACTTGACGGCGACATGGCGGCCGAGCGATTCGTCGCGCGCACGCCACACCTCGCCCATGCCGCCCCGCCCGATCCGGTCGAGCAGCTGGTACCGGCCCTGGATCAGCCTGGTCTCCGCCATCCCGCGCCGCCGCCCCCGTCGATTCGCAGCCCTCCCCCGGCCCCTTCCAGTATGACGGCCCGCCTGCGCGGCTTGTAGGCCGACGGGAGCGGCGGCGCCCCGGGGAGGGCTTGTCGTCCAAGGGCACACTGTAAAGCGTGATGCCGCCGTCAGCGCGGAACGCGGGGGCCCGCGGCGAGGGGCACACCGGTGCGGCGTGCCTGCGCCACCGAGGCCGGCGAGTCCTTGCTGCGCGCCGCCTCCCGCGGTATCTCCGCGGGCCGGACCGGGCGCCCGGACGGCGGGGTGTACCCGGCCAGGCGAAGGGTGCCCCACACGTACGGGTCGGCCTGGGCACTGCCGTACGGGGACCAGGCGAGGCGGGACTTGCCGGTCTTGTCCTGTGTGTCGGAGTCGTAGACAAGGAAGTTCGCCGTCATCCGCTCCGGGTCGGCCGCCGCGGGCAGGTCACGGAGCGGAATCCTCACCTCGATCGTGTAACCCCGGTACGGTGCGGTGACCTTGGAGGCGACGACCATGCCCGGCGCCGTACGGCGGGCAGGGCCCTGGCGGTTGTCGGCGTCGCGCTCGGCGCAGGGGCCGCCGTGGTGCGCGGTGTAGGGCAGTATGCCGGTCTTGAACGTGGTCGAGGTGTCGTCGGAGCGCCCCTGCGGGTCGAGGTCGATCTCGACGGAGTCGGTGCGCCAGTGGCGCTTGCAGTCCGTCCGGGCGTCCAGTGCGGCACCCTTCTTGTCGTCGGTCACCTCGACGAGGACATACAGGTCGTCGCCGTGGCGGGAGACCCGGACCACCGCCGAACAGTCCTGCGGCGTGCAGGACTTGCCCTCCCACTGCTTCAGCCGCAGCTTCGGGCCGGGGTATTCGCCGGGCTCCGCCGTGCCGTCGACGACGGGGGCCTTGGCGACCTCGGGGACGGTGACGGAGGGGCGCGGCGGGTAGGCGGGCTGGGCGTCATTGGCCAGCCACGGCATGGCCATCCGGCGTGTCCAGTCACGGAATTCGGCGTACACGGGGCGCAGGCCGGACTGTTCGCGCACCGGGGCGGTCACCGGTCTGCCGTTTCTGCCGAGGACGGTGAACCATTCGCAGGGCATCCGCCGGGGCGGTGTGGTGACGCGGGGCGGGAGCGAACCGAAGCCCTGCGTGCGGTAGACGCGGGCCGCGTCCCGTTCGTTCTGGGCCCACGTGTGGCCGTTGGCCCGGGAGCGGGTGCCAGGCCAGACGCCGATGACAGGCAGACCGGTGTGCGGATCCTCGGCCGGGTGCGCGGTGCACCGCGGTCCGACGGGGCCCTTGAAGTCCCAGTTCTGCGCGAGGAGTCCGGAGGGTCTCCAGGGTTTGTACTTCTCCTTGGTGATCTGCTCGGGGAATGCCTTCGGGTCGGCGGCCAGGCGGAACGCCTCGACGGCGAGGCGCGCGGCCTCCTGGTGGCCGCCGTGCTGGTGGAACGGGCGCGGGTCCATGGTGACGACCGTGGCCGGGGTCGTCGCCCGGATCAGGCGGACGAGCCGCGACAGGGCGTCCGTCCGCGGCTGTCGCGGGGCCTTGTTCCAGATGCTCGCGGTCAGCGGGGCCGACAGCGTGTACCAGAAGTCCGGCTTGTCGAGGTAGAAGACGTTACGGATGCCGGCGTGCCGGACGGCGGCGCGCTCCTCCCCCTCGCGGATCATCCCGAGGGGGGCGCCTTCTTCGGGGCCCACGGCATTGCCGCCGCCCTCGCCGCGGGTGATGGTGACGACGCCCGTGCTGAGCCCGCGCCGCTCCTTCCACTGCCCGAAGGTGGCGAGGGACTGGTACTCGTCATCGGGGTGGGCCCCGATGAACAGGACGTCGGTGTGGGCGGGGTCCGCGGTGCGCGGTGCGCCGGATGCGGGGACGACGAGTGCGCTCCCGATCAGTCCGGCCGCGGCGCACAGGGTCAGCAGGGCACGTCGGTGCTGGAGCAGAGTCACGACAACCGGTCCTCTCCTTGCGCGACTTGCGGCTGGGGCCATGGCCTTCGGCTTCGGCTACGGCCTTCGGCTTCGGAATGGGGGATTGCTTCAGCTTCGGAAGACGATCGTCCCACGGATCACTGACACACGCCCACGACAACTGTTCGTTCATCGCGCCCAGTTGGCATTTACGTGGCGTTTATGGCCGTGCAGTTGTCTGAGCATGACGAGGGAAAGGGGGCGCCCATGCCCAGGTCCGTGGTCAGAGTCTCCGGCGAGCGATCCGCTCCGGGGCGAAGTGTGCTGGACGGTGCGTTCGCCCTGCTGGAGGCGGTGCAGAAGGCCCAGGAGGCCGGGCTCACCACGCTGGCGGCCGACAGCGGGCTGCCGAAGACGACGGCGTACCGGCTACTGGAGCAGCTGGTCGAACTGGGTGCCGTCGAACGCCACGGCGTCAACTACCGCATGGGGCCACGGATGTTCCGGCTGGGGCGGGAGTGGCAGCCGCACCCGAGGCTGCGGTCCGCCGCCGCGGGGCCGATGCGGCAGCTGGCCGCCGCCACCGGTGCCACGGTCGCCATGTGCGTGCTGCGGGAGGGCATGACCCTGGCCGTCTCCGGGGTCCCCGGCATGGTCGACCACGTCGCCCAAGTACAGCCGGGGGTGAGCTGGCCGTGGAGCACCGCCGCCGGCAAGGCCCTGGTGGCGGTGGCGCCGCCCCGCGTGCCCGTGGGTCCGCTGCCGGCCTCCTGGCGGCGGGAGGCCTCGGCGATCCGCGACAGCGGGGTCGCCCTGGACCGGGAGGACCTGATCCCCGGCGTGTGTTGTGCGGCCGTACCGGTCGCCCTCGGCAGCGGTCAGGCCGTCGGCGCGCTGTGCGCGATGGTCGATCCCTCGCACGACGTACGGCGCCTGGCCCACGCCGTCGAACGCGCCGGCCGGGCCGTCGACGCGGGCCTGCGCGGGGGTTTTACCCGCGCCTGAGACCCGTCCGTCCGGCACCAGTAGCCCCTCCAGTAGGGCCTGGTGGGAATCCTGACCGATGAGAGACCGATGAGAGGCGGTCCGGGCACATCTGGTGCAAGCTTCCGGCATGAGTGACAGGCAACCGCTGTCGGGATGTGTGGCATTGGTGACCGGTGCGTCCAGCGGCATCGGGGCGGCCACCGCCGAGGCGCTGGCCCGGGAGGGCGCGGCGCTCGCG
Organism: Streptomyces sp. SX-6; assembly: GCF_059089585.1. Classification (NCBI taxonomy): domain Bacteria; kingdom Bacillati; phylum Actinomycetota; class Actinomycetes; order Kitasatosporales; family Streptomycetaceae; genus Streptomyces; species Streptomyces sp. SX-6. The sequence goes on along the minus strand of NZ_JBTHHU010000007.1, from coordinate 194,588 downwards.
CTCGTGGCCCGGCGTACCGAGCGGCTGGAGGAGCTGGCGGCCGCGATCCGGGGGCAGGGCGGCTCGTGCGTCGCCGTCACCGCCGATCTGCGGGACAGCGCACGGGCCCGGCGCACCGTCGAGGAGGCCGTCGAGCACTTCGGGCGGCTGGACGTGCTGGTGAACAACGCCGGTTACGTCGCGGTGGGGGCGGTCGAGGAGCTCGGCCCCGAGGAGATCGACCGGATGGTCGGCCTCAATCTGACGGCCGTCCTGCACATGTCGCAGGCGGCGCTTCCGCATCTGCTGCGCGCGGCGGCGGACGGCCCGCGCGGGGTCGCCGACCTGGTCGACGTCAGCTCGGTCGCGGGCCGGGTGGTGCGCCCGGGCAACAGCGTGTACTCGGCGACGAAGCACGCGGTGTGCGCGTTCGGCGAGGCGCTCCGCCAGGAGGTGACCGGGCGCGGTGTGCGGGTGGGCGTGGTCGAACCGGGGCTCGTCTCGACGGAGATGGCGGCCGGTACCGGGGTCACCGTGGCACGTGGCATGCCGCAGGAGTCCTGGCTGCGGGCCGAGGACATCGCGCGTTCCGTCGCGTTCATGGTCACCCAGCCTCCGCATGCCGCGATCAACGAGATCATGGTGCGCCCGACGGCCCAGGAGCACTGAAACTCCCCATGCGATGCTGGTGGGCGTGACACTCGAGGACCTGGTGAGGCTGCGGCGCGCGCGGGACGTGATGGACCGCGACTACGCGCAGCCGCTGGACGTCCCGGCGCTGGCCGAGGTCGCCCTCATGTCGCCGGGGCACTTCTCCCGCAGCTTCCGTGCCGCCTTCGGCGAGACGCCGTACAGCTATCTCATGACCCGCCGTATCGAGCGGGCCAAGGCGCTGCTGCGGCGGGGCGACCTGAGCGTGACGGAGGTCTGCTTCGCGGTCGGGTGCACCTCGCTGGGTTCGTTCAGTTCGCGCTTCACCGAGTTGGTCGGCGAGAGCCCGAGCGCGTACCGGGCCCGCGATCACGGGGCGGAGGCCTCGATCCCCTCGTGCGTGGCCAAGATCTTCACGCGACCACCGAGGCGCGCCGAACCGGTCAGGATCGAAGAAGCGCGATCCGCCGCCGCCTCGTAGCGTCGGGGGCATGAACATCAAGCTTTCCCAGTGCTTCATCGCAGTCGACGACCATGACAAGGCGCTCGCCTTCTACCGCGACACCCTCGGCCTGGAGGTGCGCGGGGACGTCGCGTTCGAGGGGATGCGCTGGGTGACCGTCGGGTCGCCCGAGCAGCCGGACGTGCAGATCGTCCTCGAGCCGCCGCTCGCCAACCCCAACGCCTCGCCGGCCGACAAGCAGGCGATGGCGGAGCTGCTGGCCAAGGGCATGCTGCGCGGCGTGATCTTCTCCACCGACGACTGCGACGCCACCTTCGAACGGATTCAGGCCGCCGGCGGCGAGGTCCTCCAGGAGCCGATGGACCAGCACTACGGGGTCCGCGACTGTGCCTTCCGGGATCCGGCCGGCAACATGCTCCGCTTCACCCAGCCCCTGGGCCGCTGACGCCCGTCAGCCCGTCAGCCCGTCAGCGGCGCACCTTCGGCATGCCGAGGCCGATCCAGGCGATGATCTCCCGCTGGATCTCGTTGTTGCCGCCGCCGAAGGTGAAGACGACGGCGCTGCGGTAGGCGCGTTCGAGCTCGCCGTGGAGGACGGCGCCCGTGGAGCCGTCCTTGAGCGGCCCGGCCGCGGACAGCACCTCCATCAGCCAGGCGCAGGCTTCGCGGCGGGCCTCGGAGCCGTACACCTTCACCGCCGAGGCCTCGTGCGGGGTGAGGGTGCCGCGCTGGAGGGCGTCCACCATGCGCCAGTTGAGGAGCTTCATGGCCTCGAGCCGGATGTGGGTGCGCGCGAGCAGGCCGCGTACCCAGCCGAGGTCGAGGACGCGGCGCCCGTCGGTGGTCCGGGTCGCGGCGGCCCAGGCGCGGACGTCGCGCAGGGCCCTGATGGCGGAGGCGCCGTGGGCGGCGAGGGTGACGCGCTCGTGGTTGAGCTGGGTGGTGATGAGCCGCCAGCCGGCGTTCTCCTCGCCGACCCGGTTGGTCACGGGGACGCGGACGTTCTCGTAGTGGCTCGCGGTCGTGTCGTGCGAGGCGAGGGTGTGGATGAGGGTGCAGGAGTAGCCGGGTGCGGCGGTCGGCACCAGGAGGATGCTGATGCCCTTGTGGGGCGGTGCGTCCGGGTCGGTGCGCACCGCGAGCCAGATCCAGTCGGCGGTGTCGCCGTTGGTGGTCCAGATCTTGTGGCCGTTGACGACGTAGTGGTCGCCGTCGCGGACCGCGCGGGTGGTGAGGGAGGCGAGGTCCGTCCCGGCGCCGGGTTCGCTGTAGCCGATGGCGACGTCGATCTCGCCGGACAGGATCCGGGGCAGGAAGTAGGCCTTCTGCTCGTCGGTGCCGTACCGCATGAGCGTGGGGCCGACGGTGTTGAGCGCCATGAGCGGCAGTGGTACGCCCGCCTGTGCGGCCTCGTCGAAGAAGATGAACTGTTCCATGGGCGTCAGCCCGCCGCCCCCGTACTCCTCGGGCCAGCCTGCCCCGAGGCGGCCGTCGGTGCCGAGGCGGCGGATGGTGCGGCGGTAGAAGCGCTTCTGCTCTGCGGGGTCGGCGTGCCGGGAGGCGGAGCCCTCGGGCACGAGGCCGGCGAAGTACTCCCGCAGTTCACTGCGCAGGCGCTGCTGCTCCGGGGTGTAGTCGAGATCCACGGCCCCTCCCCAGGGTCGGTCCCACGGCGGCGGCGCACACGGTAGAACGCGTCGCGGCAATACGGAAGGGCGGGGTGCGTTCCACGCACCCGCCCCTTCGCCGTATCCGGTCCTGCCGCTCAGCGTCCTACGCGCCTGCGGTGGCGTCCGCCGCGCCCCGGGCCGGGCACGGAGGATCCGGTCCCGCCATGGGCCGCCTCGAGCTCCGCCCGCTCCTGGGCCAGGCCGAAGCTGCCGAGCAGCGGCAGGCGGTCCAGGTTCGGCAGCAGCCACGCGTGCCAGATGCCTGTGATGAAGAAGATCGCGGAACCGGCGATCAGCACCGAGCCGAAGGTGTCGGTCGGGTAGTGGGCGCCGATGTACATCCGGGAGAAGGCGACCAGCAGCACCGCGAGGACACCGCAGACAGCGACGGTGCGCCGGTGGCGGGAGTTGCGGAACAGGAAGTACGCGGCGACGGCCACGGCCACGGTGAAGGCCGTGTGGCCGCTGGGGAAGCTGTTGGAGCCGATCTCCGGGTCGAGCGAGAACTTGGCCGGCGGCCGGTGGCGGGCCACGATGAACTTCGCGACCTGGGTGCTGTTCCAGCCGACGGCGACCACGAGGAACGTGGCGACCGCCCGGATGGGCCGGCGCCGTACGAACAGCAGCCAGCCGGTCCACACCGCGAGGACGATCACGCCGGCGACGGGCGAGGCCAGGTAGCTGACGCCCAGCATCACGTCGTTCAGCCAGCCGGTGCGGGTGTTGGTCTGGATCGTGCGGTCCAGGTCCAGGTCGTGCGGCTGGATCAGCGAGGTGTGCGCGGCGAGGAGTCCGAGTGCGATCGCCACCACGAACAGCAGGATCGAATAGCGCAACCAGTGGCGCACGTAGGGCATGGGCAAGGTGTCCTTCGTATCGGCATGGCGGCGCCGGAACGGCTGCACGCGCGGGATGAAGCGGGATGTACCCGCAAACGCTACATGCGCGGGGCGGCGAGGCCCCAAGCCCGCCTGCCGTGAGGGGTGATCAACGGCACGATGCGTGACGGGATCACCCCTCACAGTGAAGGAGGTCAAGCCCGGGTGAAGGCGAGCACCACGTTGTGCCCGCCGAAGGCAAAGGAATCGGAGAGCACGGCGTCGACGGCCGTCTCCCTGCCGCCCGCGCCCACGACGTCGAGGCCGAGCGTGCTGTCCGGTTCGTCCAGGTTCGCTGTCGGGGGCACCACGTTGTGCACGAGCGCCTGGACGGAGGCGACGGCCTCGATGGCGCCGGAGGCGCCCAGCGTGTGGCCCGTCATGGACTTCGTCGCGGAGACCGGCACCCGCGAGGCGGCCTCGCCCAGCCCGAGGTGCAGCGCCCGCGCCTCCGCGGCGTCGTTGAACGAGGTGGCCGTGCCGTGGGCGTTGACGTACGACACGTCCCCGGCGGCGAGGCCCGCCGACCGCAGCGCCGCGCCGATCGCCAGCGCGGCGCCCGCCCCGTCCGGCCGGGGGGCGGTGACGTGGTACGCGTCCGAGGACCGTCCGTAGCCGCGGAACTCCGCGAGCGGGACGGCGCCGCGGGCCGCCGCGTGCTCGGCGGACTCGAGGACCAGCACGGCCGCTCCCTCGCCGAGGACGAAGCCGTCCCGGTCGGCGCTGAACGGGCGGCTGGCCCCGGCGGGGTCGTCGTTGCGGGTGGACAGGGCGCGGATCCTGGCGAAGCCGCCGACCATGCGGGAGGCGAGCGGTGCCTCGGTGCCGCCGGCGAGGACGACGTCGGCCTCACCGCTCGTGATCATCTGGTGGGCGGCGACGAGGGAGTCGGCCCCGGAGGCGCAGGCGGTGACGGTCGCGCCGCTCGGGCCGGTGAGGCCGTGCCGGATGGTGATCCAGGCGGCCGGGCTGTTGGCCATCGACGCGGGGATGAAGCGGGCGGAGAGCCCCTGGTGGCCACGGACGTAGGAGGCGTGGAAGTTGTGCTCCGTGGTCTCGGCGCCGCCCGCGCCGCAGCCGATCGCGACGCCGATGCGGCCGCGGTCCTCGGCCTCGAGGTCGAGGCCGCTGTCCTCGAGCGCCAGCCGTGCCGCCGCGTCGGCGAGCTGCGTGGCACGGTCGGTGGCGCGGACCTCCCGGCGGGGCAGCTCCAGGTGCTCGGGCAGGTCCACCTCGGCGGCGATCCGCACCGGCAGGTCCGAGGCGTCGAAGCGGCTGATCGGGCGGACGCCGCTGCGGCCCTCGAGCTGGCCCACGTGGAAGCGCTTCGCGCCCACGCCGACGGAGGTCACCGGGCCGAGCCCGGTGACGACGACCCTGCGGCCATGGCCCGTCATGCCGTGACCTCGGCGGAGCTCTCGGGCCTTTGCGCCTGGGCCTCGTCCACCCGGCTCTCGTTCTCCTGGGTCTCGTTCTCCTGGGTCTCGATGAAGGCGACCACGTCGCCGAGGGAGGCGAGCTTCTCGGCGGCGGCGTCGTCGATCGACAGGCCCAGGCGGCTCTCCACGATGGTCACCAGCTCGACCATGTCGAGCGAGTCGAGGCCCAGGTCCTCCTTGAGCCGTGCGTCCGGGGTGATCTCCTCGGGCAGCAGGCCGAGGTGGTCGACGAGGAATTCGGTCATCTGCTGCTGAACGGTGCTTTCGCTCATGGCGGTTGTCTCTCTTCCGGTGAGGATGGCGGTCAGGGACGCCATGCGTCCAGGTCCGCGTGCAGGGCGAGTCCGGCGCAGACGGCGGCCACGCTGTCGGCGAAGCGGTCGGCCTCGGCCGTCCCGAGGATCAGCGGCGGCTGGATTCTCAGGACGCGGTTGTGGTTGGCGGTGACGAAGGTGAGGATCCGGTGGTCGCGGGCGAGACTGCCCACGAAGCGCAGGCACATCAGGTCGCCCAGCGTGGACTCCACCGCCTCGCCCGCGCGCGACAGCGCGCCGCGCAGGTCGTCGGGCAGCCAGTCCGCGAGGGCGTGCAGGTCTCCGGGGAGCCGGGTGAGCGCCTCGTCCGTGAACGCCCGTACGGCGCCGGAGAAATCGCCGTCGAACTCGATGGCGGTCATCAGGCCGATGCCGCGCACATCCTTCACGAAGCCGTAGGGCGCGGTCACGTCCCGCAGCCGGGCGCGCAGGTGCTCGCCGATCTTGCGGGCGTGGCCCGGCAGGTCCTGGCCGGTGAGCACGTCCAGGGTGGCCAGGCCCGCGGCCGCGGCGAAGTTGCCGCCGCCGAAGGTCGAGGAGTGCAGCATCGACCGGTCGGTGCTGCCGTAGGCGGCGTCCCACAGGTCGGCGCGGCACAGCGTCGCCGAGATGGGGACCAGGCCGCCGGACAGCGACTTGGCGAGGCACAGGACGTCCGGGTCGAGGCCGTCGTGCTCGGCGGCGAACAGGGCGCCGGTGCGCCCGAGTCCGGTCTGGATCTCGTCCAGGACGAACGCCGCTCCCGCCCCGCGGCACAGCTCGCGGGCCGCGCGCAGATAGCCCTCGGGCGGCAGGACGACACCGCCCTCGCCCTGGACCGGTTCCACGATGAACGCGGCCGCCCCGTCGATGACTTCGGCGAGGGCGTCGAGGTCGCCGTACGGAACCCCGACGGTGTCGGGCAGCAGCGGGCCGAACGGGGCCCGGTGCGCGGCCCGTCCGGTCACCGACAGGGCGCCCAGGGTCTTGCCGTGGTAGCTGTTGTCGGCGTACACGAGGCGGGTACGGCCCGTGCCCGCGCGGGCCAGTTTGAGTGCCGCCTCGATCGCCTCGGTGCCGGAGTTCCCGAAGAAGACGCGCTCGAGACGCCCGGGGGCGAGCGCGCTGAGCCGCTCGGCGAGCTCGGCGGCCTGGGCGGGCATCGAGACGTACTGGATGAAGGTCGGCGCCCCCTGGTCCATGAACTGCCGCAACCGCGCCGTGACTTCGGGGTGGTTGTGGCCGAGGTTGAGGCAGCCGTAGCCGGCGATGAAGTCGAGGTACTCGGTGCCGTCGGCGGTGGTGAGGGTGGCGCCCTGCCCGTGCGTGAAGACCCGGTCCAGGCCGTGGGCCGCGAACAGCCGGGCCATGGGCGGGTTGACGTACTCCCGGAACCGCCGCACGGTGAGGGCCGTCACCTCCCCTCCCGCTCCCCCGCCGCCGGAGACGGGCCGGTGGTGGCGGGCCAGGCGGGCGATGTCGTCGTCGGGGACCGTGCGGCCGAACGACGCGAGCGGGGTGGGCAGGAAGCCGTGCCGGGCGGCCAGGCCGCCGATCATCGCGACCCGTTCCAGGTCGAGTTCACGGCCCAGCGAGAAGGACTCGGTGCGGCCCTCCAGCGCGAGCACCATCGTCTCCGCGAGGCAGCCGTTGAGCTGCCGGGCCGGTGCGGGCAGGGTGCCGTCACCGATCCGTACCGCGTCGGTGGCGCTGACGAGGCCGCCGTCGATGACGAGGACGTCGCTGCCGGGGCCCGGCGGTACGGTGACGTCACGGGGCAGGGCGACGTCGATGACGACCGAACCCGGGCGGAGCGCCTCGGGGTCGACGAGTCCGCCGGTGGAGGAGGCGCAGACGAACAGCCGGGTACGCGGGGCGCAGTCGGCGATGTCGTCGACGACACGGGTACGTTCGCGGTCCTCGGGGTCGAGGTGGCGGAGCAGGGATGCGGGGGCTCGCTGTCCTCGGCGGCACACCAGGTCGAGCGGGAAGCCGTCGGCGAGCAGCAGCCGGGCGACGGCCAGGCCGATGGAGCCGGGGTAGCCGACGACGGCGACGCGGGTGTGCTCGGGGTCGAGGCCGAGGAGCGCCACCGTGTGCAGCAGCTCCTGATGAGCGGCGTACGCGGTGAGGGAGTTGCCGCTGGTGACCGGGACGCCCACCTGCTCGGCGGTCCACAGGCCGCGGTCCCCGACGATGGAGGTGGCGCCGCCCAGGCCGACCAGTTGGGCGCCCGCCTCGTCGCGCAGCGCGGTGACTTCGGCGGCGACGAGGTTGCGGGCGATGGTGGGCCGGCGCAGCAACTGCGGTGCGGTGTACGGGAGGCAGCGGACCTCTCCGGTGCAACGGGCGCCGGTGGCGGAGGTGACGGAGGTGAGCAGGGGCAGCGGGACGTGGTGGCGCGGGTGTGGTGGGGGCGCGGTGCCGCGGTGGTCGTCGAGGAGGCGTCCCAGCAGGTCGAGGCCGCGTATCTGGTGACGGTGCCCGGTGCTGGTGGGGTGGGCGAGGAAGCCGAAGGTGACGGGCAAGGTGGTGGCTCCAGTTCGGGCGGGCGCCGCGGGTCAGCGGGCCGCGCGGGCCAGTTCGAAGGTGAGCTCGGGGAGTTCGTCGCGCTGCCAGCCGAGGGAGGACAGCAGACTGAGGCCGTCGCCCTCGTTGTTGTGGGAGAGCATCACCGAGCAGATGGTGAGGGTGCCCGGTTCGCGCAGCCAGCCGCGCAGGTCGGCCTCGGCCGCGTCGTGGACGTGCCGGTGGCGGACGGTGAGGTCGCCGTAGGAGCGGGTCCACTCCGGTTCCAGCAGGTGCAGCACCTGGGTCTGCCGGCTGGCCTCGGCCCCGGCCCGGCCCTCGTGGTAGGTGCGGATGACGGAGTGGCCGCCGTCGATGAGCCGGAAGACGGTGACGTTGCGGCGCAGCGGCCGGCCGTGGAGCGCGGCCTGCTGGACGAGGGTGGGCAGGATGTCGGGGACGAGCGCGGTGGCGCCGTCGCCGATGAAGGCGAGGACGTTGTCGTCGCGGGTGAGGGCGATCGCGGGGATCGCCTGGAGGGCGTCGCCCATGAGCGCGCGCCCGTACCAGCCGGAGAAACCGGGGCCGGTCCTGGGCAGGTTGCGGATGGCGGAGAGGCCGCCGCGGCCGACGTCGAACACGCCGGTGTAGGTGTAGCCGGTGGTGGTGATGAGGTCCTCGAGCACGCGCTGGAGCCGCCCGTAGAAGTAGTTGGCGCTCATCGGCAGCACGGGCAGGGTGTGCAGGACGTCGGAGGTGCTCTCCCGGGTGAGGGCGATGGCCGCCCGGCGTGCGGCGAGCAGGTCCGGGTCGACGTCGAGCCGCTCGCGCACGGCGGTGAGGAAGGAACGCGCGTCGGCGTGCACGGGGTGGTCGGTGAACGGGGCGAGGTGCTCCCGTTCACGGGTGACCTGGACGACGCGCAGTTTGCGGGCGAGCGCGCGGGGTGCGAAGGGGGTCGCGGCCTCGGTGATGCGGCTCTTGAGGAAGAACAGGGCCTGTTCGGAGCGGGGCCGCAGCCTGCCGTCGTGGTGCAGGAAGTCGTGGACGCGCGAGGAGAAGGCGTACATGCCGAGGGTGCCCAGGTATTCCTCGACCACCGCGCCCTTGCGGTACTTGGCGACGCTGCCGGGCCGGGTCAGGGAGTCGGCCAGGCCGATGCCGGCCCGGGCGGCGATGTCGTGGACGAGCCCGGACTCGCCCTCGTCGAGCGCGCCGCACTGCCACAGCAGCCTGTCCGACTGGGAGTTGACGAGCCGGAGAACGGGTTCCAGGTCGCTCTCGGTGACCTGGAGCGCGGCCCGGCGGCGCGGGCCGTCGGGCAACGGGCCGATGTCGCCCGCCGCTTCGAGCACGGCGGGGGTGGCGAGGAGGACGACGGGGCCGTGCCCCGCCTCGTAGGCGGTGTACGCCTGCGCGAGGTGATCGGGCAGACGGGCGGGGTCGTCGAGGTAGAGGTGGGGAACGCCCTTGGCGGCCAGGACGGCGCGGGCGTCCTCGGCGGCGTGCACGGTGCCCTGGAAGGGGAACCAGGCGCCGGGTGCGGTGTCGGCGCAGAGGATGAAGCCGCGTGCGCGGGCGTCGCGCAGGTTGGCCAGGGTGCCGCGGAACTCGTCGATCATGCCGCTGGTGACGACGATGAGGAAAGGCGCCCCGTCGAGCTGCCAGCGGGCCAACGCACCGCAGGCGAGGCCGTGTTCGCTGGGGCCGCGCAGCACGGGGTTGCCGGTGGCGGTGGCGAGCCGGTCGAGGTCGGCGATGGTGCCGGAGACGACCGAGCCGGTGTAGTAGTGCAGTCCCCAGGTGCGGGAGCGGCGGGAGAGGAAGCCGTGCAGGGCGGTCGCGAGCACGGAGGGTCCGGTCCTGGTCGCGGCGTACAGCGCGGAGGCGGCCAGGCCCACCTGGACGTGGTCGGTGAACGCGCAGATGACGTCGGCCGAGAGCACCCAGGGGTGTTGGGGCATGCGGCGCAGGACGTAGGGGCGGGCCACATGGGCCCGGACGGTGTCCGCGCTGTCGCCGGACGGGCCGTAGACGAGGGTGCCGTGGGTGGGGAGCGTGACGGGCAGATGGCCGGGGAGTTCGCCGGCCAGCGCGCCGAGGGCGTCGGTGACGGAGTGGTCGAAGGGTTCGGTGCTCAGCCCCGCCCCCTCGGCGTCGACGAGCAGCAGGGCGAGGGAGTCCTCGCCGGGGGCGGGGGGCAGGGCGGCGAGGGCGCGGGCGGCGTCGGCGGTGGTGTCGGCGGTGACCAGGCAGATCTCGGCGTCCGGCAGGGCGCGGTCCAGAAAGCGCCGGGATTTCGCCACGGTGTCGCGGTGCGGGCGGGCGGTCGCGCGGGCGGCCGGTTTTCCGGCGCCGGTTCCGGTGAGGCGGCGGCCCGAGCCGGCGGTCAGCTCGGCGAATGCTCCGGCCACGGCCGCATGAAAGGCGGGGTTTTTACCTACGGAAAGAATCAGGAAACGTTTTCCTAATTCTCCCGGGGAGTTGGAGAGCACGGCTTGGTTCTCCGTTCGGTGGGCACGGCGACTGTCGTGCGAAGTCTCCTGTGACGCGCACGGAAACGATACGGAGGCCCGGGGAAACAGCGCAGGGCACATGGTGCAGTAACCCGCCCCACTACAGGTCAACGCGATGGTTCGGCACTCCGGCCGCGACTGCGGCCCGGCCGTGGTAGGTAGCTGTCCCCCGTCGGACAATTCCGGTGCAGGATCCCAGGGTTGCTTGCTCCAGTCATCATTAATGATTCACATTCCCCGGGTCAAGGAGCGCCGGGAGTCGATCAGGTGGCAAGCGTCACGCAACCGTTGCGGCGGTGGAACGCGTCCTCCAATTGCCCTGCCGCACCGGGCGTTATGTTTCCTGGAATTTACACGTCCGGTTGCCTGGATTCCTTCTGCATTGATTTCATGTGGCCATGACAAAACCAGAAGTTGGCGACACCGGACGGGTGTTGGTCATCGGCGGTTACGGCGCGGTGGGGCAGGTGACGGCCCGTTCTCTGGCCGAGCGGCTGCCGGGCCGGGTGGTCGTCGCGGGGCGGGACGCGGACCGCGCGGCACGCTGCGCCGCCGACAGCGGGGGGATCCTGCGCCCGGCCCGGGTCGATCTCGCCGACCCCTCCTCGGTGGAACGCGCCCTCGACGGCGTGTCGCTCGTCGTCCTCACGGTCGAGCCCCGAGAACCGTCCGGCCACCCGGCAAGACTCCTCTTCGAGCGGGGCATCGGCCTCGTGGACGTCACGGCAACACACCGGCTCATCACGGCAGTTGAGGATCTCGACGACCTCGCCCGGGCCCGCGGGGCGAGAGCGGTGCTCAGCGTCGGGGTCGCCCCCGGTCTGACCAACCTGCTGGCCCGCCGGGTCCGCGACGACCTCGGCGGCGCCGACCGGATCGAGCTGTCCGTCCTCATCGGCGCCGGCGAGGCACACGGCGCGGACGCGCTCCGCTGGACAGTGGGCCAACTCTCGGAGAACAACCGGGAGTTCGCCCACCGCCTGCGCACCGCCATGGCCCCGTCGGGCCGGCCGCGCACCCTGCACGCCTTCCCGTTCTCGGACCAGTACGCCCTGCGCCGCACCCTCGGCGTCCCCGAGGTGACCACCCGCTTCGCCCTGGACTCGGGGCCGCTCACCGGGCTGCTCTTCGCTCTGCGGCGCGCGGGCGTCTTCCGGGCGGTGCGGGCCGTACGGGCCGAGGGCGCGCTCACCTCGGCGGTCGGGAAGGTGCACCTCGGCGGCGACGGATTCGCCGTACGGGCCGATGCGTACCGTCAAGGGCGAAGCGCCGCACGGGCGTTGACCGGGCGTTCGCAGAGCCGGGTCACGGGGCTGGTGGCGGCGCGGGTGGCGGAGCGGGTGCTCGCGGGCGGTCTGCCGGCCGGGGTGCACCACATCGAGCAGCAGGCCGCGCTCGCCACGGTGCCGGAGGAGCTCGCCGGGCAGGGCCTGCGTGCCTGGCGGATCGCTCCCCGGCGGTGACGGTCGACAGGGTCCGGTCACCGCTCGGCCCCGTGGTGCTCCGCCGTTGGCGCCGCGGCCGCGGCTGTCCGCCCGTCTCCATCGGCGGCGAGGCGGGCGGACAGCCGCGCACCCTCCATGTCGGCCTGCGGGACGACGCGTTCGAGCGCGCGCGGGAACCACCACGCGGCCCGGCCGAGGAGCGCCATCACGGCGGGGACCAGGGCCATGCGCACCACGAACGCGTCGATGACCACGCCCACCGCGAGGGCGAAGCCGATGGGCTGGACGATCGGGTCGTGGCCGAAGGCGAAGCTGCCGAAGACGGAGATCATGATCAGGGCCGCGGCGGTCACGACCCGGGCCCCGGCGCCGAAGCCCGCGATCACCGCGGCGCGGGGCTCCGCGCCGTGGGCGCGTTCCTCCTTCATCCGGGAGACGAGGAACAGCTCGTAGTCCATGGCCAGTCCGAAGAGGACTGCGATGAGCAGGATCGGCAGGAAGGCGACCACGGGCCCCGTCCTCGGCACCGGGATCACGTCGCGGAGCCAGCCCCACTGGTAGACGGCGACGACGGCCCCGAGGGAGGCGGTGACGCTGAGCAGGAAACCGGCGACGGCCTTGAGCGGCACCAGCAGCGAGCGGAAGGCGAGGGTGAGCAGGAGGAGCGAGATGCCGGCGATCACCAGGAGGAACGGTGGGAGCGCGGCGCCGAGCTTGTCCGACACGTCGATGTTGCCGGCGGTGGTGCCGGTGACCCTGACGTCCGCTCCGGATGCCCGTAGTTGGGGGCGCAGGTCGCGGATGGCGGAGACGAGGTCGTGGGTGGTCCGCGAGTCGGGCCCGCCCTTGGGGACGACGGCGATCGCGGCGAGCCTGCCGCCGCGGTCGGAGGAGGGCGGCAACAGCGTCGCGACGCCGGGCAGTTGTGACAGCCGCCCGGCCACCTGCTGGACGGCCTGGTCGGGCCGGGCCGCCCGGGCCGTGTCCACCACGGTGACCAGCGGGCCGTTGAAGCCGGGCCCGAACCCCTCGCTCACGAGGTCGTACGCCGCGCGGGCGGAGGTGTCCGCCGGGTACGAGCCGCCACCGGGCAGGCCGAGCCGCAGGTCCTTCGCCGGCACGGCCACCGCCCCGGCGACCGCCAGGCACACCAGCAGCACGGCCACCGGCCGCCGCACGACGAACCGACCCCAGCGCTCGCCCGTGTCGGCCCGCCGGACACCCCCTAGCCCTGGCACGCGCAGCCGCTCGACCGAGCGGCCCGCGAAGCCGAGCAGGGCGGGCAGCAGGGTGACCGCGACGAGCATGGCGACGACCACGGCCCCGGCGGCGGACAGCCCCATCACGGTCAGGAACGGCACTCCGGCGACGGCCAGTCCGGCCAGCGCCACCACGACGGTGGCCCCCGCGAAGACCACGGCGCTGCCCGCCGTGCCGCCCGCCCGTGCGACGGCTTCCCCGGGCTCCAGCCCCTCGGCGAGGTACTGCCGGTGCCGGGAGACGATGAACAGGGCGTAGTCGATGCCGACGGCCATACCGATCATCAGCGCCAGCACCGGCGCGGTGGAGATGATCTCGAACGGGCCGGTCAGCGCGAGCAGTCCGGCCATGCCGACGCCGACGCCGACCGCCGCGCCGGCCATGGGCAGTCCGGCGGCGACGAGCGAACCGAAGGTGACCAGCAGCACCAGCACGGCGACGCCCACGCCGATGATCTCCCCGCCCTCGACCCGCACGCCCGGGGTGTACGCGTCGCCCCCGAACTCGACCCGCAGGCCTGCCGCGCGGGCGGGGGCAGCGGCCCTGCGGACCGCGTCGCGCGGCCCGGCCTCCAGCGCGTCCGGCTTCGCGGCGAACACGACGTGGGCGAAGGCGATCCGCCCGTCGGGCGACACGGCCTTCGCGGCGAACGGCTCCTGGACCGCGACGACACCCCGGACCCGGCCGATGGCCGCCGAAGCGTCCTCAATCGCCTTGCGGTTGACGGGCGTTGCGACGGTCCCGCCCTTGTGCGCCGCGAAGACGACCTGGGCGGAGGCGTTGGCGTACTCCGGCAGGCTTCGCGCGATCCGGTCCGCCGCGCTCTGGGCCTCGGTGCCCGGCACGCGGAACTGCTCGCTCGTCCTCCCCGAGAACGTCGCCGCCAGTCCGCCGAGCCCGATCAACAGCACCAGCCAGAGCGCCAGTACGGCCGTGCGGCGCCGGTGGCACCACCGGGCCAGCCTGTAGAGGAACGTCGCCATGAGGGCCCCTCCCGTCCGGGCTTCCACGATACGCAGAACTTTGTCAGTCGACCAAGTCACTTGACGGAATTGGCTGGTGAACATCCCGGGTCGCAGTGGTTACGCTGGCCGCATGCCCCACGTCCCCGCCGCCGAGCGGCGCCCGCAACTCGTCCGCGCTGCCATCGACCTGATGGCCCGCGAAGGAGTCGACGCCGGAAGCACCCGTGCCATCGCCGCCGAACTTGGCGTGGCCCAGGCCACGGTGCACTACACCTTCGGTTCCAAGCGCGATCTGTACCGCGCCGTCACCGAGCAGCTGACCGTCGAACTGGTCGGGCTGGTCCGGCAGGCGGCGTCCGCCGGCGGGGGGTTCGAGCAGTCGCTGCGGCTGATGGCCGGGGCGCTGTGGCAGGCGCTGCGTGATCAGCCGGGCCGCTATCTGCTGTTCATCGAACTCACCACACACGCCCTGCGCAACCCGGAGCTGCACGAGGTGCTGAGGGCCCATCTGGGCGAGCTGGAGGAGACGGCCGCCAGGATGATCGCCGACGTGGCCGACCGGTCCGAACAGCCCCTGACCGCCGACCCGTTGTCGGTGGCGCGCTTCTTCCTGTCGGGCTTCGACGGCCTCGCGCTGCGCTACCTGGTCGTCGAGGACGACGCGTCCGCCGTCGGCATGGAGCAGCTGGTGACGGCGACGCTGGCCCTCCTGGGGGCGGACTGACCCGTTCCGCCGCATGACCGGCTTGCGACGATCATGCACCAGTAATCCTTTTGCCCCTCGGGCCACCCGGTCCCGCTACGGCCCGAAGCGGAGGTCTGCCGCCAGGGGCCCGGCCTGATGATCGCCGAGGCGCTCCTCGCCGCGCTCCTGCGGACCGGCTGGGACACCACCCCCTGCGGGCGGCGTACCAGCACTGGTGGATACTCGCTCCTCGTTGCCCACACGCGTCAATGAATCGGCAAGGAAGAGCTTGATGACTGGCACGCGGGTCGAACCCGCTGATACGGAGCCGCAACAGACCGCCCGCCGCGGGCGGGCCTGGCTCCTCGAGGGACTGAGCGAACAGTCGGCACGGCACCCCGGGCCGCACGGCACGCCGCCGGAGGAGCACAAGGGCCACAGCTGGTGGCGGGTGATGTGCCTGACGGGCGTGGACTACTTCTCCACCCTGGGCTACCAGCCGGGCATCGCCGCCCTGGCCGCCGGCCTGCTCTCCCCGCTGGCGACGCTCGTCCTCATCGCGCTGACCCTGCTCGGGGCGCTGCCCGTCTACCGGCGCGTGGCCAAGGAGAGCCCCCACGGCGAAGGTTCGATCGCCATGCTGGAACGACTGCTGCCCTGGTGGGCGGGGAAGCTGTTCGTTCTCGTCCTGCTCGGTTTCGCCGCCACCGACTTCATGATCACGATGACGCTGTCGGCGGCCGACGCCTCCGCGCACGTCGTGGAGAACCCTTTCGCGCCGAGCTGGATGCACAACGGCAACCTGTGGATCACGCTGCTCCTCCTCGCGGGCCTCGGCGCGGTGTTCCTCAAGGGCTTCAAGGAAGCCATCCGTATCGCCGTCGTCCTCGTCGCCGTCTACCTCGTGCTCAACCTGGTCGTGTTGTCGGTCGCCGTCGGCCACGTGGCGGCCCACCCCGGGGTGATCAGTGGCTGGTGGAGCGCCCTGACCATCGAGCACCCCAACCCGCTCGGCATGATCGGCGTGGCACTGCTCGTCTTCCCGCAGCTCGCGCTCGGGATGTCGGGCTTCGAGACGGGCGTCGCCGTCATGCCCCAGATACGCGGCGGTGCCGGCGACACCCACGCCAACCCGGCCGGGCGCATCCGTGACACCCGCAGGCTGCTCACCACCGCCGCCCTGATCATGAGCGGTTTCCTCCTCGTCAGCAGCCTGGCGACCACCGTCCTCATCCCGAAGGCGGAGTTCGAGAAGGGCGGCGAGGCCAACGGCCGCGCGCTCGCCTACCTCGCCCACAACTACCTCGGCGAGGTGTTCGGCACGGTGTACGACGTGTCGACCATCGCCATCCTGTGGTTCGCCGGCGCCTCCGCGCTCGCGGGCCTGCTCAACCTCGTCCCGCGCTACCTCCCGCGCTACGGCATGGCCCCCGAGTGGGCCCGCGCGGTACGCCCCCTGGTCCTGCTCTTCATGGCCATCGCCGTCACCGTCACCGTCCTCTTCGACGCCGACGTCGACGCGCAGGGCGGCGCCTATGCGACCGGCGTGCTGGTGCTGATCCTCTCGGCGTCCTTCGCCGCGACCATCGCCGCCCGCCACCGCGGCCACCGCGCCGCGAGCGTCGGCTTCGGTGTGATCACCGCGGTCTTCGCCTACACCCTCGTCGCCAACGTCATCGAGCGCCCCGACGGCCTGAAGATCGCCTCCCTGTTCATCCTGGCCATCCTGCTCTCCTCCATCGCCTCCCGGGTCCACCGCGCCTTCGAACTGCGCGCCGTGGACGTCACGTTCGACGAGACGGCACGGCGACTGGTCGACGAGGCGGCCGCCGCCGGACCGCTGCGGATCGTCGCCAACGAGCCGGACGAGCGGGACGAGGCCGAGTACCGGGCGAAGGAGTACAGCCAGCGCGAGGAGACCCACATCCCCGACGGCTCGCCCGTGCTCTTCCTCGAGGTCATGGTCCGGGACTCCTCCGACTTCACCTCCGACCTCGAGGTCACGGGCGAGGAGTGCCACGGCGCCCGCATCCTGCGCGTCGAGGGCCCGGTCGTGGCCAACACCATCGCCGCCGTCCTGATGGAACTGCGCGCGTGCACGGACATGGTCCCGCACGCGTACTTCAACTGGACCGAGGGCCATCCGCTCGGCCACCTGCTGCGCTTCCTGGTCTTCGGCGACGGCGAGGTCGCGCCGGTCACCCGCGAGGTGCTGCGCCGCGCGGAGCCGGACCTCTCCCGGCGCCCCCGCATCCACGTGGGCTGACGCCCGGCCCCTCATTCCCCCACCCGGCCCGCCCGGCACTCCCCCACCCCCACCCGGCCCGGCCGCTGACGCACAGCGGCCGGGCCGCTGGATTATGCGCGGCCGGCGGCCAGGTCCATCAAGCGGCCGAGTACGCGGCCGTCCGAAGCGGCGAGGCCGTCGTGCTCCCACTCGTTGGTGACCCAGACACGGGTGGCGCCGACCTCGCGTGCGGTGCGCAGGGAGAGCTCCGCGTCGACGTAGATGTCGTCGTGGTACACGACCGCGGCGAGCGGGACCTTGTTGGCGGCCAGGCGCCGCAGGTCGTACAGGGACGGCCAGTCGGTACGTGCGGCCAGGAGCTCGGCGGCGTCCGCGAAGGGACGCAGGCCCGCGATCTCTTGGAACATCCAGGGCAGCACCATCTCGCCGGTGAGCAGAAGAGGGCCGGCCTCCTCGGCGAACTCGGGACGGCCGGCGAGCGCCCGCGAGGCCGCCCAACCGGTCGGGCCCGCACCCTGTCCGTACAGCGACTCCTGCAGGACGGCGTAGAGCGGGTTGTCGGTGAAGCCGGTCATCGAGGCGACCTGGTGAAGGAAGGTATCGCTCAACTCGCCATCGGCATCGAGGGCTTCGTCGAGCAGCCAGTGCAGCCGCTCGAACCCGTCCCCCATGCCGAGCACGATCCCGAGGGAGCGCAGACGGCGGACGGTGAGCCGGTCGCCGTCCGGCAGCCGGACGTCGCCCGCGGCGAGCAGGTCCGCGATCGTACGCAGGCGGGTGGCGTCGTCGGGGTAGCGGGCGTAGAAGTCGAGGACGCGGTCCCGTACGCGCGGACAGGTGCGGTCGTACACGTCGTCGGCGGTGGCGGTGAGCCCTGGCAGCCCGCCGGTCACATAGCAGGCCCGCAGTCCCTCGGGGGCCTGGGACAGATACGTGAGCGTGATGAAGCCGCCGTAGCTCTGGCCGAGCGTCTCCCAGGGGGTGTCACCGCACAGGCGCCGGCGGATCAGCTCCGCGTCGGCGACGATCGAGTCGGCGCGAAAGTGGCCCAGATACGCCGCGAGTTCCTCCGCCGAGCCGAACCGGGAGGCGGCCCGCGCGGTGACCGGGGTGGAGCGCCCGGTGCCGCGCTGGTCGAGCAGCAGCACCCGGTGCGTCTCGAGCGCCTTCGGCAGCCATCCCGGCGAACCGGCCGACGGGCGGGGCGACTTGCAGCCCGGGCCGCCCTGAAGGAAGAGCAGCCAGGGCAGTTCCTCACCCTCGCGGGCCGGGTCGACGACCTCACGAGCGAACACCTCGATGGAGGGACCGCCCGAAGCCGAGTGGTCCAGAGGAACGGTGAAGACGTGGTCGGTGGTGGCGTACGCAGGGTTCATGACTGCCTCTCGCGGCCGGTAAGCGACGGAATAAGGTGTGACATTGCATGTAGAGTAATGATCCGCTCCGGCCCGAAGGGATTCCCGCCATGGGGCACTTGCAGCACCGCGATCTGAACGCCAACCGGGAACGGCTGCGCGACCAGGTCGGCCACGCCCTGCGGGCCGCCCTGATCTCCGGCGAACTGCGCCCCGGCCACGTCTACTCGGCGCCGGGCCTCGCCGAGGACTTCGGGATCTCGGCGACTCCCGTGCGCGAGGCGATGCTCGACCTGGCCCGGGAAGGCCTGGTCGAGCCGGTCCGCAACAAGGGTTTCCGGGTCACCGAGGTCAACGAGCGTGATCTCGACCAGTACACCGAGATCCGCGCCCTGATCGAGATACCGACGGTCGTCCTGGTCACCCGCACCGCCGGCCGCGAGCAGCTGGAGGCGCTGCGCCCCGTGGCCGAGGAGATCGTACGAGCCGCACGGGACCACGACCTCATCGGCTACCTGGAGGCCGACCGGCAGTTCCACCTCTCCCTGCTGGCCCTCTCCGGCAACGAGCGGCTCGTCGAGACCGTCGGCGACCTGCGCAAGCGCTCGCGCCTGTACGGGCTCACCGCACTGGACGAGCGCGGCGAGCTGCTCCCGTCGGCCGAGGAGCACCTGGAGCTCCTCGACCTGATGCTGGCGGGCGACGCCAAGGGGGCGGAGCAGTGCATGTCCCGCCACCTGGGCAAGGTCCGCTCCCTGTGGGCCACCTCGGTCAAGCGGTAGCGCCGGCCGGCGACAGGGTGTACGTACGGCTCGAGGTGTAGAACTCCAGAGCGGCACGGCCCTGTTCGCGGGGGCCGTGGCCGGAGGCCTTCGTGCCGCCGAACGGCAGGTGGAAGTCGACGCCTGTGGTCGGCGCGTTGATGCGGATCATGCCGGTGTCCAGGTGGTCGAGCCCGTGCAGCACCGTGTCCAGGTCCGTGGTGTGGACCGAGGTGACCAGGCCGTACGGAACGGAGTTGGTGATCCGCACCGCGTGGGCCAGGTCGTCGGCGGGCAGCAGGGCGGCGACGGGGCCGAAGACTTCCTCGCGCAGCAACCGGTGGCTCTCGGGCACCTTCTCCACCAGGGCCGGGGCCGTGTACCAGCCAGGTCCGTCCGGCGCGGAGCCCGCGGCCAGGATGCTCAGCCCGTGGCAGGCCTCCTCGGCCCGGGTGCGGGCGGCTTCGCCGATGAGCGGCCCGCACACGGTCGTTACGGAGGCCGGGTCGCCGACCGGGACGGCGCGCAGGGCTTCGGCGAGTGCGTCGCGCAGCGGGGCGAGGGCCGTGCCGACCGCGATGACGCGGCTGGTGGCGGTGCACTTCTGACCCGCGTACCCGGCGATCGCGGCGGCGATATGGGCCGCGGCCTGCGCGATGTCGGCGTCCGGCAGGACGATCGCGGCGTTGAGGCCGCCCATCTCGGCCTGCACCGGCACGCCCCGGGCCGTCGCGCGCGCCGCCACGGCCTGGCCGGCGGCCGTCGAGCCGGTGAAGGAGACGACGTCGGCGGCCGACACCAGCACTGTGCCCTCGGCGGCCCCACCGGGCACGACGGTGAACGCGGCTTCGGGCACGGCCTGTTGGACGATCTCGGCCAGGCGCAGGGCGCAGGCGGTGGCCTCGGGGGCGGGTTTGAGGACGACCGTGTTGCCCGCGGCGAGTGCGGGTGCAGCTTTCCAGCTGGGGATGGCGAAGGGGAAGTTCCACGGGGTGATCAGTCCGGCGACGCCGTACGGGCGGCGGCGGGTCAGGAGCAGGCCGGGGCCCGCGGCGGTCTCATGGACGGCGCCGGTGGGTTCGTAGGGGGCCTGGGCGTAGTAGCGCCAGATCGCGGCGGTGCGTACGACCTCGGCGCGGGCCTCGGCGAGCGGTTTGCCCGCCTCGCGCACGGCCAGCGCGGCCAGTTCGTCGGCGACGGTCTCGATGCCGTCGGCGATCGTGGTGAGTGCGGCCGAGCGGGCGGCGGCTCCGACGGGCCGGGCCGAGCGGGCCCGCTCGACGGCGTCCACGACCGCGCCGGGCCCGGGTGCCGCGAACTCGGCGACCACATCGGCCGGGTCGGCGGGGTTGCGCGAGACGAACACGGTTGTGGTCACAGGAGGAAGCCTCCGGGGAAGGGGTCGTCCGGGTCGAGGAAGTACTGGGCGGTGCCGGTGATCCAGGCGCGTCCGGTGACGGTGGGGATCACGGCGGGCAGCCCGCCGACCGTGGTCTCCTCGGTCAGGCGGCCGGTGAACTCGGTGCCTATAAACGACTCGTTGACGAAGTCGCGGCCCAGCGGCAGCAGGCCGCGAGCGTGCAGCTGGGCCATGCGGGCCGAGGTACCGGTGCCGCACGGGGAGCGGTCGAACCAGCCGGGGTGGATGGCCATGGCATGCCGTGAGCGGTGTGCGTCCGAGCCGGGGGCGGCCAGGTAGACGTGTTTCACTCCGGCGATCGCGGGCTGCTCGGGGTGGACGGGCCGGTCCGGCGATGCGTTGATCGCGTCCATGACGGCGAGCCCGGCGGCCAGCAGGTCGTCCTTGCGGGAGCGGTCGAACGGCAGGCCCAGCGCGTCGAGTTCGACGAAGGCGTAGAAGTTCCCGCCGAAGGCGAGGTCGTACGTCACCGTCCCGTACCCGGGCACCTCCGCCTTGCGGTCGAGCCCGACGCAGAACGCGGGCACGTTGGTGAGCGTGACCGATCTCGCCGCGCCGTCGCGTACGTGCACGTCGACGCTCACCAGTCCGGCCGGGGTGTCGAGGCGTACCTTCGTCACCGGTTCGGTCACCTGCACCATGCCCGTCTCGACGAGGACGGTGGCGACGCCGATGGTGCCGTGCCCGCACATCGGGAGCACTCCGGAGACCTCTATATAGAGGACGCCGACGTCGGCGTCGGGCCGAGTGGGCGGCTGGAGGATCGCGCCGCTCATGGCGGTGTGGCCGCGCGGTTCGTACATCAGGAGCGTGCGGAGGTGGTCCAGGTGCTCGATGAAGTGCAGCCGCCGTTCGGCCATGGTGGTGCCGGGGATCGTCCCGACACCTGCCGTGATCACGCGCGTGGGCATGCCCTCGGTGTGCGAGTCGACGGCGTGGAAGACATGACGCGTCCGCATGAACTTCCCTTCAGCGGTAGTCGTTTCAGCGGTGGTCGTTGGCGAGGGCCTTGCCGGTGGCGGCCCGTATCGCCGCTTCGGCTTCGCCGGTGAGGGGGAAGCGCGGCGGGCGGGTGGGACCGCCGTGGCGTCCGGCGATGTCCATGGACAGCTTGATGGCCTGCACGAACTCGGTCTTCGAGTCCCAGCGCAGCAGTGGGTGCAGGGAGGTGTAGAGCGGGAGTGCCGTGGTGAGGTCGCCCGCGACGGCCGCGCGGTACAGCTCGGCGCACGTGGCGGGGAAGGCGTTGGGGTAGCCGGCGACCCAGCCGACCGCGCCGGCCACGGCGAGTTCCAGAAGGACGTCGTCGGCGCCGATCAACAGGTCCAGTCCCGGGGCGAGTTCGGCGAGCTCGTACGCTCGGCGGACGTCGCCGCTGAACTCCTTCGCGGCGACGATGCTGCCGCTGTCGTACAGCCGGGCGAGCAGTCCGGGGGTGAGGTCGACCTTGGTGTCGATGGGGTTGTTGTACGCGACGACCGGCAGCCCCGCCGCGGCGACCTCGGCGTAGTGGGCGCGTACGGCGTGCTCGTCGGCGCGGTAGCCGTTGGGGGGCAGCAGCATGACCGAGCCGCAGCCCGCTTCGGCGGCCTGTTCCGCCCAGCGGCGGGACTCGGCGCTGCCGTAGGCGGAGACCCCGGGCATCACCCGCGCACCGTCGCCCGCCGCCTCGACGGCGACCTCGACGACGCGGGCCCGCTCCTCGTCGGTGAGGGTCTGGTATTCGCCGAGCGAGCCGTTGGGCACGACGCCGTCGCAGCCGTTGGCGAGCAGCCAACGGACGTGCGCGGCATAGGCGTCGTAGTCGACGGACAGGTCGTCGCGCAGGGGCAGGGCGGTGGCGACCATGATGCCGCGCCAGGGGTGTGTCATGTCGGCGAGCCTCTCTCTGCGGTGGGGGAAGGGGTCACTGTTCCGGCTCCGGCTCGGCGAGTGCCGAGAGCGGGACCGGTACGGCGAACGGGCGCCGTTCGGCGGGGAGTTCGGGGGTGCCGCCGCGTGCGGCGAGGCAGGCCACGGCGGCTCCGCACATCCGCCCCTGGCACCAGCCCATGCCCGCCCGGGTGAGGAGCTTGACGGTGCGCGCGTCCCGCGCCCCCAGGTCGTCGACCGCTTCGCGGACGCGTCCGGCGGTGACTTCTTCGCAGCGGCACACGTCGGTGTCGTCGGTCAGCCACTGCGGCCATCCCGGGCCGGGGGCGTGGGCGGCGGCCATGGCGTCGGCGAAGGCGCGCATCCCCCTGCGGCGGCTCAGGAGTTCGCGGATCCGGCCGGTGCGGGCACGGGCTCCGCCCAGCCGGGCGGCGACGGCGATGCCCGCCAGCTCGCCCTCGACGCAGGCCAGCCGGACGCCGCCCACTCCCCCGGTCTCACCCGCCGCCCACAGGCCGCGGACCGAGGTCTCCTGGCGGACGTCCAGGGTCAGCGCCACGGTTCCGTCGGCCGTTCTGCGGGTCGCGCAGCCGAGCGCCGTGGCCAGTTCGATCTGCGGGACCAGGCCGTGTCCTACGGCGAGCGCGTCGCAGGCGATCCGGCGGCCCGTCCCCGCCACGGGCCGCCAGTCGCGGTCGAGCCGGGTCACGGTGACGGCCTCCACCCGGTCGGTGCCGTGCACTTGGGTGACCGCACTGCGCTGCCGCAGCCGCAGCAGTGCCGTTCCGTGGACCAGCGCCTCGGCCGCCTTCCGCAGATTGGCCGCGAGGGCCCGGAGGTGGCGGGCGTACGCCACGTACCCGGAGGCCTCGACCACGGCGGGCACCTCGGCGCCGGCCGCGGCGAGTGACGAGGCAACCGCGAGCAGCAGGGGCCCACTGCCTGCCACCACGATCCGCCGCCCCGGCAGCACCAGCCCGGACTTGAGCATGGCCTGCGCTCCCCCGGCACCCACCACGCCGGGCAGGGTCCAGCCGGGGAAGGGGAGTTGACGTTCGTACGCCCCGGTCGCCAGCAGCACCGCGCGGGCCCGTACGCGCACCGGCCGCTCGTCGCAGCCGTCGTCACCGGTGAGGCAGTGCACCGTCCAGGCCGGGGTGTCGTCGGTGACGCTCCACACGTGGTGCCCGGGCAGGTGGGTGACATCGCTCTCCGCCAGCCGCCCTCGCAGGCCGGCGTAGGCGGACCAGTCGTGGTGCAGGGCCTCGGGCCGGGCCGCGCGGGCGGCGGGTGCGGGGTGGCGGTAGAACTGCCCGCCGGTGTGCGCGGCGGCGTCCAACAGGGCGACGCGTAGGCCGAGTCCGGCCGCGGTGACGGCACCGGACAGCCCGGCGGGGCCCGCGCCGACGACCGCCAGGTCGTACGGTTCGGACTCCTCAGATTCCGAGGTCGTCATGGCCGTGCCCCTCCTGGGTGGTGACCGCGTCACCGGGGCGGGCGGGGACGAGGCAGGCCCGGCGGTTGGGACGTCCGTTGACGGTGGCGAGGCAGTCGAAGCACTGGCCGATGCCGCAGAACACCCCGCGCGGGCGGCCCCCGTCACGGGTGGTGCGCCAGGCCAGGATCCCGGCACCCCACAGGGCGGCGGCGACGGTCTGCCCGGGCCGGGCGGTGATGGTACGGCCGTCGAAGGTGATCTGGAACGGCGGACCGGGCTGCGCCCCGACCAGGTCGGCGGGGGTACGGGCCACAGAGGCCTCCTCTCGGACTCTCGGGCATCGGACTCTCGGGCTATCGGACGGGACCGGGACGCGTGGTGGCCGCGAAGCGGCCGGGGCCGAACGGGCCGATGTCCAGCGGTGGTTCGCCGCCGGTCAGGCACCGCGCGACGGCCAGCCCGGTGGCCGGGGCGAGCCCGATGCCCGCGCCCTCGTGGCCGCACGCGTGCAGCAGGCCGGGGACGCGCGGGTCGGGGCCGATCGCGGGCAGGTGGTCCGGCAGGTACGGGCGGAAGCCGGTGTACGTGCGCATCGCCCGCACCGTGGCCAGCACCGGGAACAGCGCGGTGGCCCCGGCCGCCAGGCGCCGCAGGGCCTGGCGCGACAACGTCCGGTCGAAGCCGACGCGTTCACGGCTGGCGCCGATCAGGACCGGGCCCGCCGGGGTGCCCTCGACCACCGCCGAGGTCTGCAGCGCGGCGGACCCGCTGGCCACGTCCGCCACATAGTCGGCCGCGTACACCTTGTGCCGCACCACGCGCGGCAGCGGCTCGGTGACGAGGACGAACCCCCGGCGGGGCAGCACGGGCAGCTCCACGCCCGCGAGCCGGGCGACTTCGCCGCCCCAGGTCCCGGCGGCGTTGACCACGTACGGGGCGTGGATCTCCCCGCACCGCGTCCGGACTCCGCGCAGGGAGCCGTCAGTTGTCGTCAGCAGGCCGGTGACCTCCTCGCCGAGCCGCAGCCGCAACCGTAGCCGCACCCGCGCCCGCATCCGGTCACCGGCCGCGCGCAGCAGGTGCGCGGCGGCGAGGGCGGGCATGACCTGCGCGTCCTGGGGGTAGCGGACGCCGCCCGCCAGGCCCGGGGCGAGGTGGGGCTCCAGCTCCCGGAGCCGGTCCGCCGGAACCTCCTCGGCGGTGACGCCCGAGGTGCGCTGCCGGGCCGCGAAGTCCCGCAACGCGGCCATCCCGGCGTCGTCCGAGGCGACGACGAGACCACCCTTGGGTTCGTACTCGATCCGCGGCGGCAGCACCCCGGCCAGCTCGGTCCACAACCGCGCGGAGCACAGGGCGAGTTCCAGCTCCGGTCCCGGCTCCTTGTCGGAGACGAGGAGGTTGCCTTCACCGGCTCCGGTGGTGCCGCCCGCGACGGAGCCGCGGTCGATCACGGTGACGCGGAGGCCGGCTTCGGCGGCGTAGTAGGCGCATGCGGCGCCGACCACGCCGGCGCCGACGACGATGACGTCCGAGGATTCTCCCGTGGGCACGTCAGTAATATTTCACATTGCACTGCACGCTGCCAAGAGCCCCGCGATCCCCTCCTCGGCCTACCCGCCGAGGAGTTGGCCCATCCACTCCTCGACGGCGTCCGGCGTCCGCGGCAGCCCGCCGGACATCAGCCGGGCGCCCTCCGCCGTGATCACCAGGTCGTCCTCGATGCGCACCCCGATGCCGCGCAGCTCGGGCGGCAGGGTCTCGTCATCGGGCTGGAGGTAGAGGCCGGGCTCGACCGTGAGCACCTGGCCCTCCTCCAGCACCCCGTCCAAGTAGGCCTCGGCGCGCGCCTGGGCGCAGTCGTGGACGTCGAGGCCGAGCATGTGGCCGCTGCTGCACAGCGTGTAGCGCCGGTGGAGATCACCCTCCGCGCTCTCCAGCACGCCCCATTCCGCAAGCCCTTCGGCGATCACCCGCATCCCGGCCCGGTGGAAGTCGCGGAAGCTCGCCCCCGGCTTCAGTGCGGCGATGCCCGCCTCCTGGGCGGCCAGCACGAGTTCGTAGACCTGCCGCTGGACCGACGAGAAACGGCCCGAGAGCGGGAGGGTGCGGGTGATGTCGGCGGTGTAGAGGCTGTCGGTCTCCACGCCCGCGTCCAGCAGCAGCAACTCCCGCGCGTCGAGCGGCCCGTCGTTGCGGATCCAGTGCAGGACGCAGGCGTGGGCGCCGGATGCGGCGATGGTCTCGTAGCCGGTGCCGTTCCCTTCGGCACGGGCGCGCAGGCCGAAGACGCCCTCGATCCAGCGCTCGCCGCGCGGGTGGGCGAGGGCGCGCGGCAGGGCGCGTACGACGTCCTCGAATCCCGTCACGGTGTGGTCGACCGCCAGTTGCAGCTGCTCCACTTCCCAGGCGTCCTTGACCAGCCGCAATTCGCTCAGCGCCGAGGCGAGTTCCGTGTCGGCGGCCGCATCGCGCCCCGGCGGGAGCTCGCCGAGAGCGACACAGCGGATGCCGGTCATCCGCTCGGACTCCGCGAGGTCGGGGCGGCGGCCCACCCAGAACTCGCCGTAGCGGCGGTCCCGGTAGAAGCCCTCGTCCGCGCGCGGCGAGCGGGGCCGTATGTGCAGCACCGCCTCGTGGCCGTGCGGCCCGTCCGGTTCGAGGACGAGCACATGGCCCGCCTGTTCCTCCCCGGCCAGGCCGGTCAGCCAGGTGTAGGCGCTGTGCGGGCGGAATCGGTGGTCGCAGTCGTTAGAGCGCGCCCTCAACTCCCCCGCCGGGACGAGCAGTCGCTCGCCGGGGAACCGCGCGGAGAGCCGGGCCCGGCGGGCCGCGGTGAGGGCGGCGGCGGGCAACCGGATGTCGCCGGCCAGGGGCGAGGCCGCCCAGCCGTCCGCCATGAAGGACGCGAACTCGGGCGAGACGGGCAGGTCATGACTGACGGTACGGATCACTGAACCCCCTCGGGCACGGACGGGCAGTGCAATTTCACATTGCTATGTTACGGGTCACATTCCAGTCGTCCAGGGCCGGGATTAGCACGACGGTGAATGTGGAACCACGCCGACATGGAGCTGGAGCTTCGGCACTTGCGAGTGCTGTGCGCGATCGCCGATGCCGGGAGCGTGGGCCGGGCCGCGTCGGCGCTGGGGTACTCGCAGCCGGCCATGAGCACGCAACTCCGGCGGATCGAGCGGTTCTTCGGTGAGCCGCTCTTCGAGCGCACGATCTCGGGCGTCGAGCCGACGCGGTACGGCGTGGAGGTGGTCGCCCAGGCCCGTGACGTCCTGGCCCGCGCGGCGGCGGTCGGGCGCCGGCCCGTCGAGGGCACGGCGAAGGCGCGCCGGCCGCTGCGCCTGGCCGCGACCAACTCCCCGGTCCTGTCCGGCATGGCCATGCGGCTGCGGACCCTGCTGCCCGATCTCGACCTCACGGTGAGCAGCGTGTACGCCTCGTCGGAGATCGTCGAACTCCTCGAGAACGGCAAGGCGGACGCCGCGATCGCGGCGGACTACCCCGGACAGGAGTTGCGGCACTCGGCCGCCGTGGCGCACCGCGGGATCGTCACCGAGCCGTCCTTCGTCGCCCTGCCCGCGCGCCACCGGCTCAGGCACTGCGTGGAGGTCGCGCTCGCCGATCTGGCCGACGACGCGTGGTTCCTGACCCCCGACGACGGGGCCGGCTGGCCGGGTGTGTTCTACGCGGCCTGCGGGGCCGCCGGCTTCTCGCCGGTGACGGTGCACGAATTCCTGGGCGACCGGCTCCAGTTGCAGCACATGATCGCCGACGGTCTCGGGGTCTCCATCGTGCAGGCGACCCTCCGTCCGGCGCCCGACGTGCTCGTCAAGCCCCTGACCGGTACGCCTCTGTGGTGCCGCTATGTGCTGGCCTGGCGGTGCGAGAGCCTCGTCGGCGAGGTGGTGGACACGCTCTTCGCCTCCGCCACGGCGGCGTACCGCGATCTCATCGCGCAGTCACCGCACTTCCGTGCCTGGGCGTCGCGGACCTGGAGCGTGGCCAGACACTAGACGAGGCGGGCGCCGAGTGGCCTGATCCGGCGCTTGTCGGCGCCTTCGCGCCTGGATACATTCGCCACCGCTCCCCTGTCTGATGCGGGCATGACATTGCCACAGTGTCCATGCCCGGAAACGGAGTACTACACGTGAACAAGACACCGCTTCGGGCTGCCACCCTCGCCCTCATGGCCTGCACCCTCGCGTTCGCGGGATTCACCGGCACCTCCTCGGCGGCAACCCACTCTCCGGCCACGTCGACCGGCGCTTTCGTGCGGATCCAGAACAAGCAGATAGGGAAGTGCTTCAACTACAACGGGACCTCGACATGGCTGGGCTTGATCTGTGACCAACAGCCCTACGAAGTCAACTACTACGACCAGATCGGCTACCGGTACAACGAGACCGGTGTCGCCGGCGCCTGCTTGGGCGCCAACCCCGGTGACAGACGAACTGTCGGCAGCTGGACCTGTGATGACGACTCGTCGCTCTGGTTCGCCGAAATGACGGGCGACGGATACATGGTTCTCAAGAACAGGCGTGCGGTACTCGAGGGCTGGCCCAAGCAGTGTCTCGACATCGGAGACGGCTACGGCGCCGACCTCCACGAATGCCTTGCCGGTGACGACTACCAGCGATGGACGGCTTACTGAGCCTGTTCGCCGGGCGGACGATCCGCACCCTTCGGGTGACGGACCGTCCGCCTCGCAGCGCGGTGGTTACGCGGCGGGAACGAGGTTGACCTCGGTGCCCAGCTGGTTGATGCGGGTGTCCTGGTACATGGTGGTCTCACCGTCGGACCAGCGCACGACGACGTCGTCCGTGCGGCCGTTCTCCGTGAAGTTGCCGGTGGTCATCACCGTGTTGTGGGTGAACAGCGAGTTGGCGTCCTTGATGCGGTTCTCGCCGCCGAGGCCGGACGGGGTGGTGCCGACGTAGTTGTCGAGCTCGCCGTCGGACCACTGGACCATCAGGTCCCACTTGGAGTTGCCGGAGTACTCGCCGCTGGTGAGCAGCGTGGCGTGCTTCCAGGTGTCGTTGGAGTCCTTGAGCTTGTGCTCCTGCCCGAAGGTGCCCGCGCCGACGTTGGTGTAGAGGGTCAGCTCGCCGTCGGACCAGCGCACCATCAGGTCGGTGACGTACTGGTTGGCGTTGAAGCGGCCCGCGGCGATCTGGGTGGCATGCTTCCAGGTCTCGTTGGCGGCGATCATCTGGGTGCCGGACACATTGAGGCCGTTGGAGCCGACGTCGCCGTAGAGGGTGACCTCGCCGTCGGACCAGCGCACCATCAGGTCGAACTGGGAGGAGCCGGTGAAGTCGCCCGCGGTGATGGTCTCGGCGTGGGTCCAGGTGGAGTTGGCCGCCAGCATCTGGCGCTCACCGGTGAAGTGGCCCTTGCCGTCGCTGTAGTACATGGTGACCTCGCCGTCGGTCCACACCACGATCATGTCGCTGTGGCCGTTGCCGTTGAAGTCGCCGGAAGCCATCAGCTTGGCGTGCTTCCAGGTGTCACCGCCGCCCATGGAGTAGGGAAGCGCGGGCTGCTCGTACGAACTGCCGTGGCTGACGTGCTGGTTGGCCTTGGCTTCCTCGTAGAGGCGGAAGAACCAGTCGCCGTGCATGGGGCTGTAGGTCAGCCAGTCGACGTTGGCGTCGTTGCCGCCGCCGTTGTAGCCGCCGACGCTACCGATGATCTCGCCGGTCCCGTTGGTCCAGTCGACCTTGGAGAACCAGGGGCCGCCCGAGACGCCGCCCCACATGCCGCTGCACAGGGCCTGGATCTGGTAGAAGCCGGGCAGGGCCGAGGTCTGGACCGGGCAGCGGACCGCGTGGTCCTCCGGGTTGTGCGACGAGGGGTAGCCGACCATCCAGGCGCTGTTGTTGTAGGCCGGGGTGCGTACCAGGGTGTTGGCGCCCACCACGTCCTGGGCGTTCTTGCCGCTGGGCGAGCGCTCCAGCCTGCCGAAGGAGAAGTCCAGGTCCGACTCCTTGGTCTTGATCTCGTGGCCCTGGGCATACCGGTTGTCCGTGAACCAGTCGCCGACGCGGTAGAACCCGTAGGTCTGCTTGTCCAGCGAGTACTCGGTGCGGTACCAGGGCACGAAGACCGCCTTGCCGCCGGCGCAGTGCCCGGCGGTGAGGACCAGGTTGTGCCCCGGGCTCTCCACCACACTGGCCGTGCACTTGTGGTGCTTCATCTGGCCGGTGTCCGGGTCCCGGTCATAGCTGAAGATGGTGCCCACGGACTTCAGACCGAGGATGTGCTCCGCGGTCGGCATGTCCCCGGCCGCCAGCCCCTTGCCCTTGCCCTTGACCTTGCCCGTGCCCTTGGGCAGGGCCTGCCGCGCCTTGGAATTCGGGGTTGCGGCGGGCTTGGCGGGGTCCACCGCCGAGGCCATGGCCTGGGGGGTCCAGAAGCGGAGGGCGTCCGCGTCCGTCCAGCCGCTCTTGTCGGTCGGCTTGGCGGTGGGCAGGCCCTTGACCGGGGCGGGCACGGGCGTCTTGGTGGCCGGTGCCGTGGTGTGGGTGGCACCCGGTCGGTGCTTGCCCCCGTCGGCGTGGGCGAGACCGGCTCCGCTGGTGAGGAAGACGGCCGTACCAAGCGCCGATACGGCGGCCTGGTGTATTCGTCTGCGTGAGATGCGCAAGGAGAACCTTCTTGCTGATGGGTGGGAAAACGCTCCCGCCGGAGGCGGAACGGGGGCAGCCGGGCAGCGACGACGGGCCGCCGCCCGGGAGTCAGGAGGAGGAAGAGGCGGCGGCGACCGGACCGCCGGTCAGCCGGGACCGCCCGCGGAGGCGGCGTCGCCTGCTCCCGCGCTCAGCGGCAGGACACCTGCGGCAGCGGTCAGGCAATGGCCCCTTCGACGCCAGGGCAGGCGGGCGTACATGTGTGGTGACTCCCCCGTTGAGATTCGGGTGGCTAGTCAGACCACCGCGGCGTGCCGAACGGTAGCGGAAGGCCGCGGCACGCGGCGAGCATGACAAGACGTCAAACCGGAGCACCACGCCCCGCAATTACCGAGCGCAGCCGACGATCCGATCAATTCGGATGAAATGGCTCGGGTATTGACGACGTTGAGTGATCGACGTGAACAAGATCACGACAGATCGAGGTTTACCCGCAGACCATCCGGCCTGGAACCCCGGCCGCACTATGGCATGACCATGCAATGTGCTATGTCACACCCCATTGCCCGCCCCACCGCACGGTGAGACCGTGCCGCATACGCCTCGCCCCCCTTCCCGAGGCCGCCCCCCCCCACACGAAGGAGTGCGTATGCTCCAGCACTTCACCCTGCCCAGATGCGTGGCCGCCTGCGCCACGGCCGCCGCCCTCCTGGCAACCCCGGCCCTCGCGGCCCCCGCGAGGGCCGCCACCGGCACCGCCGCCACGGCACGGCACAACCCCCTGCCGCCGACCGGCTCGAACGACCGGCCTGCCGTGCGGCACCACCGGCTCTCCACATCCCAACTCCCGCCGCTCAGAGCGGAGAAGAAGCCGGCCAAGGAGGCCGGGAGACCCGTCGCGGCCTCCTGCGACCCGGCCGACTTCGGCCGCCGGACCGGATCCGAACTGGTCTCGTTCGTCCAGGCCTCACCCGTGGACTGCGTCAACCGGCTCTTCGGCATCACCGGCACGGACGCGCACAACGTCTTCCGCGAAGCCCAAATGGTGTCCATAGCCGACGCCTTCAAGAGCGCCGCGCCGGCGTATCCGGGCGACAACTCGACCAACACGCTGCAATTGGTGATGTTCCTGCGCGCGGGCTATTACGTGCAGTACAACCACCCGTCCGATGTCGGCACCTACGGCCAGGAGCTGGCACAGACCGCCGAGGGCGGGCTGGACGCGTTCTTCGCCAACAGCCACTCCAGAGACGTCAGTTCACGAAACGGCGACGTCCTCGGCGAGGTCGTCATCCTCACGGACAGCGCCGACGAGCAGGCCCGCTATCTGAACACCTACAAGCAGCTGCTCAACGGCTACAACAGCTCCTACGACGCCATCCCCAGCATGGTGGCGGCCGTCAACGACGTCTACACCCCCCTCTGGCGCGGCAACGGCAACCCCGCCTACGTCAAGGCGGTCGCCGCCGACCCGGGCATCGTCGACACGCTCAACACGTTCGCGCTGAACCACCTGGACCTTCTGGGCACCGACCGTTCCTACCTGGACTCCAACGCCGGGATGAACGTGGCCCGTTACGTCGAGCACCCGGAGCTCAGGGCCACGGTCCGGCCGCTGATGAAGGGCCTGCTGAACGCCGCGAAGATCACCGGCCCGACCGCGTCCCTGTGGGTCACCGTCGCCTCCCAGGCCGACTACTACGACCGGGACAACTGCGCGTACTACGACGTCTGCAACCTCCCCGACCGGCTGTCCAAAGCGGCACTGCCGATCACCCACGCCTGCGACGCGAGCCACACCATCAAGGCGCAGGCGCTCACCTCCGACGAGCTCGCCGCCGCATGCGCCAGCGTCCTGCGCCAGGACGCGTACTTCCACGGCCTCGTGAAGGACGACGGGCCGATACCCGGCCAGCACGAATCCACCATCCAGCTCGTCGTGTTCGGCAGCCGCGCCGACTACCAGACCTATGCCGGGGCGATCTTCGGCGTCGACACCAACAACGGCGGCATCACCCTCACCGGGGACCCGACCAAGCCCGACAACCAGCCCATGTCCATCATGTACCAGAAGTCGCAGGACAACGGCTTCCCGGCCCGGATATGGAACCTCAACCACGAGTACACGCACTATCTCGACGCCCGATACGACATGAAGGGCGACTTCTCCCAGCAGACGGCGGTCCCGGACGTCTGGTGGATCGAGGGCCTCGCCGAGTACGTCTCGTACGGCTACCGCGGCATCACCGACGACGACGCCGTCGCCCAGGCCGCAAAGCACACCTACCGGCTGAGCACGCTGTTCCAGAACACCTACGCGAACAGCGATGTGACCCGCACCTACCCGTGGGGCTACCTCGCGGTCCGCTACATGGCCGAGAAGCACCCGGCGGACATCGCCGCCATGCTCGCCCGCTTCCGGACCGGCGACTACCCGGGCGGCTACGCCGTCTACAACACCGGCATCGGCACCCGATACGACGCCGACTTCGACGCCTGGCTGACCGCGTGCGCGGCCGGCGCCTGTGCGGCAAAGGCCGGACCGACGGCGGCCTTCGACGCGAACGTCTCCGGCCTGACCGTCAAGCTGACGGACAAGTCCGCCCCGGCCGCCGGAAGCCGCATCGCCTCACGGTCGTGGACCTTCGGCGACGGGACCTCGTCCACGGACACCGACCCGTCCAAAACGTACGCCTCCGCGGGTACGTACACCGTCACCCTCACCGTCACCGACGACCTCGGACGGACCGCCGACGCCCGCCAGCAGGTCGCCGTGGGCGGCGGGGTGACCGCGTGCACCGACCCCGACACCCGGGTGATGGGCAGGAATTGCTCCCGGGCCGACCGCTCGGCCACGGCGGGGAACCTCGACTACCTGTACCTCTACCTCCCGGCCGGGACGACGACCCTGACCGTCTCCTCGAGCGGCGGCAGCGGCGACGCCTCGCTGTACTACAACCCCGACACCTGGGCGACGAACACCGCCTACACGGCGTCGTCCACCCACCCCGGCACCACCCAGAGCCTTACCGTCACCAACACGACAGCGGGCTACCGGTACATCAGCCTGTACGCCAACTCGTCGTTCAGCGGAGTCACGGTCACGACGCAGTACTGACCGGGCAGTTGCTGCCTGCCTTCGGATGCGCATCCGAAGGCAGGCAGCACCGGAATCAAGGGATCAATGTGTGCGGCGGGCACGCCGGCTCAACACCACAATGCCTGCGGCGGCGAGGACAGCGGCTACGCCGACTGCTGCGGCGATGGTGACGGTGCTGTCCTCGGAATCGGCTTCATCATCCCGGCATGTTCCGGCCTCCCCCTTGTCCGCGAGGGTGACGCGGTAGCGGGCCCAGATCTCGTTCTTGACCGAGCCGTTGGTGTCGCCGGCCAGGTGACGGTACACGGGGTGGAGCCCCACCTTTGCGTCGCATTTGATGGTTGCGGCCGCCCTCAGGAAGGCCCTCCTGCCGCGGCCCACGGGCTTGTCGGCGAAGGCCGGGGAAACGAACGTGACCTCTCCGTCGCGCCCTTCGTCCTCGTCGTCAGTGATCACGATGCGGCTACCGGGCCGGAAGGAACGTACGTCCCAGGGAGACTGGGGCCATTGGGCGCTCGCGGGCCACTGCTCCTCAGAGGAATCGGCTGGGGCCGGGTGGTTCCTCTCATCGTCGCGGCACTGCCGACGGGTTGCGGCGTCGACGTCCTGGACCTGGACCTTTGTCCATGACGCGTTGTGTACCGACGGATTCTGGTTTGTTGACGAGTTGGTCTCGACTGCATAGTCCCCTGGCGGGGCGTCGCACTTGATGGAGACCGTCGCTGTGAGGAGAGGCGTGTGCATCCGCAGCGTTCCGCCGGCCGTGAACGCCTTCGATGTCACTACGTCGCCATTCGTCACTTGACCGGTTTCAGCTGTCACTGCAATACGTTCCCCTGGCCGGACGGGATGAACTCCGGCCGGCCAGAGGGGAACTGGCTCTGCTGCCTCAGCCGGGCCAACGATCAGTGCGCACGCCCAGGTGAGTAACGCGACAGCTGCTGCACGCAGTTGGATCACGGCTGATTCCCGCTCTCTCTCGGCGTCGCGAACGGACAGGCCAGTTCGGTCCATCTCGCTGGGACAGAAATCGGCCTCGACAATGATCCATGATCAGGTAGGGTCCTTGTCATGTCCTACATGTTCGTCCGCCTTCGGACCGCCTAAGACGTCTGCCGTCGCAGTCGCTCTGCGACCGGCGCCAGCCGAGGAACCCGCAGGAAACCACCGTGATCTCACGGCGCTGCCCTGCGGGTATCGCTCGGCCCTGACCGTCGACGCGCATCGCTGCCACCGGCTTGCGTGCGCCCGGCCACTGAACTGCGATGCGCCTGGTGACAGGTGCGTCCATTTCTCCTTCAGCTTCGGCGGCTCACCGCGCCGGCATCGGCCCATCAGCCATGCCTGCCTGCTGCGCCGCCCACCGGACATTGGACTGACCCGTATGACATCTGTCTCCAGCAACGCCTCCCGTCCGCGGCAGGCCCGCGATGCGAATACGACGTTCGTGCTCGTGCACGGCTCGTGCTCCAGTTCGTTGATGTGGGCTCCTGTCCAGCGCGAGCTGGCGCTGCTCGGCCATCGCAGCTTCGCCGTCGATCTGCCGGGGCACGGCTTCGACGCGCAGTACCCGGCGGCCTACCAGGCCCCGCAGGACCTCGACGCGTGGGCGGCCGAGCCGTCGGCACTGGCCGGGGTCACCCTTCAGGACAACATCGACATGGTCGTCGACGTCGTCCGGCGGGTGGCCGAGCACGGGCCGGTGGTCCTGGTAGGTGCCAGCCTCGGCGGAACCACTATCACGGGGGTGGGCAACACGATCCCTGACCTGGTGAGCCGGCTCGTCTACATCTCCGCATGGTCGTGCGTGCAACGATCGAACCCCATCGAGTACATGCAGGAGCCCGAGTTCGGCGACAACCTGCTCGCCCCACTGGCCGCGCTGAACGTCGGCAACCCCGCCGAACTCGGCGTCGGCCGGGCCAACTACCGCACCGCCGACCCGAGCCTGTTCGCCGCCGCCAAGGCGGCGATCATGGCGGACGGCACTGACGAGCAGTTCCGGGCCTTCCTCAACATCCTGCAGCCGGACGAGTCCCTGGCGGTGATGATGTCCGACGCACGCGGCCATGCCGACACCTGGGGCACAATCCCCCGCACCTACATCCGCCTCGCCGACGACCGGACGCTTCCTGTTGCCATGCAGGACCGCCTGATTTCCGAAGCCGACGCCTTGACGCCCGACAATCCGTACGACGTGCACACCCTCGCCACCAGCCACGTCGGTTTTCTGCTCAAACCGACGGAGGTGGCCGACATCCTCGATCAACTGACCGTGTGACCCAGAAGGCACACACCGCCGACTAGCGCATTGAAGGGGGCAGCCAACTGGCTGTCCCCTTCAACGAAATGACCCAGGGCGCCTTAACCTCAGCCGAGTCTCTTGAGCATCTTCACCGTGGTCGTCTCATAGCCAAGCGACTCGTAAAGGCCGCGCGCACCTGTGTTGAACCCAAATACGCTGAGACCAAGGGTATGAGCGCCCTGCGTCCGGGCGTATTCCTCGCCGAGGACCATGGTCCTTCGCCCGAAGCCCTGCCCCCGCTTGTCGGCGTCGATCTCGATGTCCCAGACCCACCAGGCGCCGGCGTCGTCACTCGCGTCCGGTCCGATCCAGAGGTAGCCGACGGCTATCCCCGCGTCATCGACCACGTCGAAGACCACGTGCCCCGGGCTTGGTGTACCGGAGGGGAAGAAGCGGGCCATGCTTTCGCCCGCGTGCCGGTGGGCATCCTCGGGCGTTTGCCCGGCAGCGACAAGATCTTTGGCGTACTCGGCCCGACTGCGCTCAAGCCAGGCAGGGAAGAGCCTGGCGTCCAAGTGGCGGAGAGTTACAGACATCGGGTCAGCCTCCCACAGACACCCGGCTGCGGTCACGGTTGAATAACACACGCTCGACCGTGCAGGCATGTGACATTGCACATGTCACATGATGCTCTCCATGAGAAGAGCAAGAGCCTTGCTTGCGGCCGCCGTTGCCATCGGCAGCGCCCTCGCGGTCATCACTCCCACCTCGGCATCGGCCAACGGCCATCCAAAGGAGCTCACTTGGAGCTCCTGCCACGACGCCACCACTCCCGCTCTGCAATGCGCGATGCTCGAAGTCCCGCTGGACTACGCGCACCCGAACGGCACCAAGATCAAGCTCAAGGTGAACCGGCTCCCGGCCACCGCTCCCGCGAACAGGCGACAGGGCCCGATCCTGCTCAACCCCGGCGGCCCGGGCGACTCCGGCTTGTGGATGCCCGCCTACATCTCCGGCAAGATCCCCCAGGACGTCGCCTCCACCTACGACTGGATCGGCTTCGACCCGCGCGGCACCAATGCCAGCGAACCACACGTCACATGCGACCCGAAGTACTTCGTCGGCCCACGCCCCGACTACCAGATCAGCAAAGGCACTTCGCAGGCGTGGCTGGAGAAATCGGCCAAGTACGCCGCCGACTGCGCCGCGAACTGGAGCCGGCTCCTGCCGCACATGACCACCGTCGACAACGCGCGCGACATGGACAGCATCCGGCGGGCACTCGGCGTCCAGAAGATCAACTTCTACGGCGGCTCGTGGGGCACCTCACTGGGCTCGACGTACGGCCAGCTCTTCCCCTCGCACGTGCGCCGGATGGTGCTGGACAGCATCGTCGGCCCCACCATCAGCTGGTACGACCACAACATCCTCCAGGACAAGGAACACCAGCGCCGCTTCGACGCGTTCGCGGCATGGACCGCCAAGGCCGACTCGGTCTACCACCTGGGCACCGACGCCGCCACGGTGAAGCGGAAGTACGACCAGGTCGAGGACGAGCTGCGGGCCAACCCGGCTGACGCCGCCCCGGGTCCCGGCAGGATCGGCCCCGCCGAGTTCGAGGACACCTTCTACGGCGGCGGCTACAACTTCCTTCGCTGGCCACGGATGGCGACCGTGCTGTCGGCGTACCTCACCAAGCACGACACCCGCCCGCTGAGCATCGCCTACAACACCTACGCGGCACCGGGCGCCGACGACGGCACGTTCCCGGCGTACAACGCGGTCCAGTGCACGGAGAACAACTGGCCGCGCGACTGGGAGTTCTGGAAGAAGGACCAGGTGGCTGTGAACGCCGTCGCGCCCTTCTACACGTACAACAACATGTGGTACAACGCCGCTTGCATGTTCTGGCCCTACCAGGGCGACCGCGCCGGCCGACTGAAGATCACCGGCAAGGGCCTGCCGCCCGTCCTGCTCTTCCAGGCCACGGAGGACGCCGCCACCCCGTACGAGGGCGGCGTCGCCATGCACAAGGCACTGCGCGGATCGAAGCTGGTCGTCCAGAAGGGCGGCAGCTTCCACGAGATCCTCTTCCACGGCAACACCTGCCTGGACGACACGTTCACCGCCTATCTGCGAGACGGCCGCCTTCCCGCGGGCAAGGGCTTCATCGCCAAGACCTGCGCCCCGGAACCCGACCCCACCCCGGTGTACGTAACCCCGACCGCCGCCTCCGCGAAGACCGCGCGGTCCGGCCTCGCGCCCACCGACCCTCAGGCCGTTCGCGGCATCCGGTAACGAGACAACACGGCGGATGGGACGACCGCGTCCCTTGTGGTGGTGTGCAAAAGGTCTGTATCGGCAGCCTTCGGGAGTATGGGAGGCCCGGTGACAGGGGCTGAGTTGTTTGGTGACCATGTGGTCGTTTACCTGTGAACTGCGGGAATTTTGGGTGTGATGACGCGGCCGCCATGCCCCCGCTTACACCCAAATCGCCCGCTACCGCCTCCCGACGCCCCCAGCAGGACGCCATCGATGGACATCAGTCACCCGTAATCACCAACATAGTGCGCGCCGAAGCGTGTTGAGCGCGAGTACGCACACGTCGACAAATCCATCGCCGCGCGACATGACACCCATCACCCACCGCAGCACGATCTCAGCTGACGGCAGCTCGAATGCGTTCCCGCGTGGCCACCGCCTGAGCACATCCGCCAGGGCGGCCAGCGCATGCGGACAGGAACCTTCCGGGTTCCCGCCCGGCGCCGGCCGCCCCGCCGCGATACTGCCGCCATGACCACCCCAGTACCGTTCAGCCGCATCAAAATCCGCACCGGCGCCCTCGTGTTCTGCGGCAACGACGTCGCCCTCATCCGCCGCGACCGGCCCGACTCCGTCCACTACACCCCGCCCGGCGGCAACGTCGAAGCAGGCGAGGACTTGGTCGCCGCGCTCAGGCGCGAACTCGCCGAGGAACTCGCGCTCGACACCGCCCACGCGAGCGAGCCCGAACTGCTGTGGGTCGTGGACCAACGCGTCTCCCGCCCCGGTTCCACCCCGCCACCGCGCAAGCTGCACCTGCTCTACCGGCTCCACATCAGCAAGGACACCCGCGCCACCCTGGCCGCCGAAGAACACGACGAGTTGGAGGACGGCAACCACGAGGTAGGGATCATCGAGTGGCTGGACTACCGCAAGACCGCCGAGCTGCCTATCTTCCCGCCAATCGGTCCGGTCCTGGCCACTCTCCCCAACCCCCACGCCACAGTCACCGACGCGGCTCTACCCGCCGTCACCGACCACAACTACACCTGGGTATGAACAACGGCCACAGGCCGGGCCAGCCGCTTCTCCGAGCCGCCCTCTCCTGCCCTGTATCACATGGGCGCGTCGAGCCCGCCGGCTCTTATGCGGCCGAGAAAGGCAAGCCATGCCGTCGGACCGGGGGCGAGTACGGAACCTGGTCGATCACTCTCCCTGAGTCGCACGCCTCGCGGACGGAATGCGCACACCTCTATGCACTCATCGTCACTACCACTGGAACTGAAGCTTGATTTCAGCCACTTGAGGTCAGGCATGGTGTCCGTCTCACAGGGAATGCAGCACGTGCTGGATCAATGAGAATGAGGTCTTCCTCTTATAGAACTCTGGTCCGATGTCGAGGTCAATGGGATCCAGGGCCACCGTCGCGAGACTTCGGAATGTCTTTGTGAACCGCCCCAGGTGCACCTGGTCACTGACGAAGGGCGAAGAGAGCGGCTGCTCCACGTAGACCGTGCTGAGCTCCGGCACAGCGTGTTCGTAGATGACGAATGGCGTTCCGAACCTGGCAGGGAATCCGGAAGACTTGAACGGAAGCACCTGAATGCTGACATTGGGGAGCCTGGCCATCTCGATGAGATGCTCCACCTGACGCCGCATGACGTCCGGTGCCAGGAACTGCATGCGCAGCGCCGCTTCATGGATGATCGCATGGAGGGCCACCGGCGACTGCTCGGTGAGGACTCGCTGGCGGTCAGCGCGGAAGGCAACAGAGGTGTCGATCTCGCGGGGCAACGCATCAGGCGCTCCGCCCTCGAACAGCGCTCGCATGTACTCGGTGGTCTGAAGCAAGCCGGGAATGTGCACCCACTGGAACGAGCAGTGGACCGCAGACAAGGTTTCCAGCTCTGCCAAGTCGCGCCCGTTGGGACCGATTGAGGACTTACGGTAGGCCGACCACCAGCCCTTGCCATCCGATGCGCTCATGGTCACCAGGGCGTCAACCAAAGTTTGGTTCTCGCAACCATAGGCGGTGGCCAGGGAGCGCAACTTGGTCTCGGGAATGGCTGTTCGACCCGACTCGATGTGTCCAAGATGCTGCGGCCCGAGTTCGGCGTGACGGCCTGCGGTGACGGCGTTCATGCCGGACGCGTCACGCAATCTGCGAAGTTCGATGCCCA
This sequence comes from Streptomyces sp. SX-6, assembly GCF_059089585.1. Taxonomy (NCBI): domain Bacteria; kingdom Bacillati; phylum Actinomycetota; class Actinomycetes; order Kitasatosporales; family Streptomycetaceae; genus Streptomyces; species Streptomyces sp. SX-6. The sequence continues at coordinate 154,314 of NZ_JBTHHU010000007.1, read as the reverse complement.
AACGGCGTTGCCTGAGCGTCGGGTTGGCCCGGAGTCCCATGGCGACCTCCTTGTGATCGTGAGCAGTCTGCCGTGTCTCACGGGGCCAATGCCACTCGATGGAGGCAACTTCTCCAATCAGGTTGAGGGTTAGAAACCCTTGTGGCTACCGTCGAACTCGCCCCGCCTTTCCCGGCGCCAAGGAGTTGCGCCCGTGTGCCCGTCCCTCACCGAGCCCGTCAGCCTCAAGCCACGCCCTGCGTTCTCGCTCAGCTTTCCGCCCACCCTCGGCTGGGTGCGTACCGCCCGCGAGGCGGTCCGTACCGCCGTTGCGGCCGCGCACCGCGAGGAGCTCACGGACACCGCCGTGCTGCTCACCTCCGAGGCAGTCGGCAATGCCGTCAACGCTTGCCTGCACAGCGGGTGTTCGGCGCCCGTGCGTGTCCTTGCCGAGTGGGCGGCCGGTGGCGCGTTGCGGTTGCTCGTACGGGACGACGCCCCCGGTGTCCCCACGCTGGACGCGCCCCGGCGGTGGGAAGCAGACGAGCAGCCCGATCATGGGCGGGGCATGATGCTCATCAGTGCCTGCGCCACGGACTGGGGCGTGTGCCAGCACGGCCCGGGGCCGGGCAAGGCGGTCTGATTCAAGCTGGCTCGGTGAACATCCGCACATTTGTTGCGGCGGCCTCAGGGGCAGGGATGACCTTGTAGCCGGTCCATGGGCCGTGCTATCCCTTCGACGACGGCAGCGCCAAGTCAAGCCCCTGTGAACGGAGTTGCAGATGAAGACACCGATCCCCGGCACGACCGACGCACCCCCTTTCCTGACACGGCTGCTGTCCGGACCGACCGGGCTCGGCACGGACTCTCTGCGCCTCGCGTCCACGGCCGTGGTGCCGGACGACACGGAGCCGGCCGAGGTGCCGGTTGCTCAACCGTCGTCGTCGCCGCGGATCGAGGGCCTGTACTGCCCTCCCGCCGTGCGGGACGACCGTGCGCTGGCCGATGAGGTCAACGCCCGGCTCGTGGAGTGGGCGGAGAACGAGATCGAGCTCTACCCGGAGGCCGAGCTGAGGGACGCGCTCGTCGCCTTCGACGCGGGACGGTCGGTGGTCCTGTGCCACCCCGACGCACCGGGCATCGACCACCTCATGGCCGCCGCCCGCCCCCTGATCGCCGAGAACGCCGTCGACGACTACTTCTGCGAAGCGGAGTACGGCGGCACCGCGGACCGACGCGGCGCGGCACTGCTCGTCGCCCAGTCCGCGATCGACCCCGCCCACAACACCCCCCGCTACGAAGCCGAATGGCGGGCCGGGATCGACTCCCACCCGGCCCTGCGCTCCATGCGCTCCGCCATGGACTACTTCTGTGCCCTGGCCACGCCGGCGCAGGCGCACCGGTTCCGGCACGACATCGCCAACCTCTACCTCGGCTACGGCGCCGAGGGCGACTGCATCAGCCAGCGCCGTACACCCGCGGTGTGGGAGTACCTGGCGCAGCGGCAGTTCAACAGCTTCCGCCCCTGCCTGACCCTCACCGACTCCATCGGCGGCTACGAACTGCCCGCCCCCCTCTTCGCCGAGCCCGCCCTACAGCGCGCCGTCGCCCTGTCCTCCAACGCCTGCACCATCTGCAACGACCTGTACTCACTGCGCAAGGAACAGGCCAGCGGGCGCTTCCACTACAGCCTGCCCACCGTGATCGCCGCCGAGGAGGAGTGCTCCATCGAAGACGCCTTCCAGAAGGCGATCGAGGTCCACAACGACATCGTCCACCTCTTCGAGGAACACGCCACCGCCCTCGCCGCCACCAACCCCCTCACCGCCCGCTTCGTCACCGGACTGCACAACTGGATCACCGGCAACCACGAATGGCACGCGGGCAACGTCGGCACCCGCTACGCGACCTCACCCTGAAACTCCATGGCAGCGAGGCGTTGGTAGCTGGCGAGGAGATGTTTACAGCATTCCTCTGTGGTGAACTGGGCTGCGTCGATGCGCGCTTGGCCAGTGACGCGACCGTTGTCGTCGAGGGCTGTGCTGAGGGCACCGAGGAGTGCGTGGGGGTTGTCGGGCTGGAAGAGGTAGGCGTTGTGGCCGTTGGAGAGGCTGCCGGAGATGCCTCCGCTGGAGGGAGTGACCACAGGGATTCCGGAGGCCATCGCTTCGACGACGGTGCGGCCGAAGGTTTCGTAGGGGCCGGCTGTGCAGAAGGCGTGGCAGGAGGCGTAGAGGGCGTTGCGGTCGGCGCCGTGGACGAAGCCGAGGAGGTGGATCCGGGGCGAGGACGCGGCCAGTTGGGCGATCTGGGTGGTGATGTCGCGGGGCCCGTCGCCCGCGATGAAGAGGGAGAGGTCTTCGTTGCCGGGTGTGGTGCTCAGCTTGCGAAAGGCCTCGATGATGAGGTCCAGGCGCTTCTCACGGGCGAGGCGGCCCAGGTAGAGCAGGCGTTTGCCGCGCCCGTCGTAGCGTGGTGCCAGCTTGGCGAGGACGGCCGGATCGGCATGGTCGGCACCGAAGGAATCGATGTCGACGCTGTCGAAGGGGACTTGCTCGATGCGCACGTCGGTGAGACCGCTCAAGGTCGCTGCGGAGTGGGGAGTCGCGCAGATGGCGGCGTCGAAGTGGCGGTACACGTAGCGCATGATGGGCGGAAACATCGCGGCCGCCAGGTGACGGAAGACCGGGTAGCTGCGGGCGGAGTTGAAGTGGTCGCCCTGGTACTGGGCCACATAGGGCACGCCGTGCCGACGTGAGTAGGCGTGCCCCGGCATCCCCCACGAGCCGAAGACGAAGGATCGTTCGGGGTCGATGACAACCACCAGGTCCGGCGCGATCTTTTCCAGTGCGGCGTCGATCTGTGCGAGTGCGGCTCGGCGCGGGACGCGCAGCATCGGGTAGGGCAGCCACGGCTTGGCGGCGTAGGGGAACAGCTCCACGCCGGGCATGTCCGCCCCGGCCAGGGGTCTGCCGTCGGAGGGTTCGGGGACCAGCAGGCTGAGGCGCACGTCCTGCTGGTCGGCGAACCACCGGGCCCGCTCCACGTTTCCCAGCGCGATGCCGCTGACCTCGGGCGGAAAGCTTGCGGTGATCCAGGCGACGGTCATCGGGGCTGATTCGGCGCGCGGAAGCAAATGAACGACCTTCCCATCGGAGTGTGGGCGGAAGCGCGTGGCTACGCCTTGCGGAGCCGCTCGATGATGCCGTCGAGGTCTCGACGGAAGACGGGTACGCGGAACTCGTGGCCGCCGGGCTCCTCGTGCGCTTCGTGCTCGATGCCCGCATCACGCAGCAGTCCGCGGAATTCCCGCTGGCCGGCGAGCACTTGGTTCTCGGACACCTGGTTGAACCAGTCGACCTTGCCGCCGCCCGTACCGGCCACCAGGAAGACACGCTTGCCGCGGTAACTCTCGATGTTCTCGACCGGGTTGTCGGCGCTCACCTTGGCCTCGTTCCACAGCGGCGCTCCGTAGATCGTGCCGCCGACCAGGTCCGACACCGCGGAGGACAGGTTGGCCCAGTGGGTGACTATGCCGAAGTCGCGGCGCAGGCTGGCCGGTCCGGAGTGGGCGCTGACCGAGGCGAAGAGGTCGGGGTGTTTGGCGACGTACTTCAGAGCGCCGAAGCCGCCCATCGAGAACCCGGCGACGGCCCGGCCGTCGCTCTCGGCGTACGTACGGAAGTTGGCGTCGACCCAGGGGACGAGCTGGGATATATGGAACGTTTCCCAGTTGCGGGGGCCCGCGTTGGAGCTGACCGGGTCGGAGTACCAGCCCGCGTGGCCGCCGTCGGGCATCACGACGATGACCGGTTTGCCGGCCGTCCATTCGCGGACGCCCGCGCGGTCGAATCCGGTGTAGTCAACGGTCGTGTTGCCCCAGTGGAGGAGATAGAGGACGGGGTAGGTACGTCCACTGGTGTCGTAGCCGTCGGGAAGCAGCACATTGACGGCGGGGTTCCAGCCGATGGCGCGGGTCGTGAACCGGTAGTACTTCATGCGGGGGTTCTGCTCGTTGCGTTCCACGATGCGCAGCCCGAAGCCGTCGCCGACCTCCGCGGCCGGTGATGCCGCGGCCGATGGCGCCGTCGCGAGGACGCCCGTGCCGCCGAGGGCGATGGCCGTGGAGAGGCCACCGGTGACCTTGAGGATGTTTCTGCGGGTGAGGTGGTGCGTGCTCATTCTGACCTCCTGGTCGGGAAGGAACGGTGACGGAGGAAACGGTGCCGGAGGAGCAGACGGTAGCCAAGGGGCCACGTTAGACACCACCGTTGAAATTCCGGTGAATGCGCTCGACGAGCGCGCGGAGGACGAAGAGGTTCGGGATCTCGGACGCGGGGCCCAACGCATGCCGTTCTCCGGCTGTGCTGAGCTCGACCGTCCCGTTCCGGATCTCGATCCGTTGCATCTGCGACCACCTCACGGACATCTCTCGGGACCCGATCGTCTCCCTGGTCAGCCAGATGTCCCCGAAGGTGAGCCGCTCCCCCGCGTCGATCGCGGCCAATGCCCCGGGAAGTTGGGCGCTGGTGACGGCCCGCCGGATCTCGGGCCACCACTCCGCCTCCGGCTCGCCGTGCAGCGCTACCCGCTCCCCGGCCAGGTCGATGAGCGTGCAGATCGTGCCGCCGCCCGTCTGGAACACGGAGGTCGTGTCGTAACGGACGACATGGATCCGCCTCGCGACGGCGACCGTCATCCCGTGCTCGTACAGGTCCAGTCGTGCACCTTCGTCCGCTCTTCTCATGGAAGTCCGGACGAAGGCCAGCAAGTCCCGGATGCCCCGGCCCGGCACGGTTCTCGTGCGGGCCGGGGGCGCGACTCCCGCGTAGGTGGCACGGCGCCTTCCGAGGTGTTCGCGGCCGGCTGCCGCCGAGATTCTCGCCAGCAGCAGCTCCTCGCCGGGTGTGCGCGGCGTCGGTCCGGTCACGGCTTCATGCCGGCGAGGTCGAGGTCGAGGTCGGCGTCGTCCCCGCGCACGATCATCTGGTGCGCCTGCCGCAGCATCCGGCCCGGGAGCACCCCCAGATCGTCGTCCAGTCGGCGGCGGGTGTGGTCGAACACGGCCAGTGCGTCGGCCTGTCGGCCGTCGCGGTACAGCGCGTGCATCAGCATCGCGGCGACCGGTTCGTTCAGGGGCTGCGCCGCGGCCAGAGCCGACAGCTCGGCGATCGCCTCGGAGTGCCGGCCCAGTCGCAACTGGCAGTCCAGCTTCCGCTGTACAAGGGCGGTCCTGCGCTCGGTGAGCCGCATCCGCTCCAGTTCGACGAACGGCCCGGGGAGGCCGGACAGGATCTCCCCGTGGAACAGGTCCAGCGCCCGGGAGCAGACGCGGACCGCCTCGGCCAGGTCCCCCGCTCGCTCGGCCGCCCCGGCGGCGGTGGCAAGTTCCTCCATGCGCGCCGCATCCACCGTGACCGGGCCGGAGAGCAGCCGGTAGCCGCACCGGTCGCGCTCGATCACCGGGTCCGGATCCCCGAGGTGCAAGACCTTGCGCAGTCGGTAGATGTACACCGGCACCACCTTGGTGCTCGGCGGCTCCATCCCCCATACCCCGTCGAGCAGTTCCGGTGAACTGACCGTCCGGCCCAGGCACAGCGCCAGCGCCGCCAGTACGGCCTGCTGGCGGAGGTGGCCCAGATCCAGTGGCTGCCCGTCGCGCCATGCCCGCAGCGGTCCGAGCACGGAGATCCGTAACCGTGGTTCGCGCTCCTGACGGACCGCGGCCCGCGGTACCGGGCCCGCCGCCTGCCGGCGGGGGCCCCGGCCGGGGACGACCAGGCCGCAGTCGAAGGCGCGGACAATGGCGGCGACCCGGTCGCGCAGCCCGAGCCGGGCGAGGATCCGCGCGAGGTGCCCGGCCACGGTGGCCTCGGGCATGGCGAGGAGGGCGGCGATCTCATCGTCTCTGAGACCGCAGCCGACCGCGTGGAGTACCTCCCGCTCCTGACGCGTGAGCAAGGTGACGGTCTGCTGGCCGGTGGTTGCTGCTATCGGCATCGTGGCTCCCCGGGGCTCAGTGCCGGCTCGGTGTGACGGATGCCGTCGACGCTGTCCCGGTGGCCGGACATCGGACAGGCCAAGGGACCGGCCGTATCCGGCCGGTGGCCGCGCTAGAGTCCTCACCTGGGGAAATGACATGTCCGGGGAGGCCGTGGCCTATGGCCGGTGAGTTCAGCACGTTGTTACGGGAACTGCGGCACAAGGCGGGGATGACTCAGGAAACCTTGGCGGAACGCGCCGGAGTGGGCGTGCGCACCATTCGCGGACTGGAGACAGGCGAGCGCGCCGACCCCAGGGTGACCACGGTGCGGCTGCTGGCCGACGCGCTCGGCCTGAGTCCGGAGGAACGCGACAGACTGGTGGCGGCTGCCGTCCACCGGACCGGGCGCGGGAACCTGCCGGACGAGCCGGGCGAGCCGGACGAGCCGCCCGGCGAACCGGCCGCCGAGCCGCCCGTCGAACCGGTCGCAGGGCAGCCGGGTTCGGGGCAGCCGGGTTCGGTGTTGCACGAAACCCTGGCCGACATCGCCGAGCAGCTCGCGCAGGCGGTGACCGCCCGCTGGCAACGCGAGGAAGAACAGCGGCAGGTCCACGATCCGTACCCGCTGCCGCTGCGCTGGCAGCCGGTTGCGGAGGAACTGACCGACCACTGGGCCAACATCCGCCGCCAGCCCGCCGGAGGCACGCCCGGACCGCTGGACCTGAGCGGTCAACTGGACGAGATCGTGGGCGTGTACCGGCGAATACCGTCCGGCCGGCTGGTGGTGCTGGGCCGGTCCGGCTCCGGGAAGACGATCCTCGCCGTGCGGTTCGTCCTGGACTGCCTGAAATCGAGGCCCCGCACCGAGGCGGTACCGGTGATCTTCAGCATCGGTTCGTGGGATCCTACGGCCCTCACGTTCCGGGACTGGCTGACCGCCCAACTGATGCGCGATCACCCCGGACTGGCCGCTCCGGGGCCCGGCGGGCCGAGCCTGGCCACCGCGCTGGTCGAGACCGGCCGGGTGCTCCCCGTGCTGGACGGCTTCGACGAGATCGCCGACGGTCTGCGCCGTCCCGCGCTGGAGGCGCTCAACGCCACGACCCTCCCCCTGCTGCTGACGAGCCGGCCGGCCGAGTACGCCGCCGCGGTGGCGGAGACCGATGTGCTCACCTCCGCCGCCGCGGTGGAGCTGGCCGATCTCACCCTGGACGACCTGGCCGACTACCTGCCGCGCACCACACGCAAGGCCCGCGGCGGGGATCCGGCGACGACCGCGTGGCACCCCGTGCTGAGCGAGCTGCGCGAGCGGCCGGGCAGCCCGGCGGCCGCCAACCTCGCCATGGTGCTGACCACTCCGCTGATGGTCACGCTCGCCCGCGCCGTTTACAGCGACACCCCCGGCCAGGATCCGGCCGCCCTCCTGGACACCCGGCGGTTCGGCGGCCCCGAGGCGCTGGAGGAGCACCTCCTCGACAACTTCATCGCCACTGCCTACCGCCCCCGGCCGGAATACGGCCCGGGCGGCGGGTCAGGCCCCGCCTTCGACCCGGAACGCGCCCAGTACTGGCTGGGTTTCCTCGCCCACCACCTGACCCGGCTCGACACCCCCAACCTGGAGTGGTGGCGGCTCGGTTCAGGGCTGCGCCGCTCCACGCGCACGGCGGTGACCGCGCTGGCGGCCTGCCTGCCCATCGGGCTCACCGACGCCATCGTCGGCGGACTCCTCGACAACGTCGGATTCCAGATCGCGGACGGGCTGGTGGTGGGACTCTTCTCCGGGCTCACGTTCGCGATCGCGTACTGGTTCATGGTCGCGGCCAAGAGCACGGCGGTGATGCCGTCCAGCGTGAGCATGAAGATATTCGGCAGAGCGGGGAAGACCAGGCGAAGCATCGTCCCCCGGCTCTTGATCGGATTGCTGTGCGGGCTCGGCTTCGGCTCCGGCTACGGCTTCGTGGCCGGAGTGATCAGGGGCGTCTTCGCGCACGCCGGTCCCCTGACCGCCCTGCGCATGGGCCTCGGTGACAGCGCCATCTACGGAGTCGTGTTCGCGCTGGGTGCCAGCCCCGTCTTCGGTCTGCTGGCCCTCCTCGAAACCCGTCTCGACATCCGGTCCGCCGTCAATCCGGTCGGCCTGCTGCGCACCAACTCCCGAACAGTGTTCGCCCAACTCCTCGTCTGGACACCCTGCTTCGGGCTGCTGGTCGGTGTCGGCTCCGCACTGCTGATGCCACTGCTGTCGGTACTTCTGGGGCCGATCTCCTGGACTCCCAAGGCCTCGCTCAAACTCGGCATCGTCAGCGGACTCGGCGGGCCCCTGGGCTATCTGCTCAGCCTGACCGCCTGGGGTCAGTGGGTGGTGCTCTCCCGGATCTGGCTGCCGCTGACCGGCCGCCTGCCGTGGTCCGTCGTCGCCTTCCTCGAGGACGCCTACCGGCGGGGCGTGCTCCGGCAGGCGGGCGCGGTCTACCAGTTCCGCCATGCCCGTCTCCAAGCGCACCTCACCCGCGCGTACCGGTGCAGAACCCTGGAGAACGCTTCCGGGAAAGCGTAAGGTCGGCTTCCAGCCCGGACATTGGGCCAGAGAATCACTTTCCGTAGCGACAGCTGTGAGGAAACGTGGCCTCCGACTTACCCATCGTGGTGATCTCGCCGCACTTCGACGACGCCGCCCTCTCGCTCGGCGGCTGGCTGAGTGGGCTCGACCGCCCGAGGACCGTCGTCACGGTGCACGGCGGCCCTCCGCCGTCCGGCGCGGTGGTGTCCCAGTGGGACGAGGCGTGCGGCTTCGCCTCGGGAGCCGAGGCCCATGAGTGCCGGATCGCCGAAGACGCCCGCGCCTGCGCCTTGTTGGGAGCCGGGCGGCTGGCCCTTCCCCATCCGGACGGGCCGTACAGAAACGGCGAGGAGCTGACCGAGCTGGCGTCGCTCCTGGAGGGTCTGCCGCCCGCGACCGATGTCCTCGTACCCCTCGGAACAAGCCAGCCGGACCACATGGCCGTGCGGGATCAGGCCCTGGCGGTGCTGGCCCGCTGCGGCCGCCGGCCGCCGTACGTATACGCGGACCTGCCCTACGCCGGGGCGGTTCCCGAATGGGGCACGGACAAGGCGGAGTTCGCCCTCGCGCACGCCGAGGACCACGGGGACGCCTACCGGGACCTGGCATCGCGGTACCGCATGCAGCAGGCCCACGACGTCCGGCTCACCCCCGAGCAGTGGAGCGTCAAGCGCGAAGCGGTTCTGTGTTACGACTCCCAACTCGCCTCGCTGACCGATTGGTACGGCGCGTTCCTGCGCAGCCCTGGACCCATGCAATCTGAACTCATTTGGCAACTCAGGCCAGTTGGCTGAAAGATGCTTGTCAATTCCCTTGGGTGACCGCAAAGCTCGATGGCATATACACATGCCATCGATCGTCGACCGGCTCGTCACACGGCGCAGCGACCGAAAAGGCAAGGCGAGGCTCTGTGGCAACAACCGTCAACGCGTACGCCGCTCCGTCCCCGAAGTCCCGGCTCGTACCCACGACCATCATCCGCCGTCCACTGCGCGAACACGATGTGCTGATCGCCGTTGCCTATGTCGGCATCTGCCATTCGGACGTCCACGAAGTGCGCGGGGAATGGGAAGAGGGCATCTTCCCCATGGTGCCCGGACACGAGATCACGGGCACCGTGGTGCGTACCGGTTCCGCGGTGAGCCGGTACCGGGTCGGGGAACGCGTGGGCGTCGGCTGTTTCGTCGACAGTTGCCGCACCTGTTCGTCGTGCCGCGCGGGGCGCGAGCAGTACTGCGCCGAGGGTATGACCAACACGTACAACGCGGTGGGACGTGACGGCGAGCCCACCTACGGGGGATACAGCACACACATCGTCGTGGACGAGAACTATGTCCTGCGCATTCCCGATGAGTTGCCCCTGGAACAGGCCGCCCCTCTGCTCTGTGCGGGAATCACCCTCTATTCACCGCTCCGGCACTGGGGAGCGGCCCCCGGCCTGAGCGTCGCCATCCACGGCATGGGCGGCCTCGGACACCTCGGCGTGCGGATGGCGCGTGCCATGGGCACCGAAGTCACCGTGTTCAGCCGGTCGGAGCGCAAACGCGCCGATGCCCTGCGCTTCGGGGCACATCACTTCCACGCCGCCGGCGACCGTACGGCCTTCGAGAAGCTCTCCGGTTCTTTCGACCTCATCGTCAGCACCGCGTCCGCCGTCACCGATCTCAACTCCTTGCTCGGCCTGCTCAAGAAGGACGCCACGCTGATCGCCGTCGGCCTGCCGGGCCGTCCCGTTCCCGTGGACCTGTCCCGGCTCGTGCCCGGCCGGAAGAGACTGGCCGGCTCCATGCTCGGCGGCATCGCGGAAATCCAGGAGATGCTCGGGTTCTGCGCCTCGCACGGAATTCTCGCGGACGTCGACGTCATCACGGCCGACCGGATCAACGACGCCTTCGACCGAGTCGCCGCCGGCGACGCGCCCTATCGCTTCGTCGTCGACGGCGCCTCGTTCGCGGCCTGAGTTTCTCTCCGCAACCCTCCACGACCCTCCGCAACCCGACATCCGAGCGAAACCCCCTACGAGAAGGATTCGCCATGACCGACGCCGGACCGTCGCAGACCTACCAGATCGCCGCCCCCAGCAACCGGGAGGGGCTTCCGATCGTCAGCCTGGACCAGGCCCACTCGCCCCAGAAGGTTCTCGCCCAGGAGGATCTGCTGCGCCGCTTCGTGGCGGGCGAGGAGATCCGCCCCGTGCACATGCGTATCGGCATCATGGGCGCCTGCAACATGCGCTGCAACTTCTGCAATTTCCACTCGCCGAACGAGGAACAGTTCTACGACCTCTTCTCGTTCAAGGACTCCATCCCCAAGGACAAGGCGATCACGCTGCTGCGGCAGTTCGCCGAGAACGAGGGCCGCGCGGTCACCTTCTGCGGCAGCGGCGAGTGCACCATTCACCCCGGATACGTGGACATCTGCCGGGCCGGTCACGAAGCAGGCCTGCGGATCGGGCTGATCACCAATGGCTCCCGCCTCGGCAGGCCCGCCCTCGCGGATTGCGTGGCGCAGACCCACACCTGGGTCAGGATCGGCCTCAACGCCGGTACCACAGCGACGTTCAACGAGATCACCCGCGACCGCGAGCAGACCTTCGCGTCCTTCCTCAGCACCCCGGGAAAGCTGCGCGAGGCCGCCGTCGACCCCGACTTCCGCATCGGCTTCAACTACGTCATCACGCTGCAGAACCACCGGGAAGTCCTGGAAGCCGCCCGCGTGGCAAAGGAATCCGGGGCGCATTACGTGCGGTTCGAGCCGGAGTTCTACAGCGCCCTCGGCCACGACACGATCGGATCCGTGATGGCCGAGATCACCGAGGCACTGTCGGAAGCGGCCCGGCTGAGCGACGACGACTTCGAGGTCTCCATCCCCAAGCTCGACCGCGGGCCCATGGACCAGACCACCGCCGTCGAGGGCGACTTCGACAAGTGCCACTACAGCCGGTTCGTCACGGCCGTCGGCGCCGACGGCAATCTCTACCCCTGCCCCCAGGTCCACCTGAACAGCCGGTACCGCATCGGCAACGTCCTGGAGGAGGGGTACGGCGCGGTGCTGGAGGGCGGTCCCCGGGCGGAGTGGGAGGCGTCCAACCCGATGCGGACCGACCTGTGCAAGTCGTGCTTCTACCGGCCGCAGAACGAACTGCTGGAACTGCTGCGCCGCGGCAGCATCCGGCTGGACGAGACGCTCGAGGCCTACCGCGTCGAGGTACCGAGCACCCTGCACGCAGACTTCGTCTGACCATCCCCCCCACCGGACTCAGCAAAGGGATCCATGCAGATCCACCGACTCCACCACCTCCTCCGGGCGGAACGGACCCTCGCCTTCGCCGCCGGCACGGCCGAAGGGCACCGGGCGTGGTCCGCCCGGGTCAGATCCGTGACCGAGAGACTGGCGCGCCCCGGGCGGCAGCCGCTGACCGTGATCCGGACCGAGACCACCACAGAGAGCGAACTCACCCGGCAGCACGTTCTCTTCGAAGCCCCGGGCCGGGGCCGGTTCCGGGCGACCGTGCTGGCCCCGCCCGGGGACGGCCCGCTGCCGGCCGTACTCGTCCTCGGCGGCAGGAACGCACGGCTCGGCATGCTCACCGGCGAGGAAGCGCCCGACTTCCCCGACCGCAACATGGCCGAGCACCTCGCCCGGGCCGGTTTCACCACCCTGGCCTTCGACTACGGCATCGACGGCGGCCTGGAGGCCGACCGCGGCGGCGGACGCGACGAAGGCACGCTGCTGGCCCACGCGTTCGCCCTGCGCGGCCACTCACTGCTCGGAGCGCTGACGGACGACGCGCTGGCCGCCCTCGCCTGGCTGCGCGACCACCCCCGCGCGGACCGCGACCGCACCGGTGTCTTCGGGCACAGCCTGGGAGGCGCCGTCGCCCTCCACACCGCGCTGCTCTCCCCCGGTCCGCTCCCGATGTGCGCGACAAGCCATCTGGCCACCTACCCCGGCCTGTTCGCCCGCCTGCTGACCGGACACGAGGGCGCTGTCCTGCCCGGCATCCTGGAATACGCCGACCTGCCCGATCTCTTCGCGGCTCTGGCTCCCGCACCGCTGCATCTGCAGTACGGGCTGTCCGATCCCTTCCTCGACCCGGACGACGCCCGCGAAGCCGCCGGGACCGTCCGGCGGGCGTACGAGACCGCGGGTGCCGAGGAGCGCCTGGAGATCCTCGAACTGCCCACGGGCCACGGCACGGACCCGGCCGAGGCCGTCGCTTTCTTCACCCGTGCCCTGGCCGCGCCCCTGACCGCACCGGCGCCCGTTCCGGCGCAGCGCATCCACTTCTCCGCCGACGCACGGCGTGCCGTGCTGGACGGAGTGGACGAGGCCCTCGCGTCCGGGATGCTCACCCAAGGGCCGTCCGTGGCGCGGTTCGAGAGCCTGAGCCGGGAGTGGACGGGCCGCGAGGGCGTCGCGGTCGGTTCCGGGGCCGCCGCCCTCGAGATCGCCCTGCGCGTCATCGGCGTGGCCGGCCGCACCGTCCTGGTGCCGGTGAACACCTTCTTCGCGACCGCCGCGGCCGCCGTGCGCGCCGGGGCGCGGGTGCGGTTCGTCGACATGGAGCTCGACGGCCTGGGCATGGACCCAGACGCGCTGCGCACCGCGCTGGACCGGCACCGGGATGTCGCGGCGGTGGTCCCCGTGCACATCGGCGGGGTCGTCTCACCGGCGCTCGGACCGTTGCTGGAGCTCTGCGGCTCGCGGGGGATCCCCGTGCTGGAGGACGCGGCTCACGCGCTCGGCAGCGGGCTCGACGGCCGACCCGCCGGAAGCATCGGCACGTTCGGCGCGTTCTCCTTCTTCCCCACCAAGGTCGCCACCAGCGGTGAGGGCGGCCTGCTGACCGGCGCCGACGCCGAAGCTCTGGCGCAGGCGCGGCGCTGGCGGGACCACGGCCGCAGCGCCCCCGGATCCGTCCTGCACGACCGCCCGGGCGGCAACTGGCGCCTGAGCGAACTGCACGCGGCGCTCGGCGTCGTGGACCTGGAGCGCTTCGGCGCGACCCTGGATGCCCGCCGCTCGCTGGCGGCCCGTTACGACGCCCTGCTCGCGGACGTGCCGGGCGTGCGCCCGTACGCCGTGCCGAAGGGCGTCGACTGCAACTTCTACAAGTACCTGGTGTATCTGGGCGATTCGGTGGACCGCGCACGGCTCAAGGCCCGGCTGCGGGAGCGGCACGGCGTCGCGCTCGCGGGCGAGGTGTACGACATCCTGCTGTGCGACCAGCCGTTCTTCGCCGATGTGCCGGGCGAGGAGTGGCCGCGGGCCCGCTGGTTCGCCGAGCGCCATGTCGCGCTGCCCGTCTATCCCGCCATGACCGGGGCGGAGCAGCTGCGCGTGGTGGCGGCCTTGCGAAGCGAGTTGACGTGACGGGCGGTGCGCGTCTGATCCCCGCGTTCCGCAGGGGCACTTGGCAGCCGTCCCTGGACACCGTGCGGCTGCCGGGCCGTACGGGCCTGGAGTTGGCGCTGGTTCCGGAGATCGTGGCGGCGGCAGACCGGCATTGGTGGGACGGGCAGGGGCACGTGCCTCTGCCGCGGCGTGCGCTTCTGGAGGAGGCCCTGGAGCTCTTCGACCGTGGCACCGTGACGGTAGGGCCGCTGGGTCCGCAGAGCGCCGCGCGGTTCCGGGAGGAGCTGTGGGAGACGGCGGGAATCCCCGCCCCGCTCACGGACCGCTGGTGCCGCCTGCTGTGCGACAGTGCCCGGCCGGGCGCGGAGGAAGCGCCGGACGATGCCCTGAGTCTGGTGTCGTTGCCGGGGAACACCTTCTGCTGCCTGGAGTCGGTCGTGTCCGAGGCGGCCCGCAGCGCCGCCGTGTGGGTACGGCCCAGCCGCCGCGAACCTCTCTCCGCCGCCCGGCTGTTGGCCGCACTGGTACAGGCCGGGTGGCCGGCGGAGCGGCTGGGCTTCTATCCGTCGCAGCAGCGGACGCTGCTGCCCCTGATCCGGATGACGGACCGCCAGATCGTCTACGGCGGCGAGCGCGTGGCCTCGGCTCCGCACGGCGCGAAAGGCTTGACGGTCCACGGCCCGGGGCGCGGCTGTGCACTGCTGCCACCGGGGACGGGGACCGCCGAGGCCGTGGACTGGCTGCTGCCGCTCGTCGCGGCCGACTCGGGGCGGTTCTGCAGCAACGTACGCACCATCGTCTGCCAGGACGGCGCGCGGCGCACGGAGGAGATCGCCGCGGAGCTGGCGGCAGCGCTCGACCGCATACAGGTCCACCCGCCCGATCCCCGACTGCCGCTCACCGCCTGCCCGGAGCCGGACCACGCCGGGCGGCTCGCCCGGGGAATCCGCTCACGCCTTCGTCCGGAGGATCGGATCCTCACCCGCCGCGCCCCGACCGTCACCGTCGGAGGCCGGACGTATCCGGCGCCGACGCTGGTCCTGCTCGCCGAGGACGACGTTCAGCACCCGCTCGTCGGGTACGAGGCGCCGTTGCCGTTCGCGGCCGTCCTGAGCGCGTCCCGCAGCAAGGCGGAAGCGATCGCCGCCCGTTCTCTCTTTTCCTATTTCCCAAAGACCCTCGCCCCGTCGGGAGGACGCCTGTGAACGTATTCGACGTCATGCGCACCAGAGTTCCCGAGCTGGGCATCGGCCTGGACGAGTGGACGCGGCGGATGATGCTCTGGCACTTCTCCCCCGCGACGGGTTCGCCGTTCTGGGTCTCCCGGCGCTCCTCGCTCGGCTTCGACCCGATCGCGGATGTCGACGGTCTCGAAGCCCTGTCGCTCTTCGGGCTGTTCGACAAGGAGGAGCTCCGCTCCGCACGCGCTCGCGACCTGCTGCCGCGCGGCTACGGCGACCGCCCGTTCCGGGTCTTCGAGACCGGCGGCACGACGGGCCGGCCGTGCCGGATCGTCAATGTGACCCGGCTCGCGTACGACGTCGAGATGTACCGGACCGTGCTGGAGGCGCGCGGCGTCGCGGGCGGCGACATCCTGGCGATGACGCCGAGCGGGCCGCACGCGTACGGACATTTCGTGGAGGGGCTCGCCGACAGCTGGAACGGCGCGGTGTTCGCCATCGACTTCGACCCCCGCTGGGTGAAGGCGGAGATCCGTGCGACCGGCGGCGCAAAGGCGTATACGGACCATCTGGTGACACAGACGGAAATCCTGCTCGCCGCCGAGCGGCCGGCCCTGCTGTTCACGACATCGCAACTCCTGCTCGCTCTGGCCATACGGCTGCAGACCCCGCTCGCCGCATTCGGTATCCGTGCTGTGTGCACCGGCGGCACGTCCTGCACACCGGCCGAGGCGCAATTCCTCCGGGAGGAATACCTGGAGGGGGTGCAGTGGATCGACACGTACGGCAATACGCTGGTCGGTCACGCGCTGCAGGCCGACACTGCCGACGGAGGAGGTCACTCCTATCATCTGCCGCCGCCTTTCGCCGTCATGAAGGTCGTTGCCCCTGACGATCCTTGGCGTGAGGTGAACGCCGGTGAGCGCGGCCGAGTCCGGGTGACCACGCTGCTGGAAGACCTGTTCATCCCGAATCTGCTGGAACGTGACAGCGCGGTCAGGACCGGCCCCCACCCATGGTTCCCATGGGACGGCGTCGCGGCCGTCCAGCCGTGGAAGGAGGGCGGCGACCAGCACGAAGAAGCTGTCGAAGGCGTTTACTGACCGCTCTGTCGGATTGCCGAGGACAACATGTTCCTTTCTTCGAACGGTATCCCCATTCCCTTCACCGAGGAACTCTTCACCCCGCTCGAGGACAGCTCCGGGCTGCTGGACACCCCGGATGCCCTCCGCCGGCGTCTGCACACGGACGGATGTCTCCATTTCCCCGGACTGCTAGACCGGGACGACGTGTTACAGCTGCGCGCCGCGTATTTCGGACTCTTCGAATCAGGGTACTTCGCGGACGGCACCATCGTGCGGGACGGCATATTCTCCGGACGCGTCCCACCGGGCCTTCCCGAGCACGGTGTGCCCGGACATCCCGCGCATGCCTTCGTCCGGTCCGAGGCCTTCGGCCGGTTCCTGGACAACCCCACCCTCGCCAAGCTTGCCGCAGACCTGCTGGACGGCGACTGCGACATGCTGCCGCGCCGCATTCTGCGGCACTTCCACCGGGGCTCCGCGCTCGCCTCGCGCGTCCATGTCGACTACGACTACATGGACTTGGGGTCATCACGCGTGCTGACGATGTGGATACCCGTCGGGGACTGCCCGCCGGAGACCGGCGGTCTTGTCTACCTGGAGAATTCGCACACGCTCGACGACTCCGACTACGCGCCGCTGCGCGACACGACGGACCGGCCGCACGACCGGCGCCCCATCACCCACGATCTCGCCCTGGCCGCGCGTTCCCTGAACCGCCGCTGGATGTGGGCGGATTACTCCGCCGGTGATGTCATGGTGCACCTGCCGCATATCGTCCACGCGTCGCTCGATACAGTCAGCGACAGCATGCGGGTCTCGATGGACGTCCGGTTCATCCGGAGCGGCGACGATCCCGATCCACGATGGCTCCGCCCCTGGTCGGCGGATGACGGTGCCTGACGGGTCCGCTGGCAACCGCCCAGCGACCGATTGGAGTTTCTCCCGATGCACATCTCCCCCGCCGTCGGCGGCACGGCGCTCGCCGATCGGCTGACCGCCTACGCCGTGCTGGCACACGATCCCGACGTACCGCAGATCGCGGCGGACTACTGGGAGTTGAGCGAACCGCACTTCCGTAAGGTGAATATCGAACTGGCCGCGTTCCTGAAGGGTTTACCGGAAGCGGAGTCCCTGTACGCGCGACTCACCGGCGACACCTCCGACCTGTCGCTCCAGCAAGAGCTGCGCGCCCGCCTCGCGCCGCTGCTGGCGGATCGCCCCGAGGACCTCGGGAACCTGACCGCGGCAGTCGAGGAAGCGGACCGGCACATCTGGATCGACTACCACTTGGGCGCGGATCACGACGGGACGGTGTCCGAGACCACGGAGCATGAGGACGCCGACGTCCCATCCGCCGTCGGAGGTGCGGACGTCCACGTCGTCATCCCCTTCCGTGACACCGAAGGCGGCCTGCGCACCCGCAATCTGCTCGCGTGCCTGCGTTCCCTGGCGGATCAGGAGGACGGGCCCGCCCCCTGGGTGACGGTGGTGGAGACCGACGACAGGCCCCGGTCGCGGGAATGGCTCGAGCCGCTCGTCGGCTCGTACGTCTTCGCCGAGAAGAGCGGCCTGTTCAACAAGTCCTGGGCCGTCAACGTGGGGGTGGCGAGCGCTTCCGGCCGCCACCCGTACACCTGCGTCCTGGACGCCGACATCCTCGTCGACCGCTCCTTCGTCCGGCGCAACACCGAGCGCCTGGCCGACGGCACGCACGGGACGCATCTCCCGTTCCGCTGGTCCCTCTCGCTGGACGAGCCCTCCACGCTCCGAGCCATCAACCTGCGCGCCGGACACGCCGATGTGCCGACGGGCGTCCTGCGCGGTCTCCTGCTGCGCGAGCCGCCGGGCGGCTGCGTGTGGACCAGGACCGAGGTCTTCCACCGGGTGGGCGGCTTCGACGAGCGGTACGAGGGGTGGGGCGGCGAGGACGACGACGTGGTGGCCCGGCTGTCCGCCGCCGCCGGCGTCGTCCGCTTCGACGACCCGCTGCTCCATCTCAACCATCCGCGGCCGCAGATGGTGCGCGAGGGAGTCCCGTTCAACGCCCACATCGAGCCGATGAGCTGGGCGCCCGACAGCTACGGGGATCCCCTCAAGTTCGCGGGCCGCCAAGGCTGACCGGCCGGCCGTTCCTGGCGTTCGAGATCCGGGCGGCGGCGATGACCTCGTCCACGAGGACCGCCTCCGCCACCGGGCACACCGGTGGTCTGCCCTCCTCGACGGCTGCCAGGAAGTCGGCGACGAGGGGCAGGTGCGGGTTGGTCGCCAGCCCTGTGTCCAGTGGATCGAGCGCGACGGCCCGGTCGCGCCACCACAACTGCACACGGTCGCATGCCGGTTCGGGGCTCCAATCCGCGAGGAACTCCGCTTCCGCGCCGGAGGCCCAGTGCAGCAGGAGCTCGGCACGGCGCTCGGCCCCCGCAGGGAACGGGCGGCTCAAGTGGGCCGCGACGTCCAGGGGTCTCCCCAGGGCCGCCAGGAGGAGGTCCAGGCGGTGGCTCCCGGCGTCGGCCAGAACGCCGCCGCCGGAGACCACGGGGTTCGTGCGCCACCGCATGGGGTGTTCGGCTCCCGGGTCGAAAGCGCACCGGAACTCCACCCGGGCACGCCAGGGCCGTCCGTCTCCGAGATGTTCGCGGAGCGTCGCGGCGGCCGGTCCGAGCCGGCGGTAGTAGGCGACACCCGCGCGGAGGCCGGCGCTGCGGCCGGCCTCCTCGGCCGCGACCGCCAGCCGTGCCCGCTCGCCGGGGTGCAGGACCCCGGCGAGCGGCTTCTCGATCAGCACATGCCGACCGCGGCTCAACGCCTCGGCGGCCTGCGGCACATGGAGGGCGACCGGCGTGGCCACGTACACGGCGTCCACGTCCGCCAGGAGGCGGCCGAAGTCGTCACCGCCGTGCGGGATTCCGTACTGCCGGGCGGTGCTCGCCGCGCGCCCGGCGTCCCTGCCCCACAGATACACGGTCTCCTGGCCCAGCGCCTCGAGCGCGGGCAGCACCCTGCGCCGGACGATGTCGCCGCAGCCGGCGACGCCCCACTTCACCGTGCGCTCACGGCTGGATCGCGACCTTGAGCACCTTGGCCGGCGGGCCCGCGTACGGCGCGTCGCCCTCGTCGGGGAAGAGGACCCGGCTGGCGGAGAGCAACTCGACGGCCTTCGGCAGTTCACCGAGGGGCAGGACGTGGGTGAGGATGTCCGGCAGGTGAAGCACGTCCGTGCGCTCGGCGGCGAGCCGTTCGGCCACGGCCAGGGCCCGCGCCCGGGCGACGTCGTGCGGTTCGGCGGAGCTGTGCAGGCGCAGGCCCTTGCGCTCCCAGGTGATGAGGTCGACGGACACCCGGGTGTCCACGTGGTGGGTGCCGAGCATCACCACCAGGCCGTTCTGCCGCACGAGCCGGACACAGGAGTTGAGCGTGGTGGGCGTGCCCACGGCGTCGACGGCGACGTCGAAGTCCCGTCCGGCGGTCTCGATGGCCTCGGAACCGCCGTCCGCCCGCAGGCAGATGTCGGCGCCGAGTTGCCGGGACTTCTCCAGGCGCCAGTCGTCCAGGTCGACCGTGGTGATGTGCGAGGCGCCGCGCAGGACGGCCATCCGTAACGCCATGAGGCCGACGGGCCCTTGGCCTACGATCGCGACCCGGTCGCCGAGGGACACCCCCCGGGTGGCGTGCACGGCCAGGGGCAGCAGTTGGAGGATCGAGCCCTGCTCGAAGGGGACGTTGTCGGGCAGGGCGCCGACACAGACTTCTCGGGCGAGCGCGTATTCGGCGTATCCGGTGGTGAGCGGTGTGCGGACGAAGACGCGCTGTCCGGGTCGTACCCGGGTGACGCCGGGGCCGGTGGATTCCACGACGCCGGCGATCTCGTGCCCGAAGCAGCCCTGGGCGCAGTGGTCGCGCAGTCCGTAGTAGTGGTAGTAGGCGAGATCGCTGCGGTTGCAGACGGTGCACGAGCGGACCCGTACCAGGACTTCCAGCGGGCCCGGTACGGGCACGGGGGCGTCGTCGTTCAGGCGTATCTCGCGGCGGCCGGTGAGTTCATAGCGGCGCATGGGCCGTCTCCTCCGATCGTGGCTTGCTGATTCTTCCGGCGAGCAGGCAGGCCGCTCCTGCCACGGCGGCGGTGACGGCGAAGACGAGGGCGAAGGCGCCCGCGTCCCTGCCCTCGCGGACGTGGGCGGCGTTGAAGAGCGCACCGCACAGGGCGACGAGCAGCACGCTGCACAGGCTGTCGGCGACTTGCAGGGCGGCCGAGTTGGCGCCCTGCCGGTGGTCCTCGGACAGTTCCAGGGTGAGCACCCCGATCCCCGGCAGCAGCAGTCCCATACCGAATCCGGCGACGGTGAGACCGGCGGCCGCGGTGAACGCGGGCAGGGCGTGGACGACGCCGCCGATGGTCAGTACGGCCGCCGTGAAGTGGACGAGGGCACCGATGAGCACGACGCGCCGGCGTGGCAGCTTCAGTGCGGGGCGGCCCTGGAACCAGGAGGCGGCCGCCCAGCTGAGGGCCGCTCCGGTCAGCGACAGCCCGGCCTCGGTGGGCGACAGCCTCCGCTCGGTGACGAGCATCAGGGGCACGAACGACTCGACCGTGAAGTAGGCGCTCGCGGCCACCCCGCGCAGCAGGACGAGCGCGGGGATGCTGCGGCGGGCGCGAAGGGTCCCGCTGGGGAGCAGCGACCGTACACCCGCCATGACGAGCGCGATGCCGCAGACGGCAACGGGAAGGGATATCCAGGTCTGTTCGGATCCGGCGTACTGGAGGGCACCCGCGCCGCAGGCGACGATCACAGCCGGCCGGGTGCGGGACGCGCGCTCTGCCGCCTGGTCCGTGGGAGGCGGCGTCAGGCGGCGCATGGGCCGGGTGAGAAGGACCATGGCGACCAGTGCCAGTACGGCGATCCCGTGGAAGACCCAGCGCCACGAGAGGCGGTCGGTCAGCGTGCCCGCGACGGGCGGGCCGAGCATGGAGGGCAGAATCCAGCAGGAGGTGATGAGGGAGAACATCCGGGGGCGCAGTTCCTGCGGGTACGCCCGGCCGACCAGGGTGTACAGCGCGACAGTTGCCGCACCGCCGCCGGCTCCCTGGAGGCAACGCCCCAGCAGGAACGGCCACATCGAGACGGCGGTGCCGGAGAGCGCGGCGCCCAGGGTGAAGCACAGCAGTCCGACGTGTACGACGGTTCCGGGTCCGCGCCGGTCAGCGAGGTCGCCGCCGAGCACGGTGCCGATGATGCTCGCCGTCAGGAAGCCGCCGAAGGCGATGGCGTAGAGCGACAGTCCGTCCAACTGCCGTACGGCAACGGGCATGGTGGTGCCGAGTGCGTACTCGGCAAAGGCGACGAGGGCGAAGGCGCAGGCCATGGCCGTGGTGCAGGCCCGGTGACGCGGGGAGAAGAGACCGCCCGGCGCCTCCGGTTGCATGAGGAAACCCCCAACAGCTCGCGTACCTCGTGGATTTGATCAATCCGTTCGCGACGCTCGCACACGCATCCGGCAACGTCAACGGGAGGGTGAAGAGTCGGCCGGAATACAGTCGTCCGATCTTGACCTTGCCGTTGGTACAGGCCAATCTCGGCTTCTCGGCAGCCCGTCCCATCGGAGGTCTTCACGTCATGCCGGCCAGCAATAGCGACAGGCAACTCACCAGGCTCACCAACGCCGTTCTGCAACCCGGGTTCGAGGGCACCGAGGCGCCCGACTGGCTGCGCCGCAGGATCGGCGACGGTCTGGCGGCAGTCGTGCTCTTCGGCCGCAACATCGTGAGCCCGGAGCAGGTCGCCCGCCTCACCGCCTCCCTGCGCGCGGAGAACCCCGACCTGATCATCGCCATCGACGAGGAAGCGGGCGACGTGACGCGGATGGAGGCCGCGACGGGTGCTTCGCGGCCCGGCAACCTCGCGCTGGGCGCCGTCGACGACGTCGAACTCACCGAGGCCGTCGCCCACGACATCGGACGCGAACTGCACGCCGCCGGCATCACGTTGAACTACGCGCCGAGCGCGGACGTCAACTCGAACCCCCTCAACCCCGTCATCGGCGTCCGCTCCTTCGGCCCGACGCCCGGGCTCGTCGCCCGGCACACGGCCGCCTGGGTGCGCGGCCTGCAGTCCGCCGGGGTCGCGGCCTGCGCCAAGCACTTCCCCGGCCACGGCGACACCGCCGTGGACTCCCACCACGGCCTCCCGTACGTCACCTCGTCCCTGGAGGAGATCGCGGCCACCGCGCTCCCCCCGTTCGCGGCCGCCATGCGGGCCGGCGTACGAGCGGTGATGACAGGGCACCTCCTCGTCTCCGCCGTCGACCCCGGCCTCCCGGCCACGCTGAGCCCGCGCGTCCTGGACGGCCTGCTCCGCCGCGACCTCGGCTTCGACGGCCTGGTCGTCACCGACGGCATCGAGATGAGCGCGGTCACCGCGCGCCACGGCATCGACGGGGCCACCGTACGGGCCGTCGCGGGCGGAGCCGACGCCGTGTGCGTGGGCGGCGAGAGCGCGAAGGAATCGACCACCGAACTGCTGTCCGCCGCTCTGGCCGATGCCGTGCGCGACGGCTCCCTGCCCGAGGAGCGGCTGGCCGCGGCGGCCGAACGGGTCCGGGCGTTCGCACGCTGGTCCGGCGAACTCTCCCGGTCCACCGCCGAAGCGGCAGCCGTCCCCGGCATCGGACTCGTCGCGGCCCGCCGGGCCACCCGTGTCGACTACCGCCCCGGCACGTCCCTCCCCCTCCCCCTTCCTCCGACGGCCGACCCGCACGTCGCGGAATTCGCCCCCGCCTCGACCCTCGCCATCGACCGGCAGACCCCCTGGGGCGTGGCGGCCCCGCTCGGCGAACTGCGCCCCGGCACCACCTCCGTCCGCCTCCGCCTCACCGAACCGGAGCCCGCCCGCCTCCCGGACGAGGTGCTCCGCACCGACGTGCTGGCCCCGGCCGCCGGACGGCCCCTGGTCGTGGTGGTCCGCGATGCCGCCCGGCACGCCTGGATCTCCGACGCCCTGGACCGGCTCCTGCGGCAGCGCCCGGACGCCGTCGTCGTCGAGATGGGCGTACCGGGCGGCCCCCGCCCCGACGCCGGCGCCTATCTCGTCACCCACGGGGCGACATGGGTGTCGGGCCGCGCGGCGGCGGAACTGCTGGCGGGCACCTGACGCTCCCGCATTCCCCTCCGGTCTCGGTACTGTTCCCTGGCCCGGCAACGCGGTACCTCGAGGAGCCCTCGTGAAAATGCTGATCAACGTGCCAGAAACGGTCGTCCCGGACGCGCTGCGCGGAATGGCCGCCGCCCACCCCGAGCTCGTGGTCGACGTGGAGGGGCGCGTCATCACCCGCCGGGACGCTCCCGTCGCGGGCAAGGTGGCGCTCGTCTCGGGCGGCGGGTCCGGGCACGAGCCGTTGCACGGGGGGTTCGTGGGGCCGGGGATGCTCGATGCGGCCTGCCCCGGGGAGGTGTTCACCTCGCCGGTGCCCGACCAGATGGTGCGGGCAGCGGCGGCGGTGGACAGCGGGCAGGGGGTGCTGTTCGTCGTGAAGAACTACACGGGCGACGTGCTCAACTTCAACATGGCGGCGGAGCTCGCCGAGGACGAGGGCATCCAGATTGCGAGCGTGCTCGTCAACGACGACGTCGCCGTGACCGACAGCCTCTACACGGCCGGGCGGCGCGGCACCGGTGCCACGCTCCTCGTGCAGAAGATGGCGGGCGCGGCGGCGGAGGAGCGCGCCCCGCTGGAGCGCGTGGAGGCGGTCGCCCGGCGGGTGAACGAGGCCTCGCGCAGCTTCGGGGTCGCGCTGTCGGCCTGTACGACGCCGGCCAAGGGCGGGCCGACCTTCGATCTGCCGCCCGGTGAGCTGGAATTGGGGGTCGGCATCCACGGTGAGCCCGGCCGCGAGCGCCGCGCGATGATGACGTCCGGGGAGATCGCGGACTTCGCGGTGGACGCCGTGCTCGAGGACCTGCGGCCGACGGGTCCGGTGCTGGTCCTCGTCAACGGCGCGGGCGCCACGCCGCTGCTCGAGCTGTACGGCTTCACCGCCGAGGTGCACCGCGTGCTGCGCGAGCGCGGGGTGGCGGTCGCCAGGACGCTCGTCGGCGACTACATCACGTCCCTCGACATGGCGGGCGCCTCGGTCACGCTGTGCCAGATCGACGACGAGCTGCTGCGGCTGTGGGACGCGCCGGTGCGTACGCCGGGACTGCGCTGGGGCTGCTGACCGCGCGTCTTATGCGGGCCTTACGCGCGGCCGGGTTCGGCTCCGTGCCAGACCGTCGTGATGTTGCAGAACTCGCGGATGCCGTGGCCCGACAGCTCGCGCCCGTACCCGGAGCGCTTGACACCGCCGAAGGGGAAGGCGGGGTGCGAGGCCGTCATGCCGTTGAAGAAGACGCCGCCGGCCTCCATGTCCCGTACGAAGCGCCGCTGTTCGTCCTCGTCCCGTGTCCATACGCTGGAACTCAGGCCGAAAGGCGAGTCGTTGGCGATCGCCAGCGCGTCGTCGAGGTCGCGGGCCCGGTAGACCGTGGCCACGGGGCCGAACGCCTCCTCGTGGTGGATGTGCATGGCGGGGGTGATGTCCACGAGCACGGTGGGCTCGTAGAACCAGCCCCTGCCCGGCACTTCGGGCCGCCGGCCGCCGCAGAGGGCCTTCGCGCCGCGGCGCACGGCGTCGTCCACGAGTGCCTCCAGGTCGGCGCGGCCCTGTTCGGTGGCGAGCGGGCCGACGTCGGTGGTGTCGGCCATCGGGTCGCCGACGGTCAGGTTGGCCATGAGGGCGGTGAAGCGCTCGGTGAACACGTCGTGGACGTCGGTGTGCACGATGAACCGCTTGGCGGCGATGCAGGACTGCCCGTTGTTCTGGATCCGCGCCGTGACGGCGGTCCGCACCGCGCGGTCGACGTCGGCCGACGGCATCACCACGAAGGGGTCGCTGCCGCCGAGTTCGAGGACCGTCTTCTTGACCTCGTCGCCCGCGATGGCGGCGACGGACCGCCCGGCCGGTTCGCTGCCGGTGAGCGTGGCGGCGGCC
Source organism: Streptomyces sp. SX-6 (assembly GCF_059089585.1). NCBI lineage: Bacteria > Bacillati > Actinomycetota > Actinomycetes > Kitasatosporales > Streptomycetaceae > Streptomyces > Streptomyces sp. SX-6. The sequence continues at coordinate 129,144 of NZ_JBTHHU010000007.1, read as the reverse complement.
ACCCTGGGATCGCGCAGGACGGACTCCACCGCGCCGGATCCGATGAGCAGTGTCTGGAAACAGCCCTCGGGGTAGCCGGCCCGGCGGAAGAGGTCCTCCAGATAGAGCGCGGTCTGCGGGACGTTGGAGGCGTGCTTGAGCAGCCCCGTGTTGCCCGCCATGAGGGCGGGGGCGGCGAACCGGACGACCTGCCAGAGCGGGAAGTTCCACGGCATGACGGCGAGGACGACGCCCAGCGGCCGGTAGTGGACGAGGGCGGACGAGGCCCCGGAGTCCTCGGTCTCCGCGGCGGGCGGGTGCTCGTCCGCCAGCAGGTCCGCGGCGTTCCCGGCGTACCAGCGCATCGCCTTGGCGCACTTGGCCGCCTCGGCCCTGGCGGCGGCGAGCGGCTTGCCCATCTCGGTGGTCACGGTCCGGGCGATGTCGTCGCGGTCCTGGTCCAGGAGATCCGCGGCGCGGTTCAGCAGTTGGGCCCGTTCCGCGAAGGACGTGGTCCGGTGGTGCCGGAAGGCGGCCTCGGCGGCGGCCAGGCGTCGCTCGATGTCCTCGGGGCCCAGTGCGTCGAAGGTCCTGAGGGTCTCGCCGGTCGCGGGGTTCACCGTGGCGATGGGCATGGACATCCTCCCTCGGGCTCGTACCTCGACCTTGCGGCGGCCCGCCCGGCCGCGCAAGACGGGCGTACGTCAGGTCAGCACGGGCGTACGTCAGGTCAGCGGGGCGGCCGGTCCGCGTCGTCGCCCGCCCGGGCCGGGCCGGGCAGGCGGGCCGCGTCCCAGGCCCCGAGGGTGTCGGACCCCGGCGGCATCGACCCCGAGGCCTCGGCGGACGTCGCCGGCACGCCCGGCGAGATCACCGTGCCCTCGACCACAGGCACGTCCGGACGACCCGGCAAAGCCCTGGTGCGGTACATCACCGTCACGGCCATCGCGGAGGACAGGCCGAAGCCGACGCAGCACACCCAGGGCAGCCAGGACAGGCCGGCCTGCTTCCCCATGTCCATCGACCAGCCGACGACCGCGTTGCCGCCCGCCGCCGTCAGCCCGGCGAACACGTAGAACAGCCCGAAGTAGGTGCCCGCCAGCGCATCGCGCCCGAACCTGGGGATCATCTCCAGCACCGCCGGGTGGGCGACCATCGTCCCGAAGTAGAGCAGCAGCGAGCCGAGGATCATGACGATCATCCGGGGCACGATCTCGCCCATGCCCCTCGGCGGCGCCCCGTCGCAGATCAGCAGCGGCGGAAGGAAGCTGAACCCCATGACGACGAGCCCCGCGCCCACCCAGCGGGCGCCGCCGCCGTGCCGCTCCAGCGCCCGGGTGATGGGCAGTTGGAACAGGTTGGCCACCGCCCCGGTGCCCAGCAGCACTCCCGCCGCCCCGTCCCAGCCGGTCGCCTGCTGGGCGCCGTCGGGGAGCAGCAGGCACAGCTGGTTCTCCACCGTGAACATGCCGGTCGTGGCGAAGGAGAACAGCAGGAACCTGCGGTTGCCGAATACCTCGAGCCAGTCCCCCAGGACACTGCCCCGCGCCTGCACGACGGCCGGACGGTCGGGAAGCGCCAGCGCCTGCCCCACCGTCAGCAGCCCGAAGACCCCGGCCGCCGCGACGGCGCAGACCCGGAAGTCCGTCATGAACAGGACGCTTCCCAGCACCAGCCCGATCAGCGAGCCGATCGTCGCGTAGACATTGAGCAGTGCGAACGCCTCGGCCTTGCGGCTCCCCGCCTCCAGGGCGACATAGGCCCGGGCCGACGGATAGAACAGCCCCGCGGCGAGCCCGTTGAGCACGGACGCCCCGAGCACGACCGGCAGCGTGTTGCCGAAGGCGAAAAGGGCGAAGCCCAGGGTGCGCAGCGCGCACCCGGCGATGATCACCGTACGGGGGCCGAGCCGGTCGGAGGCGGAACCGCCGAGGAGGAACAGCCCCTGCTGACTGAGGTTCCGTACGCCGAGCACGAGACCGACGACCGCCTCGGACATTCCGAGTTCCTGCTCAAGATATGCCGCGAGAAATGGCACCAGGATGTAGAACCCGATGTCGATCCCAAACTGATTGACCAATAGCAGTCGCAATGCCAGCGGAAACTCGCGGGTCACCCGAGAAGCTTTCATGCGCATCCCTGCATTCATCCCGAACGGGCGCGGAGAACGCCCTGAGTCGAGTGGGTGCAAGACACCCAGCGGGTTTGACAGTGCGCAAAGCGATGGGGACGTCAGCCGTGCTGACCTCGTACTTCTTCCCGCTCAGGACCTGATCACGGAGCGGGTAAGGGCCGGCGTCCGGCTCGTCGGATCACTCTTCCCGGTAGGGGAACAGCCGCACTCACCGACTTGAGTGAGCGGGCGATCATATGCTTTTGCGGTGCATCCTCAACGACTCCCGACTGCGCTCGGAAGAATACGCAGCAGACACTTTAGCAAAGCAACCTGATTCCGGATAGAGCGGATGCCCGACCGGTTCAAGTGACGACACACGCATCCCGCCGAATTTGTTCCGCTTTTTTCTTCGAGCGCTGGAACCCGCGTCCTGGGAACTGGTCTTTGGCGGTGCTCCACCGGCCGGGCACGGCGCAGGGGGCACACGGGAATCCCGTGTGCCCCCTGCGCGGCGTTCAGGCGGAGGCCGGGCGGGTGCCGAGGAGGCGGAGGTGGTCGCGGATCACGCGGACGGCGGCCTCGGCGTCGTCGACGGTGACCGTGTACGAGCGGCCGTCGCCGAGTCGTACGACGAATCCCTCGCCGCGCCGCACGATCACGGCCGTGCCCTTCTCGGGGCGCCAGCGGTAGCCCCAGCCGCCCCACTGGCGGGGGGTGACGCGCGGGGCGAAGTCGGCGCCCACCACGTGGGAGAGCGGGATGCGGGTGCGCGGCAGGCCGATGTGGCCGCAGCGGATCTCGAGGGTGTCCTTGTCGACCCGTACGGCCACATGGACGAAGGCGAGGGTGCCGAAGAGCATGAGCAGGCCGGCCGCGATGCAGCCGACGACCGACATCGCCAGGGGGGCGAGGCCGGAGGTCCATGCGCTGTCGACGGCCAGCTCGATGCCGAGTGCCATGCAGGCGGCACCCACGGCGGCCAGCAGCCACTGCACGCGGTTGGTGGCGCGGCCCATCCAGACCTCGGGCTCGCCGGTCGCGTCGGGCGGCCCCTGCGGGGCCTCGGGGTGGTCCCTCATACGGGCAGCGTACTCACCTTCGGCGCCCGGGGCAGGGGTGTACGGACGGGTCGGTCAGACGTGCCCGGCGCCGACGGGGAGGAGCGAACGGCCCTCGGGGTAGCTCAGCGAGGACGGGCCCAGCCCGGCCTCCCGGCCGCTGAACAGCACGGTGAGGCCACCCGTCGCAGGACCGGCTGCCGCGTCGGGGGCGGGCGGGGCACCGATGCGGCGCAGGGCCTGCGCGGCGACGGCCTCGGCGGAGCCGTACAGCGCGATGGGCGGGGCCGAGGGGTCCTGGACGGCGGCGCGGATCTGCTCGGCGACCAGCTCGTAATGGGTGCAGCCCAGGACGACGGCCCTTACATCACGCGGCGTGCGGGCGGCGGCGTCCGCGATCGCGGCCTCGACGGCCTGCTCGTCGGCGTGCTCCACCGCGTCGGCGAGCCCGGGACAGGCCACCTCGGTGACCTCGACGCCGGAGGCGAAGTCGCGGATCAGGCCGCGCTGGTAGGGGCTGCCGGTGGTGGCCGGGGTGGCCCAGATGGCGACGGGACCGCCGGCGGCGGCCGCGGGCTTGATCGCGGGCACGGTGCCGACGACCGGCAGCGCGGGCTCCAGCTCGGCGCGTATCGCGGCGAGGGCATGGACGGAGGCCGTGTTGCAGGCAACGATCAGCGCGTCGGGACGGTACGCCGCGGCGGCGCGGGCGACGGTCAGCGCGCGCTCAATGATCTCCGCGGGAGCGTGCGGACCCCACGGCATCGTGTCGGGGGCGGAGGAGAGCACCAGATCGGCGTCGGGTCGCAAGCGGTGCACGGCGGCAGCCGCCGCCAGAAGGCCATTGCCGGAGTCCATGAGCGCGATCTTCACCCCGTTACTTTAATCGATGGCCCGGACAGGGCCCGTGGCCGCCGTCCCTGCGGCAGACTGCGGCGGGTGGACGTGATGACGTGGATCTCCGTCGGTTCCCTGGCCGTATGGCTGTGGCTGCTGCTGGGCCAGGGCTTCTTCTGGCGCACGGACATCAGGCTGACGGGCATCAGGCGTACGGACATCAGGCTGACGGGCATCAGGCGTACGGACATCGGGCTGACGGACATCGGGCTGACGGACATCGGGCTGACGGACACCAGGCCGCCCGAACGCACCCCGCCCGGTGCCTGGCCCCCGGTGGCGATCGTGGTACCGGCCCGGGACGAGGCCGCGGTGCTGCCGCGGAGCCTGCCGTCGCTGCTCGCCCAGGACTATCCGGGCAGGGCCGAGATCTTCCTCGTCGACGACGGCAGCACCGACGGCACGGGTGCGCTGGCCCGCGAGCTGGCGGCCCGGCACGGCGGTCTGCCGCTGACCGTGGACTCGCCGGGCGAGCCCGCCCCCGGCTGGACGGGCAAGCTCTGGGCGGTACGGCACGGCATGGCGCTCGCGCGCACCCGTACCGACGCCACGTACCTGCTGCTGACGGACGCCGACATCGCGCACGGGCCCGGCAGCCTGCGGGAGTCGGTGTCGGCCGCCCGCTCGGGCGAGCTGGACCTGGTGTCCCAGATGGCGCGCCTGAGGGTGGCGACCCGCTGGGAGAAGCTGATCGTCCCGGCGTTCGTCTACTTCTTCGCCCAGCTGTATCCCTTCCGCTGGGTCAACCGGCCTGCCGCGCGCACGGCCGCCGCCGCGGGCGGGTGCATGCTGCTGCGCCGGGAGGCGGCGGAACGGGCCGGGCTCCCGGACAGCATCCGGCACGCGGTGATCGACGACGTGGCGCTCGCACGTGCGGTGAAGCGCACGGGCGGCAGGATCTGGCTGGGGCTCGCGGAGCAGGTGGACAGTGTGCGGCCGTACCCGGGCCTCGGCGAGCTGTGGCGGATGGTCTCCCGCAGCGCCTACGCACAGCTGCGGTACAGCCCGTTGCTGCTGGCCGGCACGGTGGCGGGGCTGGCGGTGGTGTATCTGGTGCCGCCGGTCGCGCTGGTGACGGGAGCGCTCGCCGGTGCGCCGGCCGTCATGGCCGCGGGCGGCGCCGCGTGGGCGGTGATGGCCGGGACGTATCTGCCGATGCTCCGCTACTACCGCCGGTCGCCGTGGCTCGCGCCGTTGCTGCCCTTCACGGCCGCGCTGTATCTGCTGATGACGGTGGACTCGGCGGTCCAGCACCGCCGGGGCCGGGGCGCGGCCTGGAAGGGACGGACCTACGCCCGCCCCGAGGCCGCGCCCTGAGCGGCGCTCACTTGCGGCCGGGCGTCCAGTTCATGCCCCAGCCGTACTCGCGGTCGAGCGTGCGCTGCGGGCTCACCCCGCGCTCCGGCACCAGGTAACGGGCCTCGCGCTGGACGACGAGATCGCCGCCGTTGTTCGTGATGAGGGCGAGCGCACAGACGTTGGACGGCACGGTGCATTCGTCCAGCGCGAAGTCGACGGGCGCACCGTGCTGCGGCTGGAGCGTGACGGTGGCGTGGAGCCCCGCGAAGCTGGCGGCGCCCTCGTAGATGGTGACGAAGACGAGGATGCGCCGGAACGCCCCGATACGGTCGAGGTTGACGGTCAGGTTCTCGCCGGCGGCCACCGCGCCGGTGCGGTCGTCGCCGTCGAGCTGGATGTACGGCGGGTGGTGGAGCGCGCCGAAGGCGTTGCCGAGCGCCTGCACCACGCCCTTGGTGCCGTCGCTGAGCTCGTAGAGCGCCCCGAGGTCGAGGTCCAGCTGAGGCTGGACCGCCATCGCCTTGCCGAGCCGCCGGGCCCAGCCGCCCTTCTCCTCCTGCCGCACCTGCCAGTTGAGGTTGACCCGCAGCGCCCCGGAGGTGCCGCCCTGCTTGGTGAGGGAGACGGTCGGGGACTGCTTGGTGAGCGTGACCTTGGTCAGGCGCACGGGCTCCGGGGCGGCGGGGGCGGCAGCCGGGACGGGGGGCGGGGTGGGTGCCGTGGGCGGGACGGGCAGTACGGGCGGGGCGGGCGGTACCGGCGGGACCGCGGGCGTCTGCGCATCCTCCACCGTGATGCCGAAGTCGGTCGCCAGCCCCGCCAGCCCCCGGTCGTACCCCTGGCCGACGGCGCGGAACTTCCACTCCCCCTGGCGCCGGTAGAGCTCACCGAGCACGAACGCGGTCTCCACGGTCGCGTCCTGGCTGTCGAACCGCGCCAGTTCCGCGCCGCTCGCGGCGTCGCGGACGAGGACGTACAGGCCGGGCACCTGGCCGAAACTGCCGCCGTCGGCGGAGGCGGCGAGCACCACCGTCTCGGTCTCCGGCTCGACGGCGGCCAGATCCACGGCGAGAACGTCCGTCATGGCCTCGCCCGCCGGGGACTTGCCCTCGTGGCGCACCGCACCGGAGGCGTGTATCGCCTGGTTGTAGAAGACGAAGTCCGCGTCGGAACGCACTCTGCCACCGGTCAGCAGCAGGGCCGAGGCGTCGACGTCCGGGACCCCGGACCCGCCGCGCCAGCCCAGTTCGACCCGGACCGACTGCGCCGGAATCCGTACGTTGGTGCCCTTGAGCATCGCCATGTTCCACCCCTGTAGAGCCTGTCCTTACGCCCTCTCAACGCACGGGGGTCGCTGAATTCTCCGTGTTCGCCCGGATTTTTCATCTCAGGCCGTCAAGATGCCCGGATGAACCCCTGTACCTGACTCCCCAACCGGCACACCGGGGGCTTACCTTATGGGCTATGACCTCCCCCCGCCCCTACGGCAGCGGTTACTACACCGCGTCGTCGTTTCCGGACACCCCTATTTACGACAGCCTCGTCGCCGAGCGGGGCACTCCGCAGATCGCCCCCATCCGGGTATCGGCCCCCTATGACCTCGGCAGTCCGCTGCCGGCGCTGCCCGCCCTGCCCTCGGGCCCCTCGGCACCGTCCGCCCCGGGCGGCTACCAGGCCCCGCAGGCCCCCGCGGGTTACGCCCCGCAGGCCCAGCAGTACGGGCACCCGGGTGCCGCGGCGCAGCCCGGCGGGCTGCAGCAGGCGCCCGCTCCGTACATCCCGCAGCAGGCCGCGGCACCGCGCGGTTATCCGGGCCCGCAGCAGTACCAGCCGCGTCCGGCCGCCGCGGCCCCCTCGGGGTACGACGCGATGCGCCCTGTCGCGCCGCGTCCGGCGCCCGGTCCGTACGAGGATCCGTACGGCCGTCAGCACCCCCAGCAGGGCGGTTACTGACCCGCTGTCGCGCTGTCGCACGGGTGACCTGGCGAGGATCGTCAACTGTCGGACCCTGCTGGCAAGATGAGTCCATGTCCGATCACCCTGTGCTGAAGGCGCTCCACTTCTATCCGGTCAAGGCGATGGCGGGGTGTGCCCCCGGCGAGGCGGCGGTCGAGCCGTGGGGGCTCGCCGGGGACCGGAGGTGGATGCTCGTCGGTCCGGACGGCCGGGCCCTCACCCAGCGGCAGTTGCCGCGGCTCGCGCTGGCCTCGGCACGCCCGTCGGGGGATGGGGGGATCGTGCTGGCCGGGCCGGGGGCCGGGCCTCTGGAGGTGCCGGTGCCCGTCGCGGGGCAGCAGGGCGGCACGGTCGTCGTGGAGTTGTTCCGGGACAAGGTCGAGGCGGTGCCCGCGGGCGCCGCGGCCGATGCCTGGGCGAGCGCGTTCCTGGGCACCGAGGCCCATCTGGTGCACCTGGACGAGCCGGGGTTCCGGCGTCCGGTCGATCCGCAGTACTCGCGCCCGGGCGAGACCGTGAGTTTCGCGGACGGTTATCCCCTGCTGCTCACGACACTCGCTTCGCTCGACGCGCTCAACTCGCTGATAGCAGAGGGCGATCACGCCGCCGAGGGCCCCCTGCCGATGAACCGTTTCCGGCCCAATGCCGTGGTGGGCGGCACGGCCGCCTGGGCCGAGGACGACTGGCGCCGGGTGCGCATCGGCGAGGTGACCTTCCGCGTCGTCAAGCCCTGTGGCCGCTGCGTCGTCACCACCACCGACCAGCACACGGCCGCGCGGGGCAAGGAGCCGCTGCGTACGCTCGCCCGGCACCGCCGCCAGGAGACGGGGGTCGTCTTCGGCCAGAACCTCATACCCGAGCACACCGGAGTGCTGAGGGTCGGCGATCCCTTCGAGATCCTGGACTGACCGGGCTGACCGGTCCGGTCGGACCGACCGGACCGGTCCGGCTCGCGTCAACGCACCGCCTCGACGGGCAGCCACGAGGAGTGATTTCACTCTCTCCGCCGTGGTGCCCGGCATGCGGTGCCCCTCCTTGAGGTATTGACGGACCCGTAGGGGGTGAGCACCGTGCGCGCGACTCCTTTCGTACGGCGTTCCGGCTGGCGCTGGCGGCGCAATCCGCTGCGGCGCCGGAGCGATGTCTTCGAAGCGTGGGTGGGGTTGACCGCGGTGGTGCTGATGCTGCTGGCCGGGCCCGCGGTCGGCTGGGCGGCGGGCTCTCGCGCGCACACCGCGCTGTGTCATGCGGTCCGTGAACAGCACCTGCACCGGCACCTGGTGAGCGCCACCACGGTGCGGCTGCTGCCGGGGCGGGCGGCGGAGACGGACCACGAGACCACTGCCGGGCGCGACGGCTACCAGCGGGTGATCGCCCGCTGGCGGGGTCCGGACGGCGCGGAGCGTACCGGCCTCGTGCCGGTGCACAGCGCGGCGGGCCCGGGCCGGCGGTTCCCGCTGTGGACCGACGACCGGGGCCGGGTGACGGGCCGTCCGCTGGACGGCGCCGCGGCCTCCGTGCACGCGGTGCTGGCGGGCGCCGGTGCGGCCGGGGCGACGGCGGGTGCCGTGGAGGCGGCGCGGCTGCTCGTCGTCTGGCGCCTCACGCGCCGCAGGTACGCGCAGTGGGAGCGCGCGTGGGAGCGCGCCGGGCACACGTGGGGCCGGGCGGATACAGGGAGCTGACTCGGTCAACTCCCCTGCCCCGCGCACGCTACGGTGGTGCGGCCGGGAGCCGGTTCCCGGAGGTTTCCGGGTCCGGCCGGACGCATGCACGAGGTGGGGGCGCAGCAACACCATGGCACAGGGCTCGGTCCAGGTGACGCACACCGGCACGTCGCGGTGGCGGCGGCGCACGGGAGAGTACGACTCCCTCACGGCGGCTCTGGAGGCCGCCGCCGACGGGGACGTGCTGTCCGTGGCCCCGGGGACCTACCGGGAGAACCTGGTCCTGTCCCGTGCCGTCACGCTGCGGGGCGCCGACGGTTCGCGCGGTTCGGTGCGGATCGCGCCGACCGAGGGTGTCGCGGTGACCGTGCGGGCGTCGGCCGCGCTGCTGGACCTGCACGTCGAGGGCCATGACACGGCCGCGCCCGCGGTGCTGGTCGAGGACGGTTCGCCGGAGCTGGCGGGTCTGCGGGTCGTGACACGGTCGGCGGCGGGCATCGAGGTGCGCGGTGCCGCGCGCCCGACGGTGCGTCACTGCACCGTCGACAACCTGGCGGGCGTGGGCATCAGCGTGCTGGACGGTGCGGGCGGTGTGTTCGAGGACTGCGAGGTGGTCGCCGCGGGCCAGTCCGGTGTCTCGGTGCACGGCGGAGCCCAGCCGCGTCTGGAGCGCTGCCGGGTGCATCACACCCGCGGGGCCGGGCTGTCGGTGACGGGCGAGGGCAGCACGCTGGAGGCGGTCGGCTGCGAGGTGTACGAGATCAAGGGGGCCGGTGTGCAGGTGGCGTCACGCGCCGCCGGACGGCTCACCGACTGCCGCGTGCACCGGGTGGCCTCGGACGGGGTGACCCTGGACAACGAGGCCGTGCTCGCGCTCGCGGACTGCGACATCCACGATGTGCCGGAGAACGGCGTGGACTTGAGGGCGCGCTCCGTGCTGACGATGACGCGCTCGACCGTGCACCGTTTCGGGCGCAACGGCCTGTCGGTGTGGGATCCGGGCACCCGGGCGGAGGCCGTCCAGAGCGAGATCCACGACAGCACGGGCGACTACCCGGCGGTGTGGGTGAGCGACGGTGCGACCGCGGCGTTCACGTCCTGCCGGGTGCACGACGTGCCGGACGCGCTGTTCGTCCTGGACCGCGGCTCGTCCGTGGACGTCGCCGACAGCGACCTGTCGCGGGTGCGCGGTACGGCCGTGTCCGTGAGCGGCGGTGCCACCGCCCGCCTCGACGACTGCCGGATCCGGGAGGCGACGACGGGGGCGTGGTTCCGTGACCACGGCAGCGGCGGCACCCTGGTGGGCTGTGCCGTCGACGCGACGGCCACGGGGGTGATCGTCACCAAGGGCGCGGATCCCGTCTTCGAGCGCTGCGTGGTGAGTTCGCCGCTGGAAGCGGGTTTCTATGTGTCGGCGGAGGGCCGCGGCACGTTCCGGGGTTGCCGGGTGACCGGCAGCGGCGGCTACGGCTTCCACGTCATCGACGGGTGCCGCGCCACCCTGACCGGGTGCCGTACGGAGCGCTGTTCGCGCGGGGGTTACGAGTTCGCGGACGGGGGCGCCCACGTCGAGGACTGCACGAGCGACGAGGGCACGGTGTCCGTGCCGGGGTCCGGTCGCGGGGCGACCGCGGTGGAGACGGCCCGCCTCGCACCGGCGGCGCCGTCCGTACCGGAGCAGCGTCCGGCGCCCGCCGGCCCCGTGCCCGCCGGTTCCGTGCCCGAGGGGACGGCGCGCTCCGCGACGTCCGTGCTCGGTGAACTCGACACGCTGGTGGGGCTGGAGAGCGTCAAGCGCGAAGTGCGTGCCCTCACCGACATGATCGAGGTGGGGCGCCGGCGCCAGGAGGCCGGGCTCAAGGCCGCCTCCGTACGCCGCCATCTGGTGTTCACCGGCTCCCCCGGCACCGGCAAGACCACCGTGGCCCGGCTCTACGGCGAGATCCTCGCGTCCCTCGGGGTGCTGGAGCGCGGCCACTTGGTGGAGGTGTCCCGGGTGGACCTGGTGGGCGAGCACATCGGCTCCACCGCCCTGCGCACCCAGGAGGCGTTCGACCGGGCGCGCGGCGGGGTGCTCTTCATCGACGAGGCATACGCCCTGGCCCCCGAGGACTCCGGGCGGGACTTCGGGCGCGAGGCCATCGACACCCTGGTGAAGCTGATGGAGGATCACCGGGACGCCGTCGTGGTGATCGTCGCCGGGTACACCGCCGAGATGGAGCGCTTCCTGACCGTCAACCCCGGTGTGGCGTCCCGCTTTTCGCGCACGATCACCTTCGGCGACTACGCGCCGGAGGAGCTCCTGCGGATCGTGGAGCAGCAGGCGGAGGAGCACGAGTACCGCATAGGGCCCGGTGCGCCGGAGGCGCTGCTCGCGTACTTCGGGGACATCCCCAGGGGTCCGGCGTTCGGCAACGGCCGTACCGCCCGGCAGACGTTCGAGGCGATGGTCGAGCGGCATGCGGGCCGGGTGGCGCAGCTGTCCCACCCGACGACCGACGACCTGACGCTGCTGTACGCGGACGACCTGCCGCGTCCGGAATAGGCCCGCAACGGGGCCCCGTCCGCTCGTGCGGGCGGGCACTGTCACAGGCACGTGCGAGGATGAGCCGCAGCGGCCGAGGGGAAGGGAACGGGCCCGGGTGAGCGACAACCAGAATCTCCTGGCGGAACAGCGGCGCGCTCTGATTCTCGACGAGGTCAGGCGGCGCGGCGGGGTGCGGGTCAATGAACTGACGCGCCGGCTCAGGGTGTCGGACATGACGGTGCGCCGTGATCTGGACGCGCTGGCGCGTCTGGGTGCGGTGGAGAAGGTGCACGGCGGGGCGGTGCCGGTGGCGGAGGCCATGGCGCACGAGCCCGGTTTCGAGGCGAAGTCGGTCCTGGAGCCCGGCGCCAAGGAGGACATGGCCCGGGCCGCGGCGGGCATGGCGCCGCCGGGCAGCGCGATCGCCCTCGCGGGCGGGACGACAGCGTTCGCCCTGGCCAAGCGGCTGGTGGACGTCCCGGATCTGACGGTGGTGACCAACTCGGTGCGGGTCGCCGAGGTGTTCCACAGTGCCCAGCGGTCGGCGGCGGCCTCCGGACACCCGGCCCGGCCGGGTGCGGCGACGGTGGTGCTGACGGGCGGGGTCCGTACTCCGTCGGACACGCTGGTCGGCCCGGTCGCGGACGCGGCCGTCCGCTCGCTGCACTTCGACGTGCTGTTCATCGGGGTGCACGGCATATCGGTGGAGGCCGGTCTGTCGACCCCCAACCTCGCGGAGGCGGAGACCAACCGGCATTTCGTGCGGGCGGCCCGGCGCGTGGTGGTGCTGGCCGACCACACCAAGTGGGGCACGGTGGGCCTGAGTTCGTTCGCGTCCCTCGACGAGGTGGACACCCTGGTGACGGACGCGGGACTGCCCGCGGCGGCGCGCGAGGAGATCGCCGAGCGGCTGCCGAGGCTGGTGGTGGCGGACGGTTCCGGGCACGGCACGGGACGCTGAAGACATCCGGCAGCGCACGGGCTAAGGTGTCGGCGCCCGGTCGACCGACTCCTGGGGGTTTTCCGATGGCGCGCAAACTCCGCCCTGTGGGCGTCGACTTCATCGAGACCGCCCGGCTGCGGCTGTCCTTCGCGGCCCGTACGAATGCCGCGCCCGGGCAGGTCTACCACGCCCTGGCGGAGGAGGTGACGGGGTTGCCGCGCTGGTTCCGTGCGGTGACCCTGGCCCGCCCGGCGGAGACCGCCGGGCGCAGCGGCCGGGTGGTCGGCCTGGCCGGCGGCGTCCGCTTCCTCGAGACGATCATGGCGGCGGAGTCCCCGCGGCGTTACGCGTACCGGATCGACGAGACCAACGCGCCCGGCGTCCGGGCGATGCTGGAGGACTGGCGGCTGTCTCCCGCCGGCACCGGCACGGTGGTCCGGTGGACGATCGCGGTGGACGCCCCGCCGCCGGTGCTGTGGGTGATGCGGCTCGCCCGGCCCGCTATCGGGCGCGCGTTCCGCGATGCGGTGCGCGTCCTCGACCGGCTCCTGGCCCGGACTCCGGCGGACGGGGCGCGGGTTGCTTAGGGGGTGTCACTCCGGCCAGCGGCCGGTCGCCAGGAAGTCCGTGATGGTGTCGGCGTACGGCCCGATGCGCAGGCCCTGTTCCGCGAGCCAGGCGTCGGAGTAGTACTTGTCGAGGTAGCGCTCGCCCGGATCGCAGATGAGGGTGACGACGCTGCCCGTCCGCCCCTCGGCGGCCATCTCCGCGACGATCTTGAGTGCGCTCCACAGCCCGGTGCCGGTGGAGCCGCCCGCCCTGCGGCCGATGACCTGTTCCAGGGCCCGTACGGCCGCGACGCTCGCCGCGTCCGGGACCTTCATCATGCGGTCGACCGCGCCCGGCAGGAAGCTCGGTTCCATGCGCGGCCGGCCGATGCCCTCGATGCGTGAGCCACGGTCGCTGCTCGCGTGCGGGTCGTGGTCCCGCCAGCCGGCGAAGAAGCAGGAGTTCTCGGGGTCGGCGACGCAGATGCGGGTGTCGTACTGCATGTACCGCACGTAGCGGGCGATGGTGGCCGAGGTGCCGCCGGTGCCCGCGGTGGCGACGATCCAGGCGGGCTCCGGGTGGCGTTCCAGGCGGAGTTGGCTGTAGACGGACTCGGCGATGTTGTTGTTGCCGCGCCAGTCGGTGGCCCGCTCGGCGTAGGTGAACTGGTCCATGTAGTGGCCGCCGGTCCGCTCGGCCAGGGCGGCCGCTTCCTCGTACATCCCGCGGGGGTCGTCCACGAAGTGACACCGGGCGCCGTGGAATTCGATGAGCCGGCATTTCTCCGGGCTCGTGGTGCGCGGCATGACGGCGACGAACGGCACGCCGATCAGGTTGGCGAAGTAGGCCTCGGAGACGGCGGTGGAACCGCTGGACGCCTCGACGACGGGGGTCTCGGGACGGATCCAGCCATTGCACAGCCCGTAGAGGAACAGCGACCGGGCGAGGCGGTGCTTGAGGCTCCCGGTCGGATGGGTGGACTCGTCTTTCAGGTAAAGGTCGACGCCCCATTCCTCCGGCAGCGGAAAGCGCAGGAGATGGGTGTCCGCGGACCGGTTGGCGTCGGCCTGCACCTTGCGGACGGCCTCCTTGAGCCAGCTCCGGTAGGCGGGGTCACTGCGGTCCACGTCGACGGTGGGGGTGGAGTGCTCTGTCTCGTTCACGCCGCTCCTTGCGAGGTCCGGCCGGGCCCACGACAAACATCCCGAACATTTGGACCGAATGATCCTAAATATCCCCTGGTGCATGGGCCTCCCCACGGGCACACTGCGCACGGGACAGACCATTCGGCCGAGAGGCGGTGCGCCGTGGCGGAACCGGAGTTCTCCGCGACAGGGGTACGGATCGAACGCTTCCTCCGCTCCCTCACCCGGGCCGGCCAGGTGAAGATCCACGACGGCCGGCTGGAACTGCTGACCAGTTACGGCCGGGAGATCGACAGCGCGCCGGTGGACTCGGTGCACGCGCGCAAACCGTGGTTCGCCGCCGGCGCCCGGGCCCGGGCGACCGTGAACGGCACCCGCTACCTGCTCACCCTGGGCCCGCACGATCCCGCAGGCGAGGACACCGACTCCGACGCGGTCAACCGCTTCCTGGAGGCCGTGCGTTCCGCACGCGACAACACCGGGACCTGAGGGCACACGAGTGACGAGGGAGACGACGAGACGCGCCCCGCAGCGCGTACCCGCATCAAGGCCAGCCCTACTGCTTCAGGGAGCCGCAGCCGTGATCAGTCGAGCGAACAAGCACTGCACCGTTGAGCTCCAGGCCCTCCCCCAACGGGTCGGCCAGGTGCGCAGAATCGTATCTGCGCAGCTGCGCTACTGGCATCTCGATCCCCTCATCGACCCCGCCGCGCTCGGCGTCACCGAGTTGCTGACCAACGTGCACCAGCACGCGGGCCCGGACAAGCGCTGCACGGTGGAGATCGCCCTCGTACGAGGCCAGCTCACGGTCTCCGTAAGGGATCACGACCCCCGCCCTCCCTGCCTCGGTGTGCCGGACGGGACGGGCACCCACGGGCGCGGCCTCGCCCTGATCGCGGCGGTCAGTGCGGGCTGGGGTGTGCGGGAGCATCACGACGGCGGCAAGGTCGTCTGGTTCGCGCTCACCGTGCCCGCCCGCGAGCTTCCCGCCGTGCCCCTGGCCGGGCCGGGGAAAACGGGGGAACTGGGGAAACCAGGGGAACTGGGGAAACCGGGAAAAGCAGCCCTGTCCGCCGTGCCGGGGTGACACGACGGACGGGATTCACCCGGACGTGTCAGCCGAGCACCGTCAGCGGGTCGTCGAGGACCGGCTGCCATGCCGCCTCGGCCGCGCCGACGAGGCTGTTGTGGTCGAGCGTGCTGGGCAGGATCGGCACACTGCCGCTGCGGCCCCACAGGCTGCGGTCGGCGACGACGGCCCGCAGCCGCTCGGGATCCGCCGCGAGCAGCTCACGGTGGAGCCCGCCGAGCACGACGCGGTCGGGGTTGAGGATGTTGACAAGGCCCGCGAGGCCCAACCCGAGCCGATCGACGACCAGTTCGACGGCGGCCCGGACGGCGGGGTCCGCGTGCTCCGTGCGCAGCAGGTCGCGGGCCTGCTGGAGCAGCGAGACGGCGGGCCCCGGCTCCCGGCCCGCGGCGGTGAGGAAGGCCAGCGGGTCGGTCTCGACGTCGAGGCAGCCGCGGCTGCCGCAGTGGCAGGGCAGGCCCGCGGGGTTGACCGTGAGGTGGCCGACCTCCAGGGCCAGCCCCGAACTGCCGGTGTGCAGGCGGCCGTCGAGGACGAGCGCACCGCCGACCCCCCGGTGGCCGGTGGCCACGCACAGCAGGTGCCGCGCGCCGCGCCCGGCACCGTGCCGGTGCTCGGCCAGGGCGGCGAGGTTGACGTCGTTGCCCACGCATCCGGCGAGGGCGACGTTGCCGGGGCCCACGACACCGGCCTTGGCCAGGGCCTCGGTGAAGAGCTCGCGGACGGGGGCGCCGACGGGCCAGGAGAGGTGGAGCGGGTTGAGTGCCGTGCCGTCCGGTTCGGCGACGGCCGAGGGGACGGCGAGCCCGGCGCCCAGGCAGCGGCGCCCGGTCTCCCGCAGCAGGCCCGCACCGGCCTCGACGACGGCGTCGATGATGTGCGAGGGATCGGCGGGTACCGTCATGCAGCCCGGCGCGGTGGCGATCATCCGCCCGCCGAGCCCCACGAGGGCGGCGCGGAACCCGTCCACGTGAATCTGCGCGGCGAGGACGACGGGGCCGTCCGGCGCGACGGAGAGCCGGTGCGACGGACGGCCCTGGGAACCGGCGGCGGAACCCGGCCGGGCGTCGACCTGGATCAGTCCGAGCGCCTCCAGCTCGGCGGCAACGGCTCCGGCAGTCGCGCGGGTCACGCCGAGTTCGGCGGTGAGCACGGCGCGCGTGGGGGCGCGGCCGGTGTGGACGAGCTCCAAGGCCGGGCCGAGAGCGGCACGGCCCCGCTCCAAACGTGTTGTCCGAGTCTGGGTCACACCCCTATTCTGACTTTGTGCCGACACTGAACAAAATACGGACGGCGGTACTGGGGGGACGACGAGCAGCTCCGGCCGATCCTGCCCTGCGGAGCCTCCGCACCGCCTTGACGTTCTTCTTCGCTCTCGACGGCTTTCTCTTCGCCGGCTGGGTGGTCCGCATCCCCGCCATCAAACAGCAGATCGGAGCCTCCACCGGCGCCCTCGGGCTCGCACTGCTCGGGGTGTCGGCGGGCGCCGTCGCGACCATGATGCTCACAGGGCGGCTGGTCCGGCGGTTCGGCAGCCACCCGGTGACGGTCGTCGCGGCGGTCTGCATGTCCCTCGGCATCGCCCTGCCGCCGCTGACGCACTCGGCACTCGCCCTCGGGCTCGTCCTGCTCGCCTTCGGCGCCGCGTACGGCGGCATCAACGTCGCGATGAACAGCGCGGCCGTCGACCTCGTCGCCGCGCTGCGCCGGCCCGTGATGCCCGGCTTCCACGCGGCGTTCAGCGTCGGCGGCATGCTCGGCGCGGGGCTCGGCGGGCTGATCGCCGGGCATCTGTCGGCCACCCGTCATCTGCTGCTCCTGGCCGTGATCGGCATTGTCGTCGCCGCGGCCGCGGGGCGCGCCCTGCTCGCCCACCCCGCACCCCGGGCCGATCGCCCCGAGGCCGCGGCCTCGGGTGCGCACCCGGCGCGGAACAGGCGCGGACTGGTCGTCGTCTTCGGCCTCATCGCCCTGTGCACCGCCTACGGCGAGGGAGCGCTCGCCGACTGGGGCGCGCTCCATCTCCAGCAGGACCTCGGCACCGGCGCGGGCCTCGCGGCCGTCGGCTACTCGGTCTTCGCACTCGCCATGACCGCCGGACGCCTCAGCGGCACGGCGCTCCTCGAACGGCTCGGCCAGACCCGGGCCCTGGTCGCGGGCGGCACCGTCGCCGCCGCGGGCATGCTGGTCGGCGCGCTGGCCCCGACACTGTGGATGGTGCTCGCAGGCTTCGCGGTCACCGGCCTCGGCCTGGCCAACCTCTTCCCGGTGGCGGTCGGTCGGGCGGGCGAGCTGGCCGGGCCGAGCGGTGTCGCCGCGGCGTCCACCTTCGGCTACGGCGGCATGCTGCTCCCGCCGCCGATCATCGGCCTGCTCGCCGACCGTTCCTCGCTGTCCGTCGCGCTGACCACGGTCGCGGCGCTCGCGGCCATGGCGGCGGTCATCGCCTGGTGCACGCGTGGTGCGGTGGCACGGCACACTGGATGACGAGAGGGAGGGGCGAAGTGGAGCGGCACGACTGGCAGTGCGCCGGGGCGCGTTGGTCCCCGGAGGGGCCGGCGCTGGTGTGGCTTCGCCCCGGCGGCGGCGAGCGCCTGTCCCCGCTGCCGCCCGGACGACCGCTGGCGTTCACGACCGGTGGGCGCCGGCAGTGTGTCGGGGTGCGCAGGGGCGGTCGGCGCACTCCCTGCCCGGCCGGCGCCGAGGTGCCGGTGCGGGCGGTCTCGGCGCAGTGCGCCGAGTGCGCGCGACTCGACCGGTCGCACTCCGTCGCCGCGGACACGGCCGCCGACGATCCCCGGCCATATGACGTCTACCTGGCCTGGTTCGGGCCCGGGCTGGTCAAGGTCGGCATCACCGCCGCCGAGCGGGAGGGCGTCCGGCTGCTCGAACAGGCGGCGCTGTCCTACGCGTTGCTCGGACGCGGGCCGCTCATGGCGGCCCGGCGGGCGGAGGCGGTGCTGGGCGCCGCACTCGCCGTCCCGGACCGTTTCCCGTACGCGGCCAAGCGGGCCGCGCGCGTTCCCCTGCCGGCCCGGGAGCTGCGTACGGCCGAGCTGGCCCGGCTGCACGAGCGTGCGCGGCAGTTGCCGGGACTGCCGGAGGCGCTGGCCGTGCGGCCCTTCGCGCCCGTCCACCACGACGAGGCCTTCGGGCTCGGCCGGCTCCGGCCCGGCGCCGGTCTGGTCGAGCTCTCGGCACGGTGCACGGTGGCGGGGCGCGTGGTGGCCGTGGCGGGGCCGGACATCTGCCTGGACACGGCGGACGGAAGACCGCTGCTGCTCGACGCGCGCCAGCTGGCCGGCTGGACGCTCACCGCGGCACCGCCGGAGGCGGAGACGACCGCGGTGGTACGCGCGGCGGGGACAGTCGCACCGGAGACGCTTTTCTGACGGCAGGTCAGTTCGATGAAGTGGCAGCCCTCTCCGGGCCGGTGAGCCCTATCTGGTGCGCGAGACCGCGCACGGAATGGGTGAAGAACGCCTCGCGGGCCTCGACGACGTTGTTGAAGTGGCCGAACAGCTCGAAGCCGATCAGGCCGAAGAGCTGGGCCCAGGAGGCGACGAGCGCGGCCGCGGCGGGGGCGGGGAGCCCGAAGGCGTGCTCGGCGACGATCCGCTCGAGGTCCGTGCAGACCGTGCGGGGCAGGGGGTCCGCGGACGGGGTGTGCAACTGCCCGGCGGCGTGGGCGTCCCGCGCGATGGCGACGAGGGTCAGCGCGACGCGGCCGGCGGGCTCGACCGTGGCCTGCGGCGCCTCGTAACCGGGCACGGGCGAACCGTAGATGAGCGCGTATTCATGCGGGTGCGTGAGCGCCCAGGCGCGCACGGCCCGGCAGACAGCCGTCCAGCGCGCGGCGGGATCGGCGGTGCCGGCGGCGGCGAGGGCACCCTCGGCCTCGGCGCCCACCGCGTCGTAGGCGTCCACGATGAGGGCCGTGAGGAGCTCGTCACGGCTGGGGAAGTAGCGGTAGAGCGCGGACGAGACCATGCCGAGCTCACGGGCGACCGCGCGCAACGAGAGCTTGGCCGCGCCCTCCTGCGCGAGCTGGCGACGCGCCTCTTCCTTGATCGCGGCGGTGATCTCGCCGCGGGCCCGTTCCCTGGCCCCTCGGATGGCATTCATGGCCCCAGTCTGCCAGCGCACGGATCAATGCACAACAACGAGAGCACTGCTCTTGCGCGATGACACGCGAGCGTGCACACTGATCTCAAGCGAGAGCACCGCTCTCCATCACTGGGGGTTGCCGTGACACGCATGACGCACTACATCAAGCCCGGGCGATTCGACCGGCTCGCGGGCGGAGTGATCGGCCGTCTCGCGCGGCACGGCCTGAGTCTCGCGGGAGCGGCGGAGCTGTCCGTGCGGGGCCGCAGCAGCGGCGAGTGGCGCCAGGTGCCGGTCAACCCGCTGGAATTCGAGGGCGGCAGCTTCCTCGTCTCGGCGCGCGGCGAGGGCCAGTGGGTGCGCAATCTGCGGGCGGCCGGCGGCGGGCGGCTCCAAGTGGGCGGCACCGTGCGGATGTTCACCGCCGCGGAGCTGCCCGACGCGGACAAGCCCGCGGTCCTGCGCGCCTATCTGGCGCGCTGGGGATGGCAGGTGGGCCGGTTCTTCGACGGAGCCGGCGAGAAGTCGACCGACGAGGAACTGCTCCGCATCGCCGCACGGCACCCGGTCTTCCGGATCACGGAGCAGATACAGCCCTGACGTGGTGCGAGCACGTCCCGCGACGTGGTCAGGTGCGCGGGACGCCGCCGCACCACGTCACGGGGCGCGGCCCGCTCAGGTCCGGTCCGTCACCATGAGGGCGCGCCGGGCCAGGGGGTGGGTGCGCACGATCTCGGCGAGCGTGGTCGTCCCCCGCGTGATCTTCGCGAAGGCGCGCCAGGCGGGCCCGAAGCCGGTGAGTGCGGCGTGGAACATGCCGGGGCGGCGTTCGAAGAGCGTGAGCAGCCGGCGTCCGACGCCCATCTCCACACCGAGACCGGCCTTGATGGCGAAGGCGTAGTTGAGCGCCTGGCGCCGGGCGTCGACGGCGTCCTGCGCCTCGGCGATCCGCACGGCCCACTCCCCCGCCAGGCGTCCCGAGCGCAGGGCGAAGGAGATGCCCTCGCGGGTCCAGGGCTCCAGCAGGCCGGCCGCGTCCCCGCACACGATCACGCGACCGCGGGAGAGCGGCGAGTCGCTGGAGCGGCAGCGGGTCAAGTGGCCGGAGGAAATGCTCGGTTCGAAACCGGCCAGGCCGAGACGGGCGATGAAGTCTTCCAGGTAGCGCTTGGTGCCCGCGCCGTCGCCACGCGCGGAGATCACCCCGACGGTCAGGGTGTCCCCCTTGGGGAAGACCCAGCCGTAACTGCCGGGAATCGGGCCCCAGTCGATGTGGACGCGCCCCGCCCAGTCCTCGGCGACCGTGGCCGGCACCGGGATCTCGGCCTCCAGCCCGAGGTCCACCTGCTCGAGCTCCACCCCCACGTGCGCGCCTATCCGCCCCGCGCTCCCGTCGGCGCCGACGACCGCGCGGGCCAGGAGGGTCTGCCCGTCGGAGAGCACGACGGCGACGGTGCGGCGGTCGGGCACCGCCGCACCGTGCTGCTCGACCCGGGAGACGGCCGCGCCGGTGCGCACCTCGGCACCCGCGGCCTCGGCGGCCTCGACGAGCGCGGCGTCGAACTCCGGCCGGTTGATGAGCCCGAAGAGCATCCGCTTGGAGCGGCGGGTGCGCGACAGTTTCCCGTTGAGAGAGAAGGTGACGGCATGGACGCGATCGCGCAACGGCAGCGCGAAGCCGGGCGGCAGAGCGTCGCGCGAGGGGCCGATGATCCCGCCGCCGCAGGTCTTGTAGCGGGGCAGCGCGGCCTTCTCCAGGAGCAGCACCCGGCGCCCGGAGGCCGCCGCCGCATGGGCGGCCGACGCCCCCGCGGGCCCGGCGCCCACCACGATGACGTCCCACACCGGCTCGCCGTCCCCCGGCACGTCCCGGCTCGCTTCCGGGGCTGTGTTCTCGCTGCTCACCTGTGCTTCTACTCCCGCTCGATCACCGGCTACGGCTACCGCCCGCATCCTACGGCCAGGCCGCCGGCCGCCCTTCCGCGGGAAGCCGTGCCGAGCGGTGCGAGGCACCATGGCAGGATCAAGGGCGAAATCGCCCGTACGTACGGAACCAACGCAGCGCCAGCAAGGAGCGTTCCATGGAATCGCCCGCCCCGTCCCCGAACCCGCAGCCGGACCACGCCGCGCTCGCGGCAACCGTCGCCTCACTGCAGTCCCGCGCCAGGACCGAGCTGACCGAGCTGGTCGCCTTCAAGTCGGTGGCGGACGAGGCGCAGTTCCCCAGGAGCGAGTGCGAGGCGGCGGCGGACTGGGTCGCCGAGGCCCTGCGGGCCGAGGGCTTCCAGGACGTCGCCCTGCTGGACACCCCCGACGGCACCCAGTCCGTCTACGGCCACCTGCCCGGCCCCGAGGGCGCCCCGACGGTCCTGCTCTACGCGCACTACGACGTGCAGCCCCCGCTCGACGAGGCCGCCTGGCTCTCGCCTCCCTTCGAGCTGACCGAGCGCGACGGCCGCTGGTACGGACGCGGGGCCGCCGACTGCAAGGGCGGCCTGATCATGCACCTCACCGCCCTGCGGGCGCTCAAGGCGCACGGCGGGATACCGGTCGGCGTCAAGGTGATCGTCGAGGGCTCCGAGGAGCAGGGCACCGGTGGCCTCGAGCGGTACGCCGAGGCGCACCCCGAGCTGCTGACGGCCGACGCCATCCTCGTCGGCGACGCGGGCAACTTCCGCACCGGGCTGCCGACCGTCACCGCGACGCTGCGCGGCATGACGCTCGTCCAGGTCCAGGTCGACACCCTCGAGGGCAACCTGCACTCCGGCATGTTCGGCGGTGCCGCTCCCGACGCGCTGGCCGCGCTGATCCGCATCCTCGACTCGCTGCGCGCGGCGGACGGTTCGACCACCGTCGACGGCCTGGAGGCGGAAGGCGCCTGGGAGGGAATGCAGTACCCGGAGGAGGACTTCCGCGCCGACGCGAAGGTGCTCGACGGCGTCTCCCTGATCGGTTCCGGCACCGTGGCCGACCGCCTGTGGGCCCGCCCCGCCGTCACCGTGCTCGGCATCGACTGCCCGCCGGTCGTCGGCGCCACCCCGTCCGTGCACGCGGGTGCGCGGGCCCTGATAAGCCTGCGCGTGCCGCCGGGCATGGACTCCGCCGAGGCGACGCGGCTGCTGGCCGCCCACCTGGAGTCGGCCGCCCCGTGGGGCGCCAAGGTGGCCGTCCAACAGGTCGGCCAGGGACAGCCGTTCCGCGCCGACGTCGCCAGCCCCGCCTATGCCTCCATGGCCGAGGCCATGCGCGTGGCGTACCCGGGCCAGGAGATGCAGGTCGCGGGCATGGGCGGGTCCATTCCGCTGTGCAACACCCTCGCCACGCTCTACCCCGCGACGGAGATCCTGCTGATCGGCCTGAGCGAGCCGGAGGCGCAGATCCACGCGGTCAACGAGAGCGTCTCCCCCGAGGAACTGGAGCGGCTCTCCCTCACCGAGGCCCTCTTCCTGCTCAACTACGCCGGAACGCAGGAGAAGTGACGCAGAAGACCGGAACGCAGAAGAACTGACGCGTCCCGTCCCCGTGGCCGTCAGCCCACGGGGACGCCCGCCTCGAGGTTGAGCGGGCGTCCCCGCTCGCGGGCCCGCAGGGCCCAGCGGAGCCTGCTCAACCGCACGGGCGGCAGCAGCGCGGCGGCCTCGTCCTCGGTGACGAACCGCCAGCCGCGCAGCTCCGCACCAGGCAGGAGCAGGCGGTGCGCATCGGCGCGGGCCAGCAGGCCGCCGTCGAAGAGCAGGCGCAGCCCGCCGAAACCCGGCGGCCTGGGCGGCTCCCAGTCGACGACCAACAGCCGTGGCACGGTGGCGAGTTCGATGCCGATCTCCTCGGCGACCTCGCGCATCCCGGCGCGGGCGGGCGCCTCGCCCGGCTCGACGACCCCGCCGGGGAACTCCCAGCCGGGCTTGTAGGTGGGGTCGACGAGCAGCACCCGGTCGTCCTCGTCGAAGAGCAGCACCCCGGCGGCCAGCGTCTCGCCCCGGGGCTCGGGGGTCTGCACGATCCGGCAGGGCTCGGCACTGCCGTCGCGGACGGCCTCCGCGACCCGCTCGGCGGTCTCACGCGGGGTGAGGCCGCTGGTGTCGACGACGAAGGCGTCGTCGCGCAGCCAGGACAGCGCGTCCCGGTCCGCCCCGTTTCCTCCCGCCCCGTTTCCTCCCGGGGGTACGCCCCCGGCGCGCAGTATCGTTTCCCCCGACGTCAACAGCACATGCCGCACCCATATCCGGCGCGATGCCAGAGCCCCGAAGATCTCGTCCCGGTACTCCTGCCGCACCAGCGGCATCGGCACGACGAGCACCCCGTCCAGCTCCGCGAGCAGCGCCGCCGCCGTGTCCGCGACCAACCGCCGCCAGACCGGCAGGTCCTGGACGTCCCGGATCCCGTTCAGCCGCTCCGGCGGCAGCAGACGGCCCAGCGCTCCGGCGACGATCCCGGGGTCGTAGAGGTGGCTGTCCGGGATGAGCTCCGTCAGCTCCTTCGCCGTGCCGGCCGCTTCGCCACCGAACGCGCCGTTCAGCCAGACGATCACGGTTGCCCTCCTTCGTCGGCCCAGGACGTGCCAGAACGTGCCAGGACGTGCCCGGAACACCTTGCCACGGAAATACGTGCGAGCGGCATGATGCACCGATCTCGCCATGCCGCGACAGTGCGGCGGTCCGTCACCGCACCATGCCCGCCGCCCACAGTCCCGATTCCTGTGCCGCCGCTGCCGCCGCCCCCACGAGTCCGGCGTCGGGGCCGAGCCGGGCCGGGACGGCCTCGACGCCCGAGGCGAAGGACAACGTCGCGTAGTCGCGCAGCCGTTGCCGCAGCGGGCCGAACAGCACCTCTCCCGCGCCCGCGACACCGCCGCCTATCACCGCGACCTCGATCTCGACGAGCGTCGCCGTCGCGGCGATGCCCGCGGCCAGCGCCTGGGCGGCCCGCGCGAAGGAGGCCCGCGCCGCCGGGTCGCCCGCGCGGGCCGCCGCCGCGACGCCCGCGGCGGTCGTATCGCCGTCGGGGCCCGGTCGCCAGCCCGAATCCAGGGCCCGGCGCGCGATGTTGGGGCCGCTGGCGATGCGCTCCACACAACCCCGGGCGCCGCAAGGGCAGATGTCGCCGTCCAGATCGACGCTGATGTGCCCGATGTGCCCTGCGTTGCCCGTGGGCCCGGTGTGCAGTCGGCCGTCGAGGACCAGCCCGCCGCCGACGCCCGTGGACACGACCATGCACAGCGCGTTCGCCCGCCCCCGTGCGGCGCCCTGCCAGTGTTCGGCGGCGGCCATCGCCACGCCGTCGCCGACGAGCACCACGGGCCGGTCGCCGACCCGCCGGGACACCTCGGCGACCAGCGGATAGCCGCGCCACCCGGGCACGTTGACCGGGCTGACCGTCCCGGCCGAGGCGTCCACGGGCCCCGCGCTGCCGATGCCCACGGCCCGCACCCGCGGCCAGCCGGCAGCGGCGGCGAGCTCCTCGAGCACCGCCGCCACCGCGCCCATCACCGTCGCGCCGTCGCCCCGCGCCGGGGTCGGCCGCTGCGCGCGCACCAGCAACCGCCCCCGGGCGTCCACCAGCCCGCCCGCGATCTTGGTGCCGCCGATGTCGAGGGCGGCGACGAGGGCGTCGGAGTCATGGTGCATGCGCGGCGGTCTCCAGGCTGGGCGGGACCCGGCGGCCCCACGAGGTGGCACAGGGCGGTCGGAGGTCGGACCATCGGTATTCCGCCAGTCTTCCCCGAGTTGACAACGTTGTCCAGGCTCTATGCTCGAGTCCTCCGGACCCCGCCGAGCCATGTCCCGGGAACCGCAAAGAACGCTGAAGAACGCGAAGGACGCAAAGGACGTAGCCGCCGTGCCCGACACCTCCCGCCGCCCGCCCTCCCGCTACGGCAACCGCCCCACGATGAAGGACGTGGCCGCGCGCGCCGGAGTCGGGCTCAAAACCGTGTCCCGGGTGGTCAACGGCGAGGCCGGGGTCACCCCGGACACCGAACGCCGGGTCCGGGAGGCGATCACCGCCCTCGGCTTCCGCCGCAACGACAGCGCCCGCGTGCTGCGCAAGGGCCGCACCGCGTCCATCGGCCTGGTCCTGGAGGACCTCGCCGACCCCTTCTACGCCCCGCTCAACCGTGCCGTCGAGGAGGTCGCGCGCGACCACGGCGCCCTGCTCATCAACGGGTCCAGCGCCGAGGACCCCGAGCGGGAGCGGGAGTTGGCCCTGGCCTTCTGCGCCCGCCGCGTCGACGGCCTGGTCGTCATCCCCGCGGGGCACGACCACCGCTACCTCGAACCGGAGATGGCGGCGGGCGTCGCCACCGTCTTCGTCGACCGCCCGGCCGGGCACATAGCCGCCGACGCGGTGCTCTCGGACAACTTCGGCGGCGCCCGTGACGGCGTCGCCCACCTCATCGCCCACGGCCACCGCCGCATCGGCTTCATCGGCGACGAGCCGCACATCCACACCGCCACCGAGCGGCTGCGCGGCTACCGTGCCGCGATGGAGGCCGCCGCCCTGCCGGTCGACGACGCGTGGGTGTCCCTGGGGGTCACGGCCCCGGAGCGCGTACGGGCACAGACGGAGCGCATGCTCACCGGCCCGCGCCCCGTGACCGCGCTCTTCACGGGGAACAACCGGGTGACGGTCACAGCGGTCCGGGTCCTCACCCGCCACCCCCGCCCCGTCGCGCTCGTCGGCTTCGACGACCTCGAACTGGCCGATCTGCTCTCCCCCGCCGTCACTGTCGTCGCCCAGGACGCCGCACGCCTCGGCCGTACCGCGGCACAACTGCTGTTCCGCAGGCTGGACGGGGCCGAGGAGGCTCCGCGGCGCCTGGAGCTGCCGACCCGGCTGATCGTGCGCGGCTCCGGCGAACTCCCGCCCGCCGAGTGATGGTTCGGCGCCCGCGAGTTCAGCGCCCCGCGAGCGCGTCGAGCGCGGCGCGCGTGAGCCCGGTGAGCCGGGCGACCTCCTCCGCGTCCACGGCCCCGCAGTCGACCCCGCGCAGCAGGTAGCCGCTGAGCGCCCTGGCGGTCGCGGGCTCGTCCAGCACCGCCCCACCGCCGCCGCCCGCGTACGCGGCCAGGCGCTCCGCGGCCGGCTCCAGGCCCTCGCGGCAGAAGGCGTAGACGGCGGCGTACCGGGACGGCAGCTGGCCGGGGTGCATGTCCCAGCCCTGGTAGTACGCGCGCGCCAACGCCCGCCGGACGAGGCCGTGATGGAGCCGCCATGCCTCGTGCACCTGCCCGGTCGTGCCGACGGGCAGCACGTTCACCGACCCGTCCGACAGCCGGACGCCGGTGCCGGCCGCCGCGACCTGCATCACGGCCTTGGCGTGGTCCGCGGCCGGGTGGTCGGGCGACTGGTGGGCCGCGCTGACACCGCACGAGGCGCTGTAGTCGAACGTGCCGTAGTGCAGGGACGTGACCCGGCCCTCGCCCGCCTCGATCAGGCGGGCGACGGTCGCACGCCCGTCGGCGCCGAGGATGGCCTGGGTGGTCTCGATCTGGATCTCGAAGCGGATCCGGCCCGCCGGCAGGCCGTGCGCCTTCTCGAACTCCTCGGCCAGCGCGGCCATCGCGGTGACCTGCGGGGCGTAGGTGACCTTGGGCAGGGTGAGGACGAGCCCTCCGGGCAGCGCGCCCTCCGCCGTCAGGTGGGTGAGGAAGATGTCGAGCGTACGGATCCCGCGGTCGCGGACGGCCGCTTCCATGCTCTTCATCCGGATGCCCATGAAGGGCGCCGCGGTGCCGTCCCGGAACGCGGCGGACACCAGCTTCGCCGCGCGGGCCGCCGCCGCGTCCTCCTCGTCGTCGGGGCGCGGCCCGTAGCCGTCCTCGAAGTCGATGCGCAGGTCCTCGACGGGTTCGCGCCCGAGCTTGGCGCGGACGCGCTCGTACACCGGCCCGGCGAGACCGTCCGGGATGCCGAGCGCCGAGGCGAACGCGCCCGCGTCGGGGGCGTGTTCGTCCAGGGCCGCGAGGGCCCTCTCGCCCCAGGAGCGGACCGTGTCCGCGTCGAAGGCGTCGGCGGGGACGTAGACGGTGTGGACGGGCTGCCGGGTGCCCGGATCGCCGGGGTAGCGGCGGGCGAGCTCCGCGTCGACGCCCGCGAGGGAGGCGCCGATGCGTTCGTGCGTCGCGCTGCCGAAGGTGGTCGCCGTCCGCCGCATTCCCCAACCGCCGTTTCCGCCGCAGGAATTCAACAATCCGTTGAACGACGCTAGCGGCGCGCACGACGGCCGGTCAACACCAGGGCCCCGTACGCATCGCGTACGGGGCCCTGGGCGTGGCGGGCTCAGCCCTTGCGGGCCTTGACCTCCTCGGTCAGCTGCGGGACGACCTGGAAGAGGTCTCCGACGACGCCGTAGTCGACCAGCTCGAAGATCGGCGCCTCCTCGTCCTTGTTGATGGCGACGATCGTCTTCGAGGTCTGCATGCCGGCCCGGTGCTGGATGGCACCGGAGATGCCCGCCGCGATGTACAGCTGCGGGGAGACCGACTTGCCGGTCTGGCCGACCTGGTTGGTGTGCGGGTACCAGCCGGCGTCCACCGCGGCGCGCGAGGCGCCGACGGCCGCGCCGAGCGAGTCGGCCAGGGCCTCGATGAGCGGGAAGTGCTCGGCACCGCCGACACCGCGGCCACCGGAGACCACGATCGCGGCCTCGGTCAGCTCCGGGCGGCCCGTCGACGCGCGCGGGGTGCGGGAGACGACCTTGGTGCCGGTGGCCTTCTCGCCGAAGGCGACGGCCAGCTGCTCGACCGTGCCCGCGGCCGGGGCGGCCTCGGGGGCGGCGGAGTTGGGCTTGACGGTGATGACCGGGGTGCCCTTGGTGACACGGGACTTGGTGGTGTACGAGGCCGCGAAGACGGACTGCGTGGCCACCGGGCCCTCGTCGCCGGCCTCGAGGTCGACGACGTCGGTGATGATGCCCGAGCCGATGCGGACCGCGAGGCGGGCCGCGATCTCCTTGCCCTCGGCGGAGGAGGGCAGCAGCACGGCGGCCGGGGATACGGCCTCGTACGCCGCCTGCAGCGCGTCGACCTTGGGCACGACGAGGTAGTCGGCGAACTCGGGGGCGTCGGTGGTGAGCACCTTCACCGCGCCGTGCTCGGCGAGCGTCGCGGCGGCGGTGTCCGCACCGGCACCGAGGTGCACGGCGACGGGCTCGCCGATGCGGCGGGCGAGGGTGAGCAGTTCGAGGGTGGGCTTGCGGACGGCACCGTCCACGTGGTCGACGTAGACGAGGACTTCAGCCATGGCGTTGCTCCTGCGAAAAGAAGAGGGGGGAGGGACGGTTCGTGCGGGGACTAGACGAACTTCTGACCCGCGAGGAACTCGGCGAGCTGCTTGCCGCCCTCGCCCTCGTCCTTGACGATCGTGCCGGCCGTGCGGGCCGGGCGCTCGGTGGCCTCGTCGACCTTGGTCCAGGCGCCGTCGAGGCCGACCTCGTCCGCCTCGAGGCCGAGGTCGGACAGGTCCAGGGACTCCACCGGCTTCTTCTTGGCGGCCATGATGCCCTTGAAGGAGGGGTAACGGGCCTCGCCGGACTGGTCGGTGACGGACACGACGGCCGGGAGGGACGCCTCCAGCTGCTCGCTGGCCGTGTCGCCGTCACGGCGGCCGGTGACCTTGCCGTCCGCCACGGCGACCTCGGACAGCAGGGTGACCTGCGGAACGCCCAGGCGCTCGGAGAGCATCGCCGGCAGCACGCCCATGCCGCCGTCGGTCGAGGCCATGCCGCAGATCACCAGGTCGTAGCCGACGTGCTCGACGGCCTTGGCCAGCACCAGCGAGGTGCCCAGCGCGTCGGTGCCGTGCAGGTCGTCGTCCTCGACGTGGACGGCCTTGTCGGCGCCCATCGACAGCGCCTTGCGCAGCGCGTCCTTGGCGTCCTCGGGGCCGACGGTGAGCACGGTGATCTCCGCAGCGTCTTCGGAGTCTGCCCCGTCTCTGATCTGCAGTGCCTGCTCGACCGCGTACTCGTCGAGCTCCGAGAGCAGGCCGTCCACGTCGTCACGGTCGACGGTCAGGTCCTCGGCGAAGTGCCGGTCGCCGGTGGCGTCGGGCACGTACTTCACACAGACAACGATCCTCAAGCTCACGCCGGCTCTCCTACTGCATCGTCTCTATCAAGCTGCCTTGGCAGGCAGCATAGGCGCCTCGGGGGGCGGATTCCGGGTCGGTGCGGGCATCGCCCCGAGCGGAATGTTACTCGTCAGTACAGCGAGGGTTCCCATCGAGCGCAAGGCCGGTCGACTGTGATCTGTCCGACGTGCGCGCAGGGGACGTCTCAGTCGCGCAGGCCGTTGAAGCGTCCCTGGTGGTAGAGGAGCGGGCGGCCCGCCCCGGCCGGGTCGCCGGCGACGGCCTCGGCGAGCACCACCCGGTGGTCGCCGGCCGGGACCCGGGCCACGATCCGGCACACCAGCCAGGCCAGTACGCCCTCCAGCACCGGCACCCCCTCGGGGCCCGTGCGCCAACGGGTGGGCGGGGCGAAGCGGTCGGCGCCGCTGCGCGCGAAGGCGGCGGCCAGCTCCTGCTGGTGCTCGCCGAGTATGTGCACCCCGACGTGGGTCGCCCCGGCGATCACGGGCCAGCTGGAGGAGCCGGTACCGACACCGAAGGAGACCAGCGGGGGCTCCGCGGCCACGGAGGTCAGAGAGGTGGCGGTGAAGCCCACCGGACGGGCACCCTGCGCGGTGATCACGGCGACGCCGGCCGCGTGCCGGCGGAAGACCGAGCGCAGCAGACCGGAGGCCAGGGAGGTGCCGACTTCGGGCGAGGCCGTCATGGAACGCGTCCTTTTAGTGAATTGAGCCTTCTGGTGAATTGAGCCTTCTGGTGAGTTGAGCCGGATCGGTACGGTCACGGTTGCTCACGGCTTCGGACAGCACGCGCTCGCGGTGCGCAGCAGATCCACGTACGCGCGTCCGCACAGAAGGAGCCCGGGCCACATGGCGTCACAGTGACGATCCGAAACGCACACCGTCAAGTGGGGGCCGCCATATGGGAGATGGATCACTGCGGACCTCGGACCGCCGCGCCCAGAGCAGCGATGACCTGGGCCTTACGAGGCTGCCCCGCGGCCCGGCGCACGATGCGGCCCTCCGCGTCGAGTACGAGCACGGTCGGCGTCACGCCGATGCCGAGGGCGCGCGTGAGCTCGAGCCGTTCCTCCGCGTCGATCTCGACGTGGGCGACCCCCTCGACCATCCCGGCGACCTCCGCCAGGACGCGCCGGGTGGCCCGGCAGGGCTGGCAGAAGGCGCTGGAGAACTGGACGAGCGTCGCCCGCTCCCCCAGCCGCGCACCGATCCGGACGGCGCTCAGCGGCCCGCCCTCCTCGCCGTCTCCCCGACCCGGCACCGCGGCCCCTTCCCTTGTTCCCGTTCCTTGTTCCCGTCCGCTCCGCCAGGTGCAGCACCGGCGGTCACGGATAAATTTCCGCCTTGCACCGGGTGGATTCAGGACGACGTGATGAGGATCTCCCGGTGGAGCGGGCACCCCGGCTGGCTTGTGGGCCGGACATTCGGGCACGATCTGCCGGAAGCCACCAAACTTACGGCCACGTAGCTTCACCGGGAGACTTCTCCCCAGGCCCCGAAGGATCTTCCCCTTATGGCAGAACTCGTCTACCCCCCGGTGATCGGTGCCGCCCGCACCATGTTCAAGGCGCTCGACCTGCGCTTCGACGTCCAGGGCACCGAGCACATACCCCAGAGGGGCGGGGCGGTCCTGGTGAGCAACCACATCGGGTACCTCGACTTCGTCTTCTGCGGACTGGCCGCCCGCCCGGCCAAGCGGCTGGTGCGGTTCATGGCGAAGGAGTCCGTCTTCCGGCACCGGTTCTCCGGTCCCCTGATGCGCGCGATGAAGCACATCCCCGTCGACCGCTCGGCGGGCGTGGGCGCGTACGAGCACGCACTGAGCGCGCTGCGCTCCGGCGAGATCATCGGCGTGTTCCCGGAGGCGACGATCTCCACCTCGTTCACCCTGAAGTCCTTCAAGTCGGGTGCGGCACGCCTGGCGCAGGAGGCGGGGGTGCCGCTGCTGCCCATGGCGCTGTGGGGCACCCAGCGGCTGTGGACCAAGGGGCACAAGCGGAACATGGGCCGCGACCACATCCCGGTCTCCATCCGGGTCGGCGAGCCCATGACCCCCGGCCACGACGAGAGCGCGGAGTCCGTGACCGAGCGCCTGCGCTCCCGGGTCCAGGACCTCCTGGAGGCGGCCCAGCGCGCCTATCCCGTGCGCACCAAGGGGCCGGACGACACCTGGTGGATCCCCGCCCACCTCGGCGGCACCGCCCCGGCCCCGGTGCCCGGATCGTAGCTATCTCCTGGACATCTCCTCCGCCACCGCCGCGGTGAAGGCGTCGACGTCTTCCTCGGTGGTGTCGAAGGAGCACATCCAGCGGACCTCGCCCGCCGCCTCGTCCCAGAAGTAGAAGCGGTAGCGCTTCTGGAGCCGCTCGCTCACGTCGTGCGGCAGGCGGGCGAACACGGCGTTGGACTCCACGGAGTGCAGCACCTCGACACCGTCGACGGACCGCACCCCCTCCGCGAGCCGCGCCGCCATGGCATTGGCGTGCGACGCGCTCCGGAGCCACAGGTCCCCGGCGAGCAGGGCCTCGAACTGGACGGAGACGAAACGCATCTTGGAGGCGAGCTGCATGGACAGCTTGCGCAGATGCTTCATCGCCCGCACCGCACCGGGGTCGAGCACGACGACGCACTCGCCGAAGAGCATCCCGTTCTTGGTGCCGCCGAAGGAGAGCAGGTCCACACCGGCGTCGGTGGTGAACTCCCGCAACGGAACGCCCAGCGTGGCCGCCGCGTTGGCGATGCGCGAGCCGTCGAGGTGGACCTTCATGCCCCGCTCGTGCGCATGGGCGCAGATCTCCCGGATCTCCTCCGGCGTGTAGCAGGTGCCCAGTTCGGTGGTCTGCGTGATGGAGACGATCTGCGGCTGCGCACGGTGCTCGTCATCCCAGCCGAACGCCTCACGGTCGATCAGCTCGGGGGTGAGCTTGCCGTGCTCGGTCGGCACCGTGAGCAGCTTGAGCCCGCCGACGCGCTCGGGCGCACCACACTCGTCGACGTGGATGTGCGCGGTGTCCGCGCAGATCACCGCGCCCCAGCGCTCGCTGGCGGCCTGCAGGGCGACAACGTTGGCGCCCGTGCCGTTGAAGACGGGGAACGCCTCGGCGGACGGCCCGAAGTGGGCGCGCATCACGTCCTGGAGGTGCGCCGTGTAATCGTCCTCGCCGTAGGCGACCTGGTGGCCGCCGTTGGCGAGTGCGAGTGCCGCCAGGATCTCGGGGTGGGCCCCCGCGTAGTTGTCGCTGGCGAAACCGCGCACCCCGGGGTCGTGACGGCGTATCGCGTCGGTCGCCGGGGTGGACGAGGTCACGGTTGGGGAGTCAGCCACAGACGGGTTCCGTTCACTTCCGGTGCGGGCTTGTCCCAGACGCCGGCGATGGCCTCGGCCAGCTCCTTGACGTCGGTGAAGCCCGCGAACTTCGCTTGCGGGCGCTCGGCGCGCATGGCGTCGTGCACCAGTGCCTTCACGATCAGGACGGTGGCCGCGGCCGACGGTCCGGCCTCACCCCCGGCCTTGCGGAAGGAGTCGGCGAGGGCGAGGGTCCATGCCTCGGCGGCGGCCTTGGAGGCGGAGTAGGCGGCGTTGCCCGCGGTGGGCTTGGTGGCCCCGGCGGCGCTCACGAGCACGTACCGGCCGTTGCCGCTGCGCAGCAGGGGCGTCTCGAAGGCCAGTGAGGTGTGCTGCACGGTGCGGATGAGGAGCTTCTCCAGAAGCTCCCAGTCCGCTAGGTCGGTCTCGGCGAAGGTCGCCGAGCCGCGCCAGCCGCCCACCAGGTGGACCAGGCCGTCGATCCGGCCGAACTCCTTCTCGGTGCGGTCCGCCCAGGCGCGGGTCGCCTCCAGGTCGAGGAGATCGACCGTGTCGCCGATGACGGTGGCCCCGCCGTGGGCGTACCGCGCCGCGTCGACCGCCTCGGCCAGGCGCGCCGCGTCCGCGTCCGCGGCGACGACCTTCGCCCCGGCGTCGGCCAGGCGCAGCAGCGCCGCGCGGCCCGCCGGGCCCGCCGCTCCCGCCACCGCCACGACGGCTCCGTCCAGCGGACCATTGACCTTCACCGGAGTACTCATGGCCGTCGCCTCCTTCTGCTTCCGCTCGCTCACGCGGCCACCTGCTCCGTACCGGCCGTGATCCCCTTGGTCGAGGCGATCACGCCGCGCAGCTTCTTGGCAAGGGCCTCGTAGAACATGCTGAGCGGGAATTCGTCCGGAAGCACGTCGTCCACGAGCTTGCGGGGCGGTTGTGTCAGGTCGAGGGCATCGGGGCCCTTGGCCCACACGGAACCGGGGTGCGGAGCCAGGTAGGAGGAGACGAGCTCGTACGCGGCGAACCAGTGGACGAGCTTGGGCCGGTCGATGCCGTCGCGGTAGAGCTGCTCGATCTCTCCGCACAGCTGGTTGGTGACCTGGGGAGCACGGTCCCAGTCGATGTGCAGGGTGTTGTCCGTCCAGCGTACGACGTCGTGCTTGTGCAGGTAGGCGAAGAGCAGCTGGCCGCCGAGGCCGTCGTAGTTGCGCACGCGCGCGCCGGTGACCGGGAAGCGGAACATCCGGTCGAAGAGCACGGCGAACTGCACGTCGCGGCCCTGGGCGTAGCCGTCGGCCTCCAGTTTCACGGCCTCCTTGAAGGCGGTGAGGTCGCAGCGCAGCTCCTCGAGGCCGTACATCCAGAACGGCTGCCGCTGCTTGATCATGAAGGGGTCGAAGGGCAGGTCCCCGTGGCTGTGGGTGCGGTCGTGGACCATGTCCCACAGGACGAATGCCTGCTGGCAGCGGCGCTGGTCGCCGAGCAGGTCCGTGATGTCGGCGGGGAGCCGCACGCCGAGCGCGGAGACGGCGGCCTCGGTGACGCGGCGGAAGCGGGCCGCCTCCCGGTCGCAGAAGATCGCGCCCCAGGTGAAGCGCTCGGGGGCCTCCCGGACGGCGACGGTCTCGGGGAAGAGGACGGCCGAGTTGGTGTCGTAGCCGGCGGTGAAGTCCTCGAAGGTGATCCCGACGAACAGCGGGTTGTCGTAGCGCGTGCGCTCCAGCTCGGCGAGCCACTCGGGCCATACGACGCGTACGACGACAGCCTCGAGGTTGCGGTCGGGGTTGCCGTTCTGCGTGTACATCGGGAAGACCACCAGGTGCTGGCGGCCGTCCGTGCGCCGGTCGGCGGGCTGGAAGGCGAGCAGCGAGTCCAGGAAGTCCGGCACGCCGAAGCCGGCCTTGGCCCAGCGGCGCAGGTCGGCGACGAGCGCCCGGTGGTAGTCGGCGTCGTGCGGCAGGAGGGGCGAGAGCTCCTCCACCGCGGCCACGACGCGGTCGGTCTCGGCGCGCACGGCCTCACCCGGTGGTGCACCGTCCGCCGCGAGGTCGATCGAGCCGTCGGCGGACTGCCAGGGCCGGATTGTCTCGACCGCGCCCTTGAGCACGGCCCAGGCGGGGTGCTCGATCACACGTTCCACCGGGAAAACACCGGTGCCTATCTCCTTCGACGCAAGGATTTTCGTCATGACTGCCCCTCCTCGAGAGAACCTGGCGTTAAGACACCGTATCCATGCGAGCTTCTTCTCCTCAAGAGCAGTATCAGTAAATTATCCTGTCGGACCGCCTTCGGGCCGCCAATTTTCCTGCCACTCGCCGCCGGGCGCGACCCCGTCCGGCGGCAGGGGCCACTCGCCGCCCAGGCTCCCCCGCCGCCGTCCTAGCCGGATTCAGGCCAGTTCTTTGACGAGCAGCTCGAACTCGAGGTCGGCCCGCTGGGGGGTGCCGACCCGGTCGTCGCCGTAGGGGAACGGGCTCATCCGCCCGGTGCGCCGGTAGCCGCGGCGCTCGTACCAGGCGATCAGCTCGACGCGCTGCCGGATGACGGTCATGTGCATTTCATCGACTCCCCACTCCGCGCGGGCGAAGCGCTCGGCCTCGGCCATGACGGTGCGGCCGAGGCCGGCGCCCTGGAGAGCGGGACGGACGGCGAACATGCCGAAGTAGGCGTGCGCACCCCGGTGTTCGAGCTGGCAGCAGGCCACGATCTCGCCGTCGAGCTCCCCCACCAGCAGCCGGCCGTCCTCACTGGTCACCACGGCCAGGACGCCGTCGGCGTCGATGCGCCGCCCGTCGAGCAGATCGGCCTCGGAGGTCCAGCCCGCACGGCTTTCCTCACCACGGTAGGCCGATTCGATCAGTGCGACCAGGCCGGGGACATCGGCCGCGACAGCGGCCCGGAATATCGGCTTCACGACGAGCGTCCTGCTGGTGTCCATGTGCGCTGTACGTCCTCTCGTGCAGGTTCATAAGCCTCTATGACCCCATTACCGAGCCTATCCGCACGGGTTTGCGTACAGTGCCCGAGCATGACGCACGTACTGAGCAGCCGGGTGTTGTTGCGGCCGACCGATCCGGAGCGGTCGCGGGCCTTCTACGGCGAGGCGCTGGGACTCGCCGTCCACCGTGAGTTCGGGACCGGCCCCGAGCGCGGTGTCGTCTACTTCCTGGGCGGCGGGTTCCTCGAGGTCTCGGGACGCTCCTCCGTCCCGCCCGCCCCAGGGCTCGAGTTGTGGCTCCAGGTGCAGAACGCGGCCGAGGCGCACGAGGAGTTGCTGGGCCGGGGCGTCGAGATCCTGCGGCCGCCGCAGCGTGAGCCGTGGGGGCTGGTGGAGATGTGGATCGCCGACCCGGACGGGGTGCGCATCGTGGTGGTGGAAGTGCCCGAGGGGCATCCGCTGCGGTACCGGCCGGGCATCTGACCCCGACGATCGTGCGCGCGCCGTCGTGCGCCCGCGCGCCGTCGTGCGCTGCCGTGCGCTCCCGTGTGAGCCCGACAGGGTCGGGCATCCTCCCCCGGGGAGGTGTGCCATGCACGGACCGCCGCTCGTCGTCTGGTCGCTGGTGGTGCTGTGCGCGGCGACGGGCGCGTACTGCCTCCGCTGGGCGCGGAGCGATGCACTCATGGGGCTGGGCATGGCGGCCATGGCGGTGCCGGTACCGGGCGCGGCCGTCCGGACATGGAGCGCGGTCCTGTTCGCCGCCGTCTTCGGAGCCTCCGCCCTGCGCTCGCTCGCGCTGACGCGCGGCAGGGCGGACGCCGTTCATCTGCACCACGCCGTCGGGGCGTTCGCGATGGTCTACATGGCACTGGCCATGGCGGATGCCCCCGCGGGCGGCCACGCCGGGCACACCGGCGGCGGCCACCCGCCCGCGGGCGTGCCGCTGCTGACGGGTCTGCTGCTGGCCTACTTCGCGGTGTACGTCGTGCGCACGGCGGCCCGCATCGTCCCCGCCCCGGCCGCCGTCGGCGCCGTGCCCGCACCGCGGCCGATGCCGTGGCCGGAGCTCACGCGCGCCTGCCGGCTGTCGATGGGCATCGCGATGCTGGCGATGCTGCTGACCTTTTGAGCCCTCCCTTACACCCACGAACCGCGTGGCGTACGTCACTTCACCCCCGGCGGCATATCGGCCGACGGCATCGCACTCATAGGCTGACGCCCATGATGGTCCCGCTCGCGCTGCTGGCCCTCGGCGGACTGATCGCGGCCATGGCGCCGCGTGTGCTGGCCCGGGCCGACTGGCCCGACCGCGAACCGATCCTGGCCCTGTGGGTGTGGCAGTGCGCCGTGGCCGCCGTGCTGCTGTGCTGCGCTCTCGCCATGTCCCTGAGCGCCGCCGCCGCGTGGGAGGCCGTGCGCGGCAATGTCTTCGCCCCCGCGCCGAGCGGTGTGATGGAGGCGTACGCGCTCACCGCGTACGGCCCCTGGGCCGCTCCCCTGGCCGTCGTGCTCGCGTGCGGCGCGGCGTGGACGGCGGTCATGCTGACCCGCGAGGTCCGCGGGGCGCGGGCCGGGCGCCGGCGGCGCCGGGCCGAACTGCTCGTCCGTTCCCCCCTGCTGCCCGGCGAGGAGCCGGGCGCGGACCGGCTCGTGCTGCTCGAGGGCGAACGGCCCGACGCCTGGCTGCTGCGGGGCCGCGGCGCACCGCAGCTGGTGATCACGACGGGGGCGCTGCGGCGGCTCGACGACTCGCAGCTGGATGCCGTGCTGGCGCACGAGCAGGGGCACGTACGCGCCCGGCACGACTGGCTGCTGCACTGCTCGTCCGCGCTGGCGAACGGGTTCGGGCAGGTGCCCGTCTTCGCGGCGTTCCGCGACCAGGTCCACCGGCTGGTCGAGCTGGCCGCGGACGACGCGGCCTCCCGGCGCTTCGGCCGGCTGACGACCGCGCTGGCCCTCGTCGAACTCAACGAGGACCGCGGGGTGTTCGGCCCGTGCCCCTCCCATCTCTCCCAGGTCCCGAGCCGGGTGCACAGGCTGCTGGCGCCCGCGCCCCGGCTGACCGCCGCGCGGCGGCTGCGGCTGACGGCCGCGGCGGCCCTGGTGCCCGTCGTGCCGCTGCTGGTGACGTTCGTCCCGGGGCTGAGCGCCCTGCGCTGATCCGCAACACCTAGCGTGCCAACACCTAGCGTGCGGCGGTGAGTTCCTCGATCCGTTCGGGGAAGTCCGGCTGCGGCAGCGGCAGGTCGACCTCGTCGACGAAGCCGAGGGCGTCGGGGACGTACGCGATGACGGCGCTCGCCTCGGGCGAGAAGCCGCCCTCCGCGCCTTCGCGCAGGCCGTCGAGCATCTGCAGGGCCATGTTGAGGTCGTTACGGTCGACTTCCTCCGGGGTCTCCGGCATCAGGGACTCCAGCCCGGCCTGGCGGCGCCACAGTTCCGCCTCGCGCCGCTCGCCGAGCGCCATGTGGTGCAGGTACAGACAGCAGGCCGCCCCGGCGGCGTCGGCACCGGCGGCGAACTGCCACCAGAATCTGGCGCTGTCCTCGCGGTCGGTCAGCTGGAGGACGCAGCCGAGCACGAGGGCACCCTCGGGCTCGAGCAGCCGGTGTGCGAGGAAGGTGCCGAGTTTGTGGAGGTCCTGTGCCACAACCGTCTTGCACAGGCTGCGCAGACGCCGGTAGAAGGCGCGGTGCGGAAGGTAGTTGCGCTGGGCCGCGCGGACGGCGGCGATACGCGCGGGCTCCATCTGGTCGTCGAAGTAGAGGGCGCCGTGCCACATGCGTTCGGTGAGACGGGCCGCGAGTCTGAACTCGGCGCGGTCGAGGTCACCGTTCGTGTAGGGGCGCCGGTCCAGGCGGGCCTTGGCCAGCGCACGGTCGAGAGATCCGGTCACCGGTGCTCCTCTTCCTTCTCCAGTCCGAGCGCGTCGTGCAGACGGTGTCTGGCGTGGCGGGCGGTGGAGCGCACGCCGCCCGGCGTGATGCCCATGATGTCGGCGGTCTCACGGACGCTGTAGCCGAGGCAGTAGTGCAGCACGATCACATCGTGCTGGCGCGCGGGTAAGGCACAGATCGCCTTGTAGACGGACAGACTGTGC
This sequence comes from Streptomyces sp. SX-6, assembly GCF_059089585.1. Taxonomy (NCBI): domain Bacteria; kingdom Bacillati; phylum Actinomycetota; class Actinomycetes; order Kitasatosporales; family Streptomycetaceae; genus Streptomyces; species Streptomyces sp. SX-6. The sequence goes on along the minus strand of NZ_JBTHHU010000007.1, from coordinate 90,381 downwards.
TCCAACTCGCCGATCGGGTCGGATGCCTGGGCCAGGCCGGCGACCTCGAAGACCGCCGTGTCTATGACGGTCGGGCGCCGCCCCCGGGCACGGGCGCAGTCGATGGTGCGGTGCCGGACCACCGCCCAGGCATAGGCGTTGGGGTTCTCCGCCCCCAGCACGTCGCCCCAGACGAAGTAGAGGTCCTCGAAGGCCTGGTCGACGGCCTCCTCGGCGTCGTGCCGGTTGCCGAGGTAGAGCTCGGCCCAGTGCACGTAGGCGCCGCGGTACAGCTGGTGGAAAGCCCGGTAGTCGGCAGGCAGTTCGGTCATGGGAAGCGAACTCGTATGGCAGGAGGGGGTCACCGCTCACCCCCTCGCCGTGGGTGCGGATCGCCTGCGTGGTGTGGGTTCACGGAACTGGGGGTCCCTCCGGTCGCGACGGTCGTGGAGAAGACATCCTGCTCTGCTCTCCACCGTTAAAGGCGTTCAACAGGAGAGGTTTGTGTCTTGAGCGCACGTAAAATCTTACGGAACGCTCCCGTCCGGTAACGGTGCGGCGGGGATACGGCGGTCGATCCTCCGCATGCGTCTTCCGGTCCAGGTGATGGTGAGTAAGGTGTGACCTGCTGTCGGTGCGAACGGTGAGCCTGCCGGTGCGAACGGTGAGCACACTCGCCCGGGGCCCGGCACGAGCGGCGCGCGCGAGGGCGGGCATTTTGTCGTCGATGGGGTGGCAGGTGGTCATGATCTCGGGCACGTTCGAGGGCCGGTACGTCTGGCATCCGGCCGCCGACGACCATCAGTTGGCGCAGGCCTGCGTGGATGTCCAGGCCGGGCGCTACCACAGCGCGTTCGACGTGCTCCAGGACGCGCAGGAGGACTTCGGGCTGCGGGCCCACCGCTCGCTGGTGCTCGCCTCGGTGGCGGCGGACTCGGACCTGGCCGAGCGCCGGCTGGCCGAGGAACCGAGCGCGGAGGCCGCCCTGTTGTGGGCACGCGTCGCGATGCTGCGGGCACTGCGCATGGCCGACGCGCAGGACAGCCGGGCGGCCTCCCTGGTCCGTATCGCGCAGGCGGCGTGCGACCAGGCGGCGGGGATGTCCCCCGTGGATCCCACGCCCTGGGTCGCCCGGCTCGCCCTGGCCCGGATAGACCGGCCCGACGACCCCGCGCCGCGCGGGATGCTCACCGCGCCGCGCGGCCCCTGGGGCCTGTTCGCCCGCGCGCTGAACCTCGATCCCTGGAACCGCGAGGCCCACCACCGCTTCCTCGCCTTCTACTTCGCCCGGCACGGCGGTTCGGCGAGTGCCCGGTGGGACGTGGTCGAGTTCCTCAGCAACCGCGCACCGGCCGACTCGGCGCTGCGGCTCCTGCCGCTCGTGGCCCTGGTCGAGGACTACGACCCCAAGGCCGACCCGTTCGCGGACCGCGTATGGAAGCAACACCGGGGCAGGACCCTGGCATTGGAGATATACCGGCACTGGTTCCCCAGGGTCGCGCAGTACACCTTCACCCCGGTGCTCGACCTCGCTTATCTGGCGCACGCGCTGCTGATGGCCGGGTGCCAGGAGGAGGCCCGTACGGTCCTCGCGGCCATGGGGCCGTACGCGTCGCGCATGCCCTGGAGCGTGTTCGGCGCCCCCGAAGAGCAACTGACCCGGGCGAGACGCCGCTGCGGCCTGCCCGTGCCCGGCACGTCCTGATCCCCCACCGCCCCCCATGACGCCCCCCGCCGATCCAGTGAGAAGACGGTGCCAATGACGCTGCCCCCGTCCCCCGCACACGACCGGGCCCGCCGGCAGGCCGCACACGTCGCCCTCGACGACGACGCCACGCTGCACGCCATGGGCTATCCGCGCAAACTCACGCGCCGTTTCCGCGCGTTCGACAACTTCGCCATATCGTTCACGATCATCAACATCATCTCGGGGATCTTCTCCTCGTTCGGCTACGGCATGGTGGCCGGCGGACCGCGCATCCTCGTCTTCGGCTGGATCGGCGTGTCGGTGATGGTGCTGTTCGTCGGCGCCTCCATGGCCGAGATCGCCTCCGCCTACCCGACCAGCGGCGCGCTCTACTTCTCCGCGGGCAAGCTGGCCAAGCGGCACCGGGGCGCCTGGTCCTGGTACACGGGCTGGCTCAACTTCGTGGGCCAGGTGGGCGGTACGGCCGCCACCGACTACGCCGCCGCCACCTTCATCCAGGCGTTCGTCGCGATGCAGTGGCCGTCGTACCACCCGACGCCGCAGCAGGCCGTCGCCATCACCGCGGTGATCCTGCTGATCCAGGCGCTGGCCAACACCTACACCGTGCGGCTGGTCGCGGTGATCAACCGTATCTCCGTCTGGTGGCTGCTCATCGGCATGGTGGTCATCGTCACCGCTCTGGTCACCGGCCCCTCGCACCACCAGTCGCCGTCCTTCGTCACCCACTTCGCCAACGAGACCGGCTTCTCCAGCGGTTTGTACGCCGGGCTGCTGGGACTGCTCGTCACGAGCTGGACGTTCACCGGTTTCGACGGCAGCTTCCACATGTCCGAGGAGACCGTCCAGGCCACCGTCAACGCCCCCCGCGGCATCGTGCGGGCGATCGGCTTCTCCGCGGTCACCGGGCTGGTCCTCATGCTCGCCCTGGTCTACGCGATCCGCGACTACGCCAAGGAGGCCGCCACTCCGGCACCGCCGGTGCAGATCCTGGTCGACGCGCTCGGCACGACCACCGCGAAACTGCTGCTGCTCATCGTGATCGGGGCCATGCTGTTCTGCGGACTGGCCAACATGACCAGCAACACCCGGCAGATCTTCGCGTTTTCGCGCGACGGCGCGATGCCCGGCTCCCGCCTGTGGCACTCGGTCTCGCCCCGCACCCGCACCCCGGTCAAGGCGGTGTGGCTGGCCGCGGCCTGTGCCATGGTCCTGGTGGTGCCCGGCTGGTGGTCCAACGTCGTCTTCACCGCCGTCGTCAGCGTCAACGTCGTGGGGCTGTTCCTGGCGTACGGCGTGCCCATCTTCCTGCGGCTGCGGCTGAAGGACTTCCAGCCCGGCCCCTGGAACCTGGGGCGCTGGGGCAGGCCGGTCGCGGGGATCGCCGTGGTCTGGATCGCGCTCAGCAACGTGCTGTTCATGCTGCCGCAGCACTCCCCGATCACCGCCGGCTCGTTCAACTACGCGCCGATCGCGCTGGCCGCGGTGCTGCTGATCGCCACGGTGTGGTGGTTCGCCACCGCCCGCAGGCGCTTCAAGGGGCCCGTGAGTTACGGGAGTCCCGACGAAGTCGCCGCGATGGACCTCATCTGACCTCTACTGAAAGGCCCCTGAGCACCATGACGATCCCGACCGACCGCCTCACCGTCACCCGCGCCTCGCTCGACGAATGGCAGCAGGCGGTCGCGTGGGCCACCGAGGAAGGCTGGAACCCCGGCCACGGCGACGAGGCGTGCTTCCACCCCACCGACCCCAAGGGCTTCTTCCTCGGCCGCCTCGACGACGACCCGCAGCCGGTCTCGGCGATATCCGTCGTCACCTACTCCCCCCGATTCGCCTTCCTCGGCTTCTACCTGGTCCACCCCGAGCACCGCCGCCACGGCCTCGGACTCGCCACCTGGCAGGCCGCGTTCGCGCACGCCGGGGACCGCACCGTCGGCCTCGACGCCGTGCCCGCCCAGCAGAGCACGTACGAGCGCGCCGGGTTCACCCCCGCCTACCGCACCCTGCGCTACGCGGGCCGCCCGGTCCGTACCGCCACCCGCCCCGACGGCACGGTGGCCGTCACCCCGGACCACCTCGACGCCCTCGCCGCGTACGACCGGCAGTGCTTCCCCGCCGACCGCCCCGAGTTCCTCGGCCGCTGGCTGACGGCCACCGGCCACACGGCCGTGGTCCGGCTGCGCGAGGGGCGCGTCACCGGCTACGGCGTGATCCGCCCCGCCGTCGAGGGCCACCGCATCGGCCCGCTCTTCGCCGACACCACCGACGACGCCGAGGCCCTCTTCGACGCCCTCACCGCCCACCTCGACCCGGACGAGGACGTCTCCCTGGACATCCCCGAACCCCACGCCACCGCCGCCTCCTTGGCACAATCCCGCGGCCTGGCCCCCACCTCCCACACCATCCGCATGTACCACGGCCCGGCCCCCGAGACCCCGCTGGACCGTGTCTTCGGCGTCACCACCCTGGAACTCGGCTGATCGATGGAGTGGATGAACCTGGGCAGCACCGTCGTGGGCGCGGCCATCGCCACGTCCTCGGCGGCGCTGCTCGACCGCCGCCGCTGGCGGCGCGAACGCGGCGAACGGGACGTGGCCGTCCGCCGCACCCTGTACGGCGAGTACCTGGCGTGCCTCGCGGAGGCCCGCACCGCCTGCGCGGCCCTGGCCCGGGACCCCGGCCTGTCCCCGGAGGCCCGGACGGCCACGGCCCGCGAGGCCTTCGCGCCGTGCGAGAACCTCCGCTATCAGCTGGTCGTCACCGCACCACCGGCAGTGATCGCCGCCGTGCACGATGCACACCGGACCCTGCGGGACTTCCGCGATTGCGTGATCGGCGGGGCGAGGGCGAACGACGAGGCGTATGTGAGCAGCCGGTCGGCCTTCTACGACGACTTGTCCGCTTTGCAGACGCTGATGCGCGTGGATCTCCTCGGCGAGGACGCCGCCGCAGCGGCCACCGCTCGGTAGCGCAACCCCATGCCGCGGTACAGCCGCACGGCGGAGTGATTCCACTCATCCACCATGAGCGCCGCCCGACCGTACCGCCGCAGCGCCTCGTCGCGGAGGAACCCGAACACCTGCCGCCCGCTCCCCCGGCCACGCGCCGCGGGGTGCACGGCAATCCCCGCGAGATAACCGACCGTTGGCGCGCACCACGCCAGCGCCCCCACCGCCACCAGCCGCCCGCCGCCGTCGCGCACCCCGGCCCACCGCTCCACACCGGGCACGCCGGGCTTCGCGTACGAGGCGGGGAACGCCTTCTCCACGAGCGCCGCCACCTCGGACAGCGCACCTTCGGACAACCACACGGCACCGGGTACGGGGGCGCACGGCCCTGTACCGTCCATCCAGCCGAAGTCCGCCACATGCGCCAGCCCCGGTATCCCCCGCACCAGCGCCCCGATCAACTCCCGCTCCCCCACGGGCCGGTACGCGGGCCCGACACACTCCAGCACCTCACGCACCAACGGCACCGCCGCGTCCTCGGCACCCCACACCGCCAGCCGGTCCCGCTCCGACAACCACGGCGCCGCGACGGCAACCGCACGCCGGTCGTCACTCACCCAGGCCCGGCTGCGGCCGGTCAGCCCCTGGGCCGCCCATGTGCACAGGGAGTCGCCGTGGCACCAAGCTTGCAGGTCATGGCAGTTAGTTATTTCGTGCATGCCGTCCATCATGCCCTTGCGCGGGAGCGCGAAGGGGTGCAGCCTCGAGCGCCTCGTGAAGATCGCTGGTTGCGGTGAGGGCGTTCCAGCGGGCTCCGCTCTGGTCGGAGATGACCCAGACCCGGTCACCGAGGTACTTGCCCGGAGGAGGAACAAAAAGCTCCGACCCGGCGGGGCGTACGAGAACCCCGGGTACTCCGGCGAGCCGGCGAGCCGTACGGAGAGGGAGAAGCCACCACATCGCACGTTCCGTGCCACCCATCAGATAAGGACCGATGTGTCGCTCCCGGGCGCGGAGTTGGGAAATGGCAGCTGTGGACCTGGTGAAGTCGATCTCCACCAGGTCCCATTGCCGACCCACCATCAGCGGGGCCGTCTCACCCGCCTTCCAGAGCCTGACGGTGGCTCGCGGGTCAGCGGACGATGCGGACAGCCACCGGATGGCAGAAGCATGCATGCTGTTCCTCCAGATCGTCGATCGGACGGCGACCTTAAGGGGAACCATGACGCGGCAGGGGCACAGTCTGTGCCCCCTCCATCATGAGGCGAGAAGCCCGATCTTCGCGGCGAGTTGACCAGCACGTCGGCGGCGATATGGGCTCTTCGACTCGGACTCACCAAGGATGATCGTCCGGGCATAGCCGTTGTAACGGATCGTCTCGGGCGCGGCGTCAAAGGCCTTCTCCAACGTGGCGAGCGCCGCTTCGGGCTGTCCGTCGAGCTGGTAGCCGCGCGCTTCCTCGACACGGTGGCGGGCCCGCCGGGGACGGGAGGGGATGGACAGCGCGTCCGCTGCTGCCGCCTGGCGCACGGATTCGCCTCCCGCGTGCAGCTCGACAGCAACCGTGACGGCGTGAGCACCCATGACCGCGCGGGAGAAGGACGTGATGGGGTGGTAGTAACCCGCAGGCAAACGGTCGGCCACCGCACGGGCGCTGTCCCAGTGACGCCACGCAGTCCCGCTGTCACCGCGGCGCGCGGCGGTGTACCCGGCCTCGAACCGGAGAGCCCCTGCAACGGCAAGGACATCGTCGTCGGCATCCGGCAGCAAAGACTCCAGGAACCACAGCGTCTCCATAGTGACCGTATCGGCTGCATCGAAGTGCCGAGGCCCGGAGTCACGATGCGCCTGGGCCGCCAGCCACGCCGCGACACCGATCGCGTGCGGGTCTTCGGACTCCTGTGCCGCGATCATCGTGCGTTCAGCGACGCGCCACAGGAGGGCCACATCGGGCTGGTAGGCAACGAAGAACTGGCTAAGGCTGTAGACCTCCGCAAGCACGGACTGCGCTGCACGCCGATCGGCCGTGCAGGTGGCTTGCCGGACGGCGAGTTGGGCATCGCGGATCAGGTCGGGAAGCAGGACCCCAACGACATCACGGTGGTTGGGGGCGGAGTGGCGGGCCTGCCATGCGCGGGTGAGGCGAGCCCGCAGTTCGCCCGTCGGCGGTGCTTGACCGACCGTAGCGCAGGGAAACGCATTGACTGCATCCCGCACGGCAGGCAGTCGTACGTGCCCCGGGCCGACGAAGAGATCCACCGGCATGCTCTGGTCACCGGTGAGTTCGGACAGCTCACGCACCCGGAGCACTTCGGCGATCCGCAGGATCACATGAAGCTTGGGCGTCTTGAGCCGCCCGCATTCAACAGCTTTCAGCCAGGAAGGGGACTTGCCGAGCAACCCGGCGAGGACGGTACGCGTCATCCCCCGGCGCGTGCGCAGCAGTTGCAGCCGCTGGCCGAATGCGAGCGGATCGGCGTACGGCTCGTTGATGGCATCAGATGACACGGGCTCGGCCTCTCTCCCGACAAGTCGTCATGGCCAGAGTAAGGGAGAAAGAGAGGCAGTTGACCGCCCGAGGAATTCACCCACGCGGTACGGGTGATACGGATGTCCCTCGATCGGAACGAGGGCGATACGATCCCCTGGTCGGGTGACTGACGCGGCGCGAGGCGGGAGCAACCACGCCAAACCTCCCACCCAAGCACCTTTGATATCGATTCGACCTCGGCAACTTCAGCCTTCAAGTCACCAATGGCACGGCTCCGTAGGCCCCCACTCACACCTTGTGCGCAAAAGTCCAATCGGAAAGGAATTCAGATGACCCACCCTGCGCAGACACAACGCCTAGCTGTTGACATCGCCTACTACGGCTTCTGTTTCCAGGAGTCAGACGACTCCGCCGTCCCTGTACCCTTCGCCGACGAGTTCACGACCGACCGGTTCCTCACTCCCCACGAACGTCGAGTAGATATCTGCAGCGCAGGTCACAGTCACACCGCCGATGTGAGGATCGAAGTCTGGGAGAGCACTCCGCCGCATAGCGATCGTTCACAGTGGGACGAGTACGGGGAAGCAGTCATCGAGTCGACGTCAGGTGAGCTGTCAATCTGGGCTGTCACCCTCGGTCGTTCCAGTGACAGCGTGATTCTCGGGCGGGAGGACAGCCGCTGGAGCATGAGGGCATACTGCACGGGAAGAGATGAAGCGCAAGAGCTCGTCGAGGCCGGCGAGGAAACCGTCGGAGTGGAACAGTACCTTGTACAGTTCTGGCCCGCTCTGGATTGACGCGGCGGGGCGGCTATCAGGAGAAGCCGCCCCACATTCGGTCAATCGAGTATTTTTACGATGAAGCCGTCCTCATAGTCATCGATCATGCGGTTCTTTGTATAGAATCCGTCCAGCAGGTTACCTGCAGCACCATTGTCGGCCTTCTTTACGCGCGCAACAGAGTAGTTGAATTTCTTGGCATCGGGATTAAATATCGACTCAGCCGCACCTTCGTAGGTCGACTGGAACGGATATTCATCACACTCATAGATGCCACCCATTGTGTAGCCAGCACCCCAAGCCCTCCGGCATTGCTTCACGGATTCCCTGTAATTCTTGTCCTTTCTCGATCGATCTTCCTTGATCACGTGTAGCGGCCTGCTGAAATCTTGGCCCGGAACATTCTTGGCAGCCATGTAAGGGGTCGTCTGCTCGGGGTGAGCGAACGCCTTCTTGATATGCAGCGCTACTTCGCGTTCGGGCGCCCCGGGTTTAGCGTTGTAGTACAGCGTCCCCAGATACGCGAACGAAGCACTACCCCGGTTCTCACGCTTCTTCCCACCAGTCGAGTTCCGCAAGTACCACGCTGCGTCCCATCTCGGCGGAAGCATAAAGGGCTTGCCCTGGACGGGCTCGCCGATCCAGCCCACCGGAAGTCTCGAGGAGATCACCGGTTCATAGACGGCTTCGACAACATCTGCCTTGCCACGCCCTTGGCCTGGGGCAGCACGCAGCGTTTGTTCGAAGTGCGGCTTACGCCTAAGGTCATCGAAGCTCTTTTCCCCAGGTACGTTCCCTCCCTTCTTGATCTTCGCCGATTTAGGCATCACCAAGGGAAGCGGGGTGCTGATTTTGAAAAATTGACGGGCCGTCGGGGCAGCGCCGACCTTGTAGAAGTCGACCACATCCCATTCGAAGTGGATCGTGCGATCCGACTCCTTGGGTACCGTACCGCGGATGTAGAACGTCAGCGAGCTGGTGGCGACCGGAGGGGCGCCCCTCTTTTTTATCCACACTTGAGTGAGCTTCAGCGCGGTGCATACAGCGAAGCGACTCTTCAAGTAGTACTTCGCATCACCACCCATGTGCTTCTTGCACTCTTCCAGCGACATCGACCTCGGCGGTTCCGGGTACGAGATCTTGCTCAGCGAGTTCGTCATTCCCTGCTCGGAAGGAGAAGGCGCCGCCGAGGGCAAGTCAGACTTTGGCGCATACGAAGCAGCCGCACCGGTTGTCTCCAGGGCCGCTCGAGAGCTCTCGGATTGTTTCGCAGCGGACCTCAATCGCTGCAACCCTGATCCAGCACTCAGCTCCTTTAATGACGGGATGCGAGTGTTGACGGGCAGGATGTAGGTTTCCACGCGCCCGGCGTCGGGCTGCTCTGCAGCCAGAGAGGCTGAAGTTGGCAGTAGCGTGGCCGCCATCAGACCGACCACGGTGAAGATAGTCCGCTTTCGGACCACCGTTATGGATGCCAAGGTTTCTCCCTGGGGTGTCCGTCAGTAGGCACCGCGCCCACTGATCTCCATGGCATCAAAAGGAGCCATCTTGCATGCACTAGTTGGCCCCAGTTGGCCAAAAAGCTCTCCCAAATGGCGCGCAAGTGATCACTGTGTAGCGCGGCCACTTACAACATCGAGGTGGGGTACCCGAGCGCTCGCCGGGCTGCGGCTGCGCGACCGGTGGGAGGGATGGTCGCGGGCGCCGTTCACCCACGAGAGCCGTCAGCACGTATCGGTCTGGGAGATGCCCGCCGACTGACCGAGCCCCGGTGCAGCCAAGGCGAGGGCGGTGACGATCACGCACATCCCCGCCGCCCCCAGGAACGACCACGCGCCCAGGCCCGCCCCGACGAGGGCGAGGCCCACCACACTCGCCAAGGACTCGGCCAGTCCCCAGACAAAGGTGACGACGCCGATGGCGTAGGTCGGCCGTTCTGGGATCATGCGTACCGCGATCGTCTGGTACAGCGGGCCGTACACCATCTCGCCGAGGGTGATCAGCAGGATCGCGGCCAGGGCGTAGCCGAGACCGGCGCCTGCCTTCGGCAGCAGGACGATGCCCGCCGCGCTGATCGCGTTGGCGGCCGCGAGCTGGGTGCGTTCGCCGTAGCGGGCGAGGAGGCGGGTCAGCGGCACCTGGCTCAGGACGATCACCACGCTGCTGAACGTGAAGAGCAGCCCGACCGTCGAGGCGCCCAGTGCGGGCTCGGCCTGGACCGGGAAGACGTTGTAGAACTGGGCGTAGGCGAGCAGGGTCAGGAAGTTCATGGCCAGGAACAGCGGTAGCACTGAACGTAGTTGGGGTTGGCCTCGATCCGCGGCCTGCGGGGGTCTTGCCGCTCCGGACCGGTCGCCGGGCAGGAAGAGGGCCAGTACGGCGCTCAGTGCGGCGAAGGGGATGGGCGCGAGTGGGTAAGCGTCGGGTGCCTTGAGGGCCAGGGCGGAGAGGACGGGTGCCAGGCCCGCGCCGATGTTCAGGGCCACGTTCTCGTAGGAGAACGCGCGGTTGGTCTCCTCGGGCGGGTACCGGACGGCGATGAACGTGACCTGGGCCAGCGTGGCGACCGAGTTGGCCAGGCCGAACAGGGCGGCGACCGCCAGCCAGGGGATCACCGACGCGGGGCCGGCCGCGTGGAGCAGCTTCAGGAGCAACGCCAGGGTGATCACGAGGAGTTGGGAGGCCACGATCACCAGCCGCTTGTCGACGCGGTGCACGAGCGGGGCGAACAGCAGCGAGCCCACCCGGTTGGCGATCACCGCCGTCCCGGCCACCAGGCCGACGGCGGTGTCGCCGAGTGCGCCGGTGTGCAGCAGCCAGACGGCGAGGAAGGCGTAGAGGACGCTCCAGGAGCACCAGGAGGTGAGCCGGATGACGTAGATCAGCATGGTCCGTGGTACGCGGAGCGGTCGCCGCGGTCGGTGTGGATCACTACCCGGCCGATGTCGCGCTCGGCATCCGCGGACAGGCCCGTGAAGATGCCGACCCAGGCATAGTCGGAGTCACCGACCGCTGGCACTTCCTGGCCGGGGACGGCGAACTGGGTGTGCAGGCACGGGGTGTCGACGGGGGCGGACACGGATCGCACCGTCCCGCCCTCCCGCAGGCCGTACATATAGCTGGTGGTTGACCGGGTGAGCCGCACCGGGCGGTAGGCGGGTGCGGGGGCGTCGGGGGTGAGCGGGAGCAGCAGTGCGTGGCGCACCACGTCTCCCGGGTGCACTTGGTGCGCCATAGCGATCTGTTCGACGAGGGCACCGCCGCCGACGCGGCCGGCGTTCGCGTCGACGAGATACGCGCGCTCGGCGGTGGCCAGGAACTCGCTGTGCACATAGCCGTTGGCGAGGCCGCCCCGGTCGACGAGCTTGGTCACGGCCGTCACGCATTCGTCGCGGACCGGGGTGGGGAGCGTGTGCCCCGCCGGGAACAGGTTGACGACCTCGGTGGTGCCGATCCTGACGCGGCGGGAGAAGCCCAGGACCGTGAGCTCTCCGTCGCGGACCATGCCTTCCAGGCTGACCAGGTCTCCTGTCACCACCTGTTGCAGCAGCCACGGCTGGTCCAGCGCACCCGGCACCGCCGAGCCGCGTACCGCCTCGGCGACGGCCGCCGGGCTGGGCTCCTCCAGCACCCGTACACCGAGCGCGCCCGTGCACAGCGACGGCTTGAGCAGCACCGGGCCGGGCGCACCCGCGCCCAACGAAGCGGGGATGTCGCGCGGGTCGAACGTGACGGTCCACGGGCTGTGTTCGGGTACGAGGACGGCGACCCGGGCCTTGTCGGCCAGGGCGGCGAACGCCGACGGCGGGTGGGCCAGGCCGAGTTCGTCGGCCACCTGCCGGCTCACGGGGAACGTCTCGTCGAAGGGGCTGGTGACGGCCGTCGCGCCGGAGAGCGCGTCCGGCCGTTCGGTGAGCGCCCGCAGTACGTCCTTCGTGTCGGTGATGTCGGCGGGTACGCAGACGCAGCTCTCCAGCGCCGCCCGCGCCGCTCCGGCGTAGTGCGCCGGGTCGGCCACGACCACCGGTTCGTGGCCGGCGGAACGCATCGCGTCGGCCAGGTACTTCGCGCTGGCGCAGCCGATCCCGACGATGATGATCTTCAATGCAGGACCTTTCCCGGGTTCATGATGTCCGCGGGGTCAAGCGCCCGTTTGATGGCGCGCATCGCTTCGACCGCCTCTCCGTGCTCGACCGGCAGTACGGCTGCCTTGCCCTGGCCGACCCCGTGCTCGCCGGTGCATGTGCCGTCCATGCCGATCGCCCGCAGGTTCAGCCGCTCGACGAGTTCCCTGGCCCGCGTGACCGTCGCGGTGTCGTCCGGTTCCAGCATGACCAGCAAATGGAAGTTGCCGTCGCCGACGTGGCCGACGACGGCCACATCCAGTCCGCTCTCGGCGATGTCGTACTCGGTGACCGTGATGATCTCCGCCAGCCGGGACACCGGGACGCATACGTCGGTGGGGATGCCGCGGCGCCCGGGGAAGAGCGCGTGGATGGCCCACCAGGCGTCGTGCCGGGCCCGCCAGAGGCGGGCCCGCTCGGCGGCCACGGTGCTCCAGTCGAAGCCCTTGCCGCCGTACCCGGAGGCGAGGTGGCCGAACCGCTTGGCGTGTTCCTCGACGTTGGCCTTGTCGCCGTGCAGTTCGACGAAGAGGTGCACCTGGTCCGGAAGTTCCAGGCCGGAGTACGCGTTGCAGGCCCGTACCGTCGTGCGGTCGAGGAGCTCGATGCGGGCCAGGTCCAGGCCGAGCCGCCCGGCGTCGATCACCGTGCGCACCGCGTTGTCGAGCGACGCGAAGGCGCACACACCGCTGCCGATGCACTCGGGAACCGGCCAGAGGCGGACGGTCAGTTCGGTGATGACGCCGAGGGTGCCCTCCGCGCCGACGAACAGCCGGGTCAGGTCGTATCCCGCCGAGGACTTGCGGGCGCGGCCGCCGGTGCGGATCACCCGCCCGTCGGCCAGCACCACTTCGAGGGCCAGGGTGTTCTCGCGCATCGTGCCGTACCGCACGGTGTTGGTGCCGGACGCGCGCGTGGAGGCCATCCCGCCGATGCTCGCGTCGGCTCCGGGGTCCACGGAGAAGAACAGGCCGAGGTCGCGCACCCTGCGCTCGAGCGCCTTCCGTGTCACGCCCGGCTGGACGGTGGCGGTGGCGTCGTCGGGGTCGACCGAGACGACCGCGTCCATGCGGGACAGATCCAGACAGACGCCTCCGTACGGGGCGTTGACGTGCCCCTCGAGCGAGCTGCCGGCCCCGTACGGGATGACCGGTACGCCGTGCTCGGCGCACAGCCGCACCGTCGCGACCACGTCGTCGCGGCTCTGTGCGAACACCACGGCGTCCGGCGGCTGTTCGGGCAGCCACAGGGGTGACTGGCAGTGCTGGGCGCGGATCGCCGCGCCGGTGCCGAGCCGGTCGCCGAAGCGCTCGCGCAGCGCGCTCAGGGCGGCCGACTCGGCCGTCGTGGTGGTCATCGGACAGCCTCCGGGACGGGCTCGGCGAGCAGGTCTGCGGCCAGCGCCTCGATGTAGTCGGTGAGCGTCTCGTCCCGGTCGAGGAACGGCACGGTGCGCCGGGTGCGTTCGTACAGCCGCCTCGTCGCGGAGGAGAGCCCGTCCGCGCCGCGGATGTCGGCTGCCTGGCAGGCGCAGAGCAGCTCGAAGGCCACGACATAGGACGCGTTGGTCAGCACCTCGCGGGCCCGGCGTGCGGCGACGAAGCCGAACGACACGATGTCCTGGAAGTCGGCGGTGCTGGTCAGCGACTGCACGGACATCGGCACCGCGAGGGTACGGGTCTCGGCGGTGACGGAGGCGGTCATGAACTGCCCGCCCATCAGGCCCAGTCGCAGGCCGGGGTCCTCCCGGCAGAGGAAGGCGGGCAGCCCGTTGCTGTTGCTCTTGTCCAGGAACCTGTCCACCCGGCGGTTGGAGAGGTTGGTGAGCGTGGTCAGCGCGAGGACGAGATGGTCCATGGCCATCGCCACGTACTGGCCGTGGAAGTGCCCGTTGTGGAAGACCTCGTTCTCCTCCGGAATCACGACCGGGTTGTCGTTGGAGGAGTTCAGCTCGTCCGTCAGGGTCCGGCCCACGGTGTCCAGGCAGTCGAGGACCGGGCCGAGGATCTGCGGGGTACATCGGATCGAGTACGCGTCCTCGATGGGCATCGAGGCGGCCCTGGCCGAGTCGTCCATCTCCGCGGCGAGCGCGCGCTCGGTGTCGAGCTCGTTGACGGCGAGGCGCGAGTCGGCGAGTACGTCCCACAGCCGGGCGGCCACCGTCTGCTGGCCGCGGTGCGGCTTGACCCGGTGAACGCGTGGGTCGAACGGCTTGGTCATGCCGGCGAGGCCCTCGACGGACAGCGCGGAGACGAGCTGGTACACCTCCACCAGCCGGCGGGCCCGCTGGTACACCAGGGCCCCCAGCCCCACCATGCCGGAGGTCCCGTTGATCAGGGCGAGGCCTTCCTTGTAGCCGAGCACCATGGGTTCGATGCCCACCCGGGCCAGCGCCTGCGCCCCCGGCATGACCTCGCCGTCCACCATGGCCTTCCACTGCCCGGCGCAGACCAGTGCGATGGCGGCGAGCGGGCCGAGGTCGCCGCTGGTGCCGAGCGACCCCTTCTCCGGCACGCACGGCACGACGCCCGCGTTGAGCACGGCGATCAGTTTGTCGAGGTTCTCCGGGGAGATCGCCGAGTTCCCCCGTGCGAGCGAGACGACGCGGGCCAGCATGATGGCCCGCACGGTGGTCGCGTCGAGGCGCGGGCCGACGTTGGTGGCGACCGCGTTGATGAGGTTCTCCTGGAGCTGCCGGGCCATGGACACGGGGACCAGGTGGTCGACGAATCCCCCCATGCTCGTGTTGACGCCGTAGATCACGCGGCCGTCGGCGACGAACTTCTCCAGGAGGTTGCGGGACTGCCGGACGCGGTCGCGCACCGGCTCGGACAGGCTGACCGGCACCCGCTCGCAAGCGGCATGGACGAGTTGGTCGAGCCGGACGCGCTCGTCCGGCTGCAGAACGATGGACACGACTTCCCCCGAAGGTCGGTGTTCCGGTTGTCAGTTGTGAGAACGGTCGGAGAGAGCGACCAGGATGCGGCGCTCCCCTTCGAACGCGGTACGCCCGTGGGCGACCAGCAGGTTGTCGACGAGCAGGAGGTCGGAGGGCTCGAGCCGTACGCCGCGTTCGAGGGTGCGCAGCACCTCGTAGACGTGCAGCGCGTCCTCGTCGCGGACGGGCTCCCCCGAGCCCAGGTACATCCGGTCGAGCAGCTCCGGGTGTTCCTCCGCGGCGCGGGCCTGCTCGGCGTACTCCTCGTGCCGGCCGTCCTCCTGGGCCCAGCGCAGCATGCACGCCGGGCTGAAGAAGTGCGCCTGGTTGCACCACACCGGGACGCCGGTGACCGGGTGCGTACGGACGGCGGGGACCAGGTCCTGGCGGAGGCGGACGGCGTCGTCGCCGATCCACTCGCTCTCCCAGCCCCGTTCGGCCGCGATGCGGTCGACCTCGGCGGGGTCGGTGGTCCCGAACACCTCGGTCCACGGCTTCTTGACGCCGGGCTTGAGGTGCACGCTGTCCGGGCCGAGCAGCGTGCGCGCCAGACGGAGCCCGTGCCGGTCCAGCCGGTCGCGCACGGCGGGATCGATCCGGTCCAGTGCGAGCCGCATGTCGCCGTAGGTGGACAGGCCGCCGACGGTCGCCGGGTGCTCGCAGAAGAAGGAGATGTAGGCCGGCATCGCGTGGGTGTAGGCCATCTCCTGGTGCAGGATGATCGACCACGACGGCGGAACGTACGTGGCCGTCATGACCTTGTCGTGCACCTGCTCCCGTGGAGAGGTGCCGCCCACGTAGTCGCGCAGCGCGGGCATCAATTCGGAGGCCACCGTCGAGAATTCGGCCGCCGTGCGAACCGTCCGCAGACCGCGCACACGGAGCGCGCCGTGCTTCTCGACGCTCGCCAGGATCGCTTCGGCGTGGCCGGCGACCAAGTCGCGGACCTGTGCCGGGTCGGACACCAGGGCCGGGTCAACGGTCCAAGTGGCCAGTCCTGCCTCGGTTGTCACTGGGATTTCGGCAATCACCGGGGACATACGCTTCCCCCTTGCAGCGTGTAGTCGCCCAAAAAGCTAACCACTGGAAGAATCATTCATCTCGAGGAAGAAGTGAAGGGCATTTCCCGCCATGCGGACAGAGGGCCGTCCTTTCCCACTGCTCAACAGGATTCCCAGGATTCACATGACAGCGCGGCCGTTGTACTCGGGACGCCCGGAGATCACCACCGCGAAGAAATAGGGCACGCATTCGGGATTGTCGAGCTGCCCTGTGGAATCGGCGGCCACTTCCACCTCAGCGAGCAGATCGGCCAGGCGTTCCTGAATGCGGTGCAGAGCGGAATCCGGCAATGCGATCATGGCCGAATACCGGAACGTGCCGCCCGGCGGGAACAACTCGCCCTCGTCCGGCTTCTCCACCGAGCGGGCCATCTCGTGCAGCGCGAACCGGCCCTTGAGCGCCACTCCCGCCTCGTTGCGCGGCATGCGCAGAACCGGCGCGTGACGCGTGAACCACCGTGTGCCGTCCCGCTCCTTGATCTCGGCGACACCGGCGAGGAACTCCCGCACCCGGGGCCCGTACTCGACCCCGATCCGCTCGCACACCCGGGCCACCTCCGCCTCACTGGCCGTGGCGACCATGTAGACGTAGGTCATGAGCGGCAGCAGGTCGAAGTTCCGGTGGAAGGACTCGGTGATCACGGCGTCGGCGACGAACTCCCGCTCGTAGCGGGCGACGGCCAGCGCCCGGCGCCGCAGGTCCGCCTGGTCGGCATGGCGGTCGTTGAGGTCGGCCAGCGTGCCCTCCGCCCGGCGGACGCGCTGGCCGAACAGCGTCCGGTGCACCTCCGCCGGCAGCACGTCGTGGAAGTAGTGCCAGAAGTACTCGGCCGTCCCTGACTGGTCCAGCCCCAGGGCGTCGTGCAAGGTGACCGCGGTCTCGACGCTCAGTATCTTCCGGCCGGCCTCGACGTCCCGGTAGTAATTCGCGGTGAACGGCACCTCCTGGTCGCGGAGGAAGTCGGCCACGGTGTCCCGGCCGCGCTCGATGCGCAGCCGGTACAGATACGAGCCGAATGCCGTGCCCTTGTCACCCATGGGACGCCCGCGGCCAGAAGGAGACAAGTGCCTTGCCCCGCTTGGTCCGCATCCGCGCGTCGATCGACCCGATCTCCGCCGAACTGCGCGGATGCAGCCCTCCGCAGGCCACCGTGTACCCCGCGCAGTGCCATGAGCGCATGCCGGGGCCGCGCTCCTCGTCCGCCCGTGTGGTGATGGCGTGCCCCTGTGCGGTGTACGCGTTCATCGCCGCCACGGCCTTGGCGAGCTCGTCCGGGCCGAACCGGTCACCGGTCTCGTAGTGGCACTCACCGCCGGTCTCGGACAGCGGCGCCCGTACGGGATAGGGGAATTCGGCGCCGGTCACTTCCTCGAGGGCGCCGTGCAGAAAGTGTGCGGCGGAGTGCATCTTCATCTGGTGGTAGCGGAACGGCCAGTCCAATTCCTGACGGACCGCACCGGCCCGTGGGACGGCGCCGTCCACATAGTGGCGGATCTCGGCGTCGGCCTTACGGGTGTCGAGAACGACGAGCGTTCCGTCGCCGCCGATGGCGAGCGTGCCCCGGTCACCCTTCTGTCCTCCGCCCTGCGGATAGAACAGCGGCGAGGCGAGCACGACATACGTTCCGCGGTCGTCCGTTCCGTATCTCGTCACCTCGCTTTCGGCGACTGTCAGGTACGGATCGTCGAAGTAGAGCGGTGTCACAGCGCTGCCGGGCATGAAGCCTCCCTGGGTCTCGCTGTCCACGAGCGTTTTCCCTGGAACTTAGCGGCGGACCAGACTGCCATGCAACGGCCGGAAGTATCTCTCTTTTTGGAGAAGAATGACGTCACCGAGGCGTGATCTCACCACAACTGCACGGGGGTTGCCTCGCGCCCCCAGGGAACCTCGCGCTGTGTCTGCCCCTCTCATCCTCCGAAAGGAGCCACAGATGAAGCTCACGACTCGGTACATACCTGTTGTCGCAGCACTCGTCTTCTGCTGCTTGCCGCTGACCGCCTGCGGTACGGAACACGCAGGGGCGCAAGGGGTCGCCGCCACGCCCGGACCGGGATCGTCCGCGACGGACGAGACGACAGACGAGACCACGGACGAGACGACCGACGACACCACGGACGAGACAGCCGACGAGACGACGGACGAGACGAGCGACGACACCCAGGAAGACGTCCCGGACACCACCGACGAGCACCCTGACCCGGACGGTCCTCCCCCGGGCAACACCGAGGACGTCGACGGGGAGATACCGACGGCCGGTCCGCACCGCTGGTTCCCGATGCTCCGCGAGTTCCGCGCGTACCTCAAGACGAAGGCCCCGAAAGCGGACGCCGCCCTCGCCACCCATGTGAAGCGCGTCTACATCCGCACACCTGCGGGCGGCTCCCGCATCGATGCCGTGGTCCGGTCCGACTTCGACGTGTGGGAAGACAGCAGCGTGGAGCGCACCGCCAAGCTGTTCGCCGACTGGCGGCGTTCCGAGTACGGCGATCACGGCCACGTGGAGGTCCTGGCCCCGGCGAAGCTCTTCGCCGTACGGAACTGGTAGCCGACTTCACCAGCCGCGGCGCCGCTGCCGTGCGGCCAGCCACTGCTTGCGCAGCCCTTCGTACTCGCGCCGCTCCGCCATCGTGAGGGCCCGCCCGCGCCGTGCCATGAGGAACGCCCTGATGCGACGGTTGATCTGGTCAGGGCAGGGCTGGGTCGTGTGGGCGGTGGGCATGCGGTCAAGGCTATGAACCACGGTGCCGGGAAGCCAGCAGATTAAGGATGTTGTCATCCAACGATCATGTTGACAGCCAGCGCACCTCGTAGGGGGCGAGTGCCAGGTCCCGCCCGTCCGCCCGGGCGGCGACCGGCCGGGGCTCGGTGTTGACGACGAGCACGGCCGCGCCGTCGGCGAGGACCTGGATCCTGGCGCCGCCCCGGGCGGTGGCGACGACCGGCCGGAAGGCGGTGCCCGGAGGGAACTCCCGGGCGAACCGGCCCAGCAGCCGCGCCATGGGCAACTCCTCGCCTCCACCCCGCAGATGCGTGCTGCTCCACAGGCAGCCTGGGCAGTCGTCCCCGGTCTGCTGCGGGTTCCAGTAGAAGGCGGCCGAGGCGCCGCTCGCCGCCAGCCGCATCAGCGCGGTGGCGTGCACGGCGGTGCGGTGGTCCTCGCTCCAGCCGTCCCGGCCGCCCGGCCGGTAGTCCTCCGCGGGCGGTTCGACGTACCACTCGGCCCACCACACCGGAAGCCCGGTGAGACGCCGCAGCCAGCGGGTGACGTCGGCGAACTTCTCCGTGGCGGCGAACTCGTCGGGGATCGTCCGGTGCCCCTCACGGGTGTAGCTGGCTCCGTCCACGACGACGAAGTCCGCGCCCGCCTTGTGCGCGTTCCAGTAACGGATGACGTCGACGGAGCGCCGGTCGAGCCCGCCCCACACACCTCGCACCTCGGGCGAGCCGTCCTCGTCGCCGGGCGGCTCGTGGTCGGCGACTACGTAGGGGCCGCCGACCAGGCTCCCCGGGCTCTGCCGCTTCAGCTCCTCGTACACGAGGTTGTAGAGGTCGGTGTAACCCTCGTAATCCCAGCGGCACTTGTCCTCGTCGTAGAAGCCCTTCAGCTCGTTCCACACGAGGAAGTGCCGGATGTCCGGATAGCGGCGGGCGACCACCCCGGCCAGCCGCGCGAAGTCCGCGTAGTGCCGCGGATCGGGCGCGTCCTCCAGCCGTGACCAGTCGGTACGTCCCTTCCGCCCGCCCTTCATCCAGTCCGGGGCCCCGCACAGGGTGAGGACAGGGGTGGCCCCCGTGGCCCGCATCAGGGCGACGCGGTCGTCGAGGGACTCGAAGTCGTAACGTCCGGGCGCCGGTTCGGGGTTCTCCGCGCCCCAGCCCATGATGTGCTGGTTCTGCGGCAGAGCATGCGCGGACAGCAGGGCACCGGCCCTGCGGACGGCGTCCGATGCGCCGTGGTCCGCGCTGTACTGGGTGTGAGTGAAGCCCCACCCCAACTGCCGTATCCCGTCGTGTCGTTCCACGGCATCCAAGGCTATCCGCAGAGGGTCGTCCTTACACCCATATGCCGCCGTCCACCCTCAGCACCGTCCCGGTCACATACGAGGCGCGGTCGCTGAGGAGCCAGGCGGCGGCCTGGGCGATCTCGTCGGGATCTGCCGGGCGCCTCAGCGCTGTCTGTGAGTTGAGGCGCTCGAGGATCTCGGGAGAACGGTCGCTCCACGTCCGGAACATCTCGGTCAGCGTGGTGCCGGGGGCGATGGCGTTGACGCGGATGCCCTCCGGTCCGTAGGTGACGGCCGCGGACTCGGTCAGGCTGTTGACCGCCCGCTTCGTCGCCCCGTAGGCGGGCAGCTCGGGGTTGCCCACCAGGCTGCCGACACTGGAGGTGTTGACGATGGCCCCTGTTCCGGAGGTGGCCCGGATGGCGGCCACCTCGGCGGTCATGGCCAGCCAGGTGCCCTTGAGGTTCACGGCGTAGACGTGGTCGAAGTCGGCTTCCGCGGTCTGGTCCATCGGGCCGGGCGGTACGGCCGTACCGGCGTTGTTGAAGGCGCCGTCGAGCCGGCCGTACAACTCCACGGCGCGGTCGACGGCAGCGCGCACGCCGTCCGCGTCGGCCAGGTCGCACACCGCGTAGTCCGCGGTGCCGCCCGCCGCACGGATCTCGTCGGTGACCGTTTTGAGCTGTTCCTCCGTCCTGGAGGAGAGCAGTACGCGGGCGCCTTCGCGGGCGAACAGGCGCGCCGCCGCGGCTCCGATGCCGCGCCCCGCGCCGGTGACGAAGACGGCCTTGCCGGTCAGCAGGCCCTGGGTGGTGGTCGGTGTGTTGTCCATGGCAGCCAGCCTGTGCCGGACCGCGGAGCCCATCCAGGCACCGGCAGTACCTGGATGAACTTCGCGCACCCACGGACACTGGAGACGTGGACAGACGAGAACTGGCGGCATTCCTGCGCAGCAGGCGTGAGCGGATCACCCCCGGCGAAGTGGGGCTTCCGGTCGGGCCGCGGCGCCGTACCCCGGGGCTGCGGCGTGAGGAGGTGGCGCAACTGGCGTTCATCTCAAGCGAGTACTACACGCGGCTCGAGCAGGCCCGCGCACCGCGCCCGTCGCGCGAGGTGCTGGCCGGTCTCGCCCGGGCCCTGCGGCTGCCGGACGCGGAGCGCGATCACCTCCACCACCTCGCCGGTGCGCCTCCCGTGCCGTCGGCCGGGCCTTCGCGCGAGGTGCGGCAGAGCATCCTCGACCTGCTGAACCGCTTGCCGATGGCCGGTGCGGTCGTGCTGTCCGCGACGTACGAGGTGCTCGCCTGGAACGATCTGGCGGCCGCCCTCATGGAGGACTTCTCCGCCCTGCCGCGGCGCGACCGCAACCTCCTGCGCCGCGCCTTCCTCGGCCCGCGCCCGCAGGGCCGGCGGCTGTACGGCCTGCCGGACGCGGACGCGTTCGCCCGCACCGCGGCCCGGAACCTGCGCGCCACCGCCGCCCGCTACCCCGACGACCCCGAGGTGACGGCGCTGGTACGCGAACTCGTCTCCGGCAGCGAAGAGTTCGCCCGGCTGTGGGAATCCCACGACGTGTGCGCCGCTCCCACCCTCTGCAAGGTCCTTCACCACCCGATGGTCGGCCCGGTCACCGTCAACTGCGACGTCCTCGACATCACCGACCGCGACCAGCGGGTCGTGATCTACACCGCCGACCCCGGCTCGCCGTCCGAGGAGGCATTGCGGCTGCTGTCGGTCGTCGGCACGCAGCGCATGGACGTACCCGGCTGAGCGCCGCGCTCGACGCACACGCCTGGCGAGTCGCCCGGCGCATCGACGGAACCTATGCCTCCCGCGGTGCGGAGGTGAGGGACATGTCCGGGTAGCGGTCGCCTGCCACCTGGCCGGCGACCGGCTCCAGAGGTGCCGGCTCCGGCCGCCCACGACGGTCCGCCGGGTGTGCCCGGCGGACCGTTCGGGCGTGTGACCTCGCAGGCGGCGAACTCAGGGACGTGATCCGGCAGTTCTATGAAGACTGGGCCGCGAAAATGCGCGCCGGTCCTGACCGGGTTAGCCTGAGCGTGGGGGTGTCCGTGCCCAACTGAGCGGCCCGCGGCTTCCCAGGTCACCGCTTTCCCGAAGAGGTGGACTCATGGCGGACGAGATCGACCGCACCGAACCCCTTGCCGGACCGCCCATCGTCGGCGAGCCGGATCCTGTAGGTGAAGGCCTGCGGAGGGACTGGGTGCCTCCGCTGTTCGAGGACATCGAAACGCCGCATGAAGTCACCGCGTACGCGGGCCGCCGATAGCGGTCGCGTCGGTGCGGCGGCTGTCCGAAGGAGGCCCCGTGGAAGGAAAGCCCCGGCTGCTCGGCCAGGAGGAGTTCGGGACAGCGCTAGAGGCGTTGTCCGCCCGGTACTGGGACAAGCACCCGTTTCATGAGCGGCTGCATGCGGGCGACCTTGCACCGGGCGAGGTGAAGCGCTGGATCGCCAACCGCTGGTACTACCAGAAGTGTCTGCCGCAGAAGGACGCCGCCATCGTCGCCAACTGCCCCGAGGTACGGGTGCGGCGCCGCTGGGTGCGGCGGATCGTCTACCAGGACGGCACCGACGGCACACCCCGTGCCGAGGGTGGGCTGGAAGGGTGGCTGGCGCTCGCCACGGCGTCCGGGCTGAGCCGGTCGGATGTGCTGGAGGAACGGCATGTGGTGCCCGGTGTCCGGTTCGCCACCGACGCCTATGTGAACCTGGCACGCAACCGCCCATGGGTCGAGGCGGTGGCCGCCTCCCTGACCGAACTGTTCTCTCCCGCCCTGATGGACACCCGCCTCGAGGCGCTGCGCACTCACTACCCGTGGATCGCCCCCACGGGCCACCGGTACTTCACGGACCGGATCGAAGCCGCCGCCGCGGACGCGGCACACGCCCGGGCAGTGGTGCTGGAACACTGCACCACGCGGGAGTCGCAGGACGCGGCGCTCGGCGCGTTGGGAGTCAAGTGCGATCTGCTGTGGAGCATGCTCGACGCGATCGGGCACGCCGGACCGGTGAGGTGAGCTGCGGTGCACGGCGGACCGTCCACATGCTGGCGGCTCGGGCCCGGTGTGCGACTCGGCCACGACCCGGTGCGGCGCCGGGATGTGCTCCTGCACCCGGAGGGTGTCCTGCTGCTCAACGAGACCGGCGTGGCGATCCTGCGGATGTGCGACGGCGCCACCCGGACCGCAGAGATCACCACCGTTCTGGAGCGACGCTATGACGCAGTGGTGCCGCAGGAGGTCGAGGCGTTCCTGACCACTGTCGCCGAGCGGCACCTGCTGGTCCCGGCCGCGAAGACGGCCTCCGGGCACGGGGAGTCCGACGGTGGCTGAGTTCGCGGACCGGCCGCTGGGCCTGCTGGCCGAGCTCACCTACCGCTGCCCCCTGCGCTGCCCGTACTGCTCGAATCCGGTGGCCCTCGGCTCCTACGCCGATGAGCTCACCTGCGAGCAGTGGTGCGCCGTCCTCACCGAGGCCCGGGAACTCGGTGTGCTGCAGACCCACCTGTCGGGTGGCGAACCGTTGGTGCGCCGCGATCTTCCCCGCATCGCCGGCCACGCCCGCCGACTGGGCCTGTACACCAGCCTGATCACCGGCGGCCAGGCGCTGTCGCCGTCCCGGGTGGCCGAGTTGGCCGCGGCCGGTCTCGACCATGTGCAGATCAGCTTCCAGGACGCCCGGCCCACCGGCGCGGACGCGATCGCGGGGCAGCCCGTTCACCGGCGCAAGCTGGCCGCAGCGGCGGAGGTCAAGGCGGCGGGGCTGGCGCTCACCGTCAATGTCGTCCTGCACCGTGCCAACATCACACACCTCACCGAACTCATCGGCCTCGCCGAGCGGATCGGCGCCGACAGGCTGGAGCTGGCCAACACCCAGTACTACGGGTGGGCACTGCTGAACCGGGCCGCCCTGCTGCCCACCCGCGCCCAGCTCGCCGCCGCCGAGCGCGAGGTGCGCGCGGCCCGCCGCCGTCCGGGCCGGCGCATGGAGATCGTCTATGTGGTCGCCGACTACCACGACGACCTGCCCAAGCCCTGTATGCACGGCTGGGGCAGCCGCCAGATGACCGTCGCCCCCAATGGTGATGCGCTGCCCTGCCCGGCCGCTGGCCGCATCCCCGGACTAGGTGTGGTCAACGTCCGCGATGCCGGGCTGGCGGACATCTGGTACCGCTCACCGGCGTTCAACCGCTTTCGTGGCACGGACTGGATGCCCGAGCCGTGCCGCAGCTGCCCGCGCAAGGAAACCGACTTCGGTGGCTGCCGCTGCCAGGCGTTCGAGCTGACCGGGGACGCGGCGGCGACGGACCCGGTCTGCCGGCTGTCGCCGCACCGTCCGCTGGTCGACCGGATCGTCGCCGAGGCGGAGGCCGAAGCCGCGGCCGGGCGGCCGCTGCCCGTGGTGCCGCGAACGCCCCGGGGACCGGCCCCGCACAGGAGGTAGGCAGATGCGTGTCCGTGTGCTCGGCACCGCCGCCGGGGGTGGCGTTCCCCAGTGGAACTGCGGCTGCCCCCACTGCGAACGCGCCCGGGCCAGCGGCCCGGCGAGCTGGCGCAGCCAGGAGTCCCTGGCGATCAGCGTCACCGACGGGGCGTGGTACATGGTCAATGCCTCCGCCGAGCTGCGCGCCCAGCTCCTGGCCACGCCCGGGCTGGCTCCCTCGCCCGGAACCCGCGACACACCGCTGCGCGGGGTGCTGCTGACAGACGGCGAACTCGACCATGTGGCCGGCCTGTTCGCCCTGCGCGAGGGCGCCGCGCTCGACCTGTACGCGCCGGGTCCGGTGCTCCGCGGGCTGACCGAGGACTTCCCGCTGCGTGATCTGCTCGCGCCGTACACTCGTCACCGCTGGCACCCGATCGACCTGCCGACCAGCTCCGAGGTCCGACTGCCTCTGGCGGACGGGCAGTTGCAGGTCACCGTACTGCCCATCGGGGAGAAGCGGCCCCGCTACCGGAGCGCACACCCGGACTCGGGCCCGACCGTGGTCGCCTACCGTTTCGAGGACACCCGGTCCGGCGCGGCGCTGGTCTATGCTCCCTCGCTCGCCCGCTGGCCGGCAGGCCTGGACGACCTGCTCCACGGGGCCGATGCCGCCCTGGTGGACGGCACGTTCTGGAGCGAGGACGAACCGGCGCACCTGGCCCACCGGGGCGGCACGGGCCCGGGACCGACCGCCCGCCGAATGGGGCACCTGCCCGTGAGCGGCCCCGACGGGACGCTCGAGCACCTGCGCCGGCACCCGGGCGTCCGCCGGCTCTACACCCATCTGAACAACACCAACCCGCTGACCGACCCGGCATCGGCGGCCACCGTGACCCTGACCCGCGCGGGCGTCGAAGTCGCCGCGGACGGCCAGGACATCACATGGTGAAGGGCACCGGCTCACCGGCCAGGAAGGAGCGACGGTCATGAACGCACCGCAGCCCGTCGCCGGCACCGCCGACGACACGACCGTCTCGATGAACGCCCTGCGCACCGGCTGGGATGCCGGCCAGCCCGACCTGGCACCCGCCCAGGTGGGCGCCGCGGACTTCGGCCCGCTCTTCGCCACCGTCGTGGACGGCCAGGTCTTCGCCCAGCCCCTGGTCATCGGCAGCACCGTCGTGGCCGCCACCGAGAACAACATGGTCTACGGCATCCACGCCGTGACCGGCGCCGTCCAGTGGTCCCGCTCGCTGGGCCCGCCCTTTCCCTACGACGCGATTCCCGGCTGCAGCGACATCCAACCCCACATCGGTATCACCGCCACCCCGGTCTTCGACCCCTCCTCGGGACTCGTCCATGTCACCGCCAAGGTCAATGACGGGCCCGATGTCACCCACCCGCACTGGTATCTCCACGCCCTCGACCTCGCCACGGGCACAGAGCAGCCCGGCTGGCCCGTGACCATCCAGGGCAGCCCGGTCAACAACCCGGGCAACACCTTCAACCCGTACACCGCCCACCAGCGTCCGGGGCTACTCCTGCTGGACGGCGAGGTGTTCGTCGGCTTCGGCTCGCACTGCGACCACGGCCCGTACGTCGGCTATGTGGTGGGCGTGAACACCACCACCCGCGCCGTCCGGTTGTGGGCGACCCAGAACGCCACCACCGACGGCGAAGCCGGGGTATGGATGAGCGGCGGCGGCCTGCTCTCCGACAGGCCTGGCAGGATCTTCTTCTCCACCGGCAACGGCACCTCCCCGGCGCCCGGCCCGGGCAGCAGGCCCCCGGGCCAGCTGGCCGAGTCGGTGGTCCGGCTCGCGGCCGGCAGCGGCAGTCCCCTGGCCGCCCAGGACTTCTTCAGTCCCAGCGATGCGGCCGCCCTGGACGGCCGGGACGAGGACCTGGGATCCGGCGGCCCGGTCGCGCTGCCCTCGCCGCCGTTCGGCACACCGGCCCATCCCCGCCTGATGGTGCACATCGGCAAGGATGGCCGGGTCTTCCTCCTCGACCGCGACAACCTCGGGGGACACGCCAAACCCGGCGACCCCGACCAAGTGCTGGGCGTCACCGGCCCGTTCATGGGGGTCTGGGGCCATCCGGCGGTCTGGGGCGGCGACGGCGGCTATGTCTACATCCCCGAGAACAACGGGTTTCTGCGCGCCCTCGCCTACCGCCTCTCGGTCGACGGGACGCCCGAACTGACCTATGTGGGCGCCAGCGCCGACGGCATCGGCTACTACCCCGGCTCGCCCGTGGTGACCTCGACCGGTACCACCTCCGGCTCCGCACTGGTCTGGCTGATCTGCCCCGGCGGCCCGGGCGGAAGCAATGCGCACCTGCGGGCCTATGACACCGTCCCGGTCGACGGAGTACTGCCGCTGCGCTGGTCCGCGCCGATCGGCACGGCCACCAAGTTCTCGGTGCCCGCGGTCGGCAGCGGCCGGGTCTACGTCGGCACTCACGACGGCAAGGTGATCGCTTTCGGCCGGCCCACCCGGTCGCCGCTCACCGGGGGTCCGGTCGACCTGGGCTCCACCGCCGTCGGCAGCACCGGCCAGGCGACCGCGACTGTGACGGCCACCCGCGCCGTGACCGTCACTGCCGTCACCACCGATCCTCCGTTCGCCGTGACCGCTCCGTCCCCGCTGCCCGTGACCCTTCGGCCCGCCGACCGGCTCGCTGTCCCCGTCACCTTCACCCCCGCCGGCCCCGGCGGAGCCATCGGTGCCCTGACCTTCTCGGTGACCACCGACGCCACACCCGAGACCATGGCCCTGGGCCTGCACGGCATCGGCACCCGACCCGGCTTCAGCGCCACCCCGCCCCGCGTGGACTTCGGGCGGGTCACCGTCGGAGAGCAGATGACACTTGGCGTGATCATCACCAATACCGGTACCGTCCCGGAGACCATCGCCGGCCTCACCGCGCCCACCGCTCCCTTCACCGCCCGCAACCTGCCGCCCGTGGGCACCCCGCTCCCTCCCGGCGCCTCGCTCGCCATCGCGGTCGACTACCGGCCCACCGCCCCCAGCCCGGCCGGGGACTACCAGGACAAGCTCACGGTCACCGGCGGCAACCAGCTCTCGGTCACCGCCTCACTCACGGGCAGCGCCACCACGGGCGCACCACGGATGCACATCATCCCGCCGGGCCTCGACTTCGGGCCGGTCTCCATCGGTGCCTCGGCCACCCTCACCTTCGACGTCGGGAACACCGGAACGGACACCCTCACCATCACCAAGGCCAAAGCACCCACCCCGCCCTTCAATGCCCCCTCGCCGATCGCCGAGCAGCAGACGCTCCAGCCCGGTGCCGTCCTTCACGAGCCGATCACCCTGAGCCCCACGGCCGCAGGCCCGGTCCACGGCGCCTACACCCTCAACAGTGACGACAACCAGGGCCTGAAAACGGTCACTTTCACCGGAACCGGCATCCAGGGCAACCCCGTTCCCGAGCCCGGCACCACCTCGTGGACCCTCAACGGCAGTGCCGTCCTCAACGGCACCGACCTGGTCCTCACTCCGGCCGCCAACAACCAGGCGGGCTCCGCGTTCTACTCGGTTGCCGTACCGACGGCCAGCCTGATCGCCGAATTCACCGCCGAGCTCACCGGAGGCACCGGAGCCGACGGGCTGGCCTTCGTTCTCCTGGCCCCCTCGGCAACGCCGCAGGCCCTGGGCACCGGCGGAGGCGGCCTCGGCTACTCCGGTCTGCCCGGCGTCGCCGTCGCGCTCGACACCTTCAAGAACGGCAATGATCCCTCGGGCAACTTCATCGGAGTCGCCACCAGCGGCAGCGGCGAAACCCTCACCTACGCCGCGGCCGCCACCCATGTCCCCGATCTGCGCACGGGCACGCACGAGGTACGGATCGGGCTCAACGGAGGCCGCCTGTACGTCAGTATCGACCGGCAGCCGGTGATGTTCGGCCCCAACAGCGCACTCGCATCCGTACCCGTAGCCGTGCCCACCCCGGCACTGATCGGCTTCACGGCCGCCACCGGCGGGCTCAACGATATCCACACGGCACGCAAGGTGGTCATCACCTACTGATCCCTGCTGTCCGCCCATGGGAAGGAACGCCAATGCCTCCGAATCCCAACTCGCTTGCGGCAGCGGCATCGTCAGCCTCGGTGTGGGCCGTCCTGGGCTTCATAGCGGCGGCCGGTGCGGTCGGCGGCATCGTCAACGCACTGCTCAGCGCCAGCGAGCTGGTGCTGCCGAAACGGACCGCCGGAATACTGCAGCTCGGTTTTGTGGGGAACAGCCTGGTGGGCGCCTTCGGGGCAGTCGTCACCTGGGGCCTTTACGGCCCGCTCAAGGACGCCGTCCTGCTGGGACCGCAACCACCCGGCACCCATCCGGTAAATCTGAGCGTCACCGCCCTGGTGGGCGCAGCGCTGGCGGGTGCCGGCGGTGCACGAGTCATCACTGCCGAAATCGACAAGCGGTACCTCAGAAGCGCGGCGGCAAACGCGGCCACCGTCGAACCCGATCCGGCACTGGCGACGACGCTGCGCACCGCTTCGCCCGCGGTGGCAGCCGCGGCGAGCGAGGAGGCTGTGGACGAGTCACCGCCGCCCCCGGCCGTGCCCGGTCCTCACCTCGGCCCGGCCTCTCCACGGCCCTGACCGGGTTCGTACGGCGTCCGGGTGCGCGCTCCCACCTCGTCGGTGAGCTTGTGCCGGCTCTCCGGCGCGCGGAGGCTCGCGTATGCGCCCTCGGCATTGACCATGACCAGCCCGTTCCTTCAGCCGCATGACCCGGTCCTCCAAGTACCCTCATTCGGTGCTCGAGTGACCCAACGGCATGGCCTCCATCAGACGCGCCTTCGCGACAGCCGTCGCGCCGGCCGCGACCGTCACCCTCCTCGGCGCTGCGCCACCGTCCGTCGCACGCCCGCATCCGCACCTGCCGCGCACGGAGATCGCCGGTACTCCGGCTTCACGTCCGGCGACTCTGCCCTCGCGCCCGGCGATCCGAGCAGTCGTACCAGCTTGCCCATCGTTCGCATGGCTTCCTCCTCGGGGACTGCCTGGGGGCATGTCGCATGCCTGAGGGTGCCGTGGGTGCGAATGGGGCGCCAGCATTGCGGATTGCGAACTTCCTCATTACGCCCCTGGATTCGGGTACAGCCCGTCGATGCGCCGGGCAACTCGCCGGGCGTGTGTGTCGAGTGCAACGGCCGGGTCGTCGGTGAAGCGGTGGAGTGCGGTGGCGGCTGTGATGATGACGTCGCAGAGTTCGGCAGCCACATCCGTGCGCTCGTGGGTGATACCCTTGCGCGGGTTCTGGCCGGTCATGCCGATGTAGGCCTGCATGACCTCACCGGCCTCCTCGGCGAGCTTCATCAGCCGCAGCGCGGTCTCATGGTCGCCCGTGCCGTTGGCGGCGTCGAGCCAGGTGGCGGACTTACGGGCAACGGCCCACAGCGGGGCCTCGGTCGGATCGGTCATGACGGACAGACTGCCAGGCCGGGGCGCTCAGCCGGGTACGTCCATGCGCTGCGTGCCGACGACGGACAGCAGCCGCGCACCTCCTCGGACGGCGAGCCGGGGTCGGCGGTGTAGATCACGACCCGCTGGTCCCGGTCGGCGATGTTGAAGAACGTCGCAGTTGACGGCGACCGGGCTGACCAGCGGGTGGTGAAGAACCTTGCAGAGGGTGGGAGCGGCGCACCGGCGATGTGGTGGAGGTGGTCGCACTCCGCGTCCGGCAGACGCAGGGCCCGGGCCGGACCGGCCGGCACCCCGCGCGACGGGCGCGGTGCGCGGGCCGGCTCGAGCCGCCGTAAGCCGTCCTGCGCCTGGGACCCCCGCCTGGCACAGTGTCCCCATGAGCAATCTCGACCTCCACCCCGCCCCCACCCTCTGCGGGGGCCGCAACGGCGTCACCGCTCGTCCCGTGCACGACCTGCTGCCCGCGAAGGACGTCCCGCTCGGCGAAAGCACCGTCGTGCGACGCCTGTTGCCGAGCATCGGGCGGCGGATGGTGGGTGCGTGGTGTTTCGTCGACCATTACGGGCCGGACGACATCGCCGACGATCCCGGTATGCAGGTGCCGCCGCATCCGCACATGGGCCTGCAGACCGTCAGCTGGCTGCACGACGGGGAGGTGCTGCACCGGGACAGCCTCGGCAGCCTCCAGGTGCTGCGGCCCGGCGAGTTGGGGGTGATGACCTCCGGGCGGGCCATCGCGCACTCCGAGGAATCACCGCGTGACCATGCCCGCCTGCTGCACGGGGCCCAGCTGTGGGTGGCCCTCCCCGACGCGCACCGGCACATCGCGCCGATGTGGGAACACCACGGCGAACTGCCGCGCGTGAGCGGCGGCGGGATCGACGCGACCGTCATCCTGGGCGAACTGGACGGCACCGCCTCCCCCGCCACCACGTTCACCCCGATCGTCGGCGCGGACGTCACCCTGCCCGCGGGAGCGTCCGCCCGGCTCCCCCTCGAGCCGGACTTCGAGTACGCGGCGCTGACCATGTCCGGCGAGGCCGAGGTGGACGGCGTGCGGCTCGCGCCGGGCTCGATGCTCTACCTCGGATGCGGGCGCCGCGAACTGCCGTTGCGGGCGGACGTGGACAGCGCGTTCATGCTGCTCGGCGGCGAGCCGTTCGAGGAGCGGATCGTGATGTGGTGGAACTTCGTGGGCCGCAGCCACGACGACATCGTCCGGGCCCGCGAGGAGTGGATGTCGGGGTCCCGGTTCGGAGAGGTACGGGGCTACGACGGTTCCCCGCTGCCCGCGCCCGAGTTGCCGCCCGTGCCCCTCAAGCCTCGGGGGCGGGCGCGCTGACATCGGACAGGACGGCTGCCACCCCCCGAACGCGAGGCGGCAGCCGTTGAGTTGAGCACCGGAAGGGTCAGAGGGCGACGATGAACTTGCCCCTCGCCTTCGCCGGGTTGTACTGCGCGTTGCCGTGGTAGACGGCCGTGTAGCCGGAGAGAGCCGCCGTGGCCATCAGCTGCGGGTCGGAGATGTTCGCGCCGGAGTCGAGGGTCGCGTCACCGTTGGAGTCGGTGACCGCACTGCCGAACTCCTGGTTCGTGCTGGTGACGACGAAGCTGACCCGCTGGCCCTTGACGCCCACCCCGTCGGGGTCGGACAGCCGTGCCCCCAGTTCGCCCTGCGCCATGCCGATGATGTTGCCGCGCACGGTCTTGGCCTCGAGGTTCACATTCTGCTTCTCGGCCTGGCCGTTGGTCGTACCCTGCTGATGCTGCTGCATCTGCTGCCACATCTGCATGATCTGGAACATCTCTTCTTGCGTGAGCGCCATCGGAACACCCTTTCCGGTCACGTGCAGTGGTCACCGGTTCTCGCATTCCACAAGGTAGGCGCTCCAAGGGAGTTCACACATCGGACTCATCACGCCATGGTCCGACAAAGAACGGGAACGAGACAGCAGACCTGTCTCCGGGCGAAATGCATGGTGTTCGCCATCCGGACATATGTCTGCTCCACCACCCCGAACTCCGCTCCCCCTGCCCACGGCCGGATTCGGTGCCG
The DNA here is from genome assembly GCF_059089585.1 of Streptomyces sp. SX-6. Taxonomy (NCBI): domain Bacteria; kingdom Bacillati; phylum Actinomycetota; class Actinomycetes; order Kitasatosporales; family Streptomycetaceae; genus Streptomyces; species Streptomyces sp. SX-6. The sequence goes on along the minus strand of NZ_JBTHHU010000007.1, from coordinate 58,384 downwards.
TAACCGTTTCTTCCGCCGGGAAGCCGCGCGGACACGACGGGCATCACGTCGCTCGTGTGGGTGCACGAGCGACGTGGGCGGCAGCAGATCAGCCCGGGTGGGCACCCACCGTGTCGCGGATCTGCTGCCCGAGCTGCCCGTCCTCCTGCCGGGCGCAGTGCGCGCAGCAGAAGAAGCGTCCCGCGACTTCGACGCCGTGGCCGATAATGCGGCCGCTGCAGTGTTCGCAGGTGGGCGCGAGCTTGGTGATCGCGCATTCGAAACTGTCGAAGGTGTATTTCTCGCCGGTGATGGTCGTGATGTCGAAGGACAGCCAGTAGTCGTTGCCGCAGCTGCTGCAGGTTGCCATGAGGGGACTCCGGGGGATCGTCGGGCTCTTGCCTCGCATGATCCGTTCGAGACCGGCCGCCCCGGCAGTGCGCGGGGCGACCGTCACCCGAAAGTGGACAATCGCACGGCTGTATGCCAGTCCCGGGCCTATTCCGTTTCTGCTTCCGTTTCCACTTCCGCCTCCGCCTCCGTGCGCTCCCGGCGCGCCCACGCCCGCAGCGCGGCCCGGTCGGAGAAGTGCGCGACGTTGCGGTCCAGCCCTCCGGTCTCGCCGTACTGGTGGAACGCCCAGGCGTGCCGGACCCCCGGGTGGCCGGCGGCGTGGTCGGGGTCCGCGATCCACAGGCCGTCGGCGGCGCGGTTGGTGGTGTCGCGGTGGAACCAGAAGTCGCGGTTGCAGTAGAGGACCACGCGGTGGGCGGGGGCCTTGGCCTGGACGTGGGCCAGCCAGCGGTCCTTGTCGTGGCCCGGGACGTCCGGGTGCTCCCAGTCGAGGGCGAGGATGTCGCCGGCCCGTAACGCCATCATGGCGAGGAAACGGTTCGCTTGGGCGCTCATCGAACCGGGCGTGACGTAGTGGTAGTAGCCGAGGACGAGCCCGGCCTCGCGGGCGTGGTTGCGCTGGGCGACCCATTTGGGGTTGGTGTAGGTCATGCCCTCGGTGACCTTGACGAAGACGAAGTCGATGCCGTGGGTGGGGTAGTTCTCGCTCTGGTAACTGCTGACGTCGATGCCGTGGAGCATGACGGCGACCCCCTCGTGCCGTGACGTGTACACGTCCGAGTATCGGCCCGAGGGGGGCGCATCCGCGAGAGCTGCGGCGCGCTATGAACCGGAGGCGCGGAACACCTCGAGCACGCGCTCCGCCGCCAGGGTGGCCGTCAACGTGCCCTCGCGCAGCTGCCGTTCGAGCTCCGGGGCCACGCCGCGCACCCCCGGGTGGCCGTACAGGTCCGCCAGGAGCCGGTCGCGGACCATGGACCACGCCCACTCGACCTGCTGCTCACTGCGGCGGCTCTCGAGCCGGCCGGTGGCCTCCAGAACCCGGCGGTGCTGTTCCAGCCGCTCCCACAGGGTGTCGAGCCCCGCGCCCTCGCGGGCGCTGCAGGTGAGCACGGGCGGATTCCAGGCGGCGTCCGGCGAGTGCAACAGGCGCAGCGCGCCGGCCAGTTCGCGGGCGGCGGACTTCGCGTCGCGTTCGTGCGGGCCGTCCGCCTTGTTGACGGCGATGACGTCGGCGAGTTCGAGCACGCCCTTCTTGATGCCCTGGAGCTGGTCGCCGGTGCGGGCGAGGGTGAGCATCAGGAAGGTGTCGACCATGTCGGCGACCGCCGTCTCGGACTGGCCGACGCCGACCGTCTCGACCAGCACCACGTCGTAACCGGCCGCCTCCATCACCACGATGGTCTCGCGGGTGGCCTTGGCGACGCCGCCGAGCGTGCCGGCGGTCGGCGAGGGGCGGACGAAGGCGGCGGGGTCGGTCGCGAGGCGCTCCATGCGGGTCTTGTCGCCCAGGATGGAGCCGCCCGTACGGCTGGAGGAGGGGTCGACGGCGAGCACGGCGACCCGGTGACCGCGCCCGGTCAGCAGAGTGCCGAGCGCGTCGATGAACGTGGACTTGCCCACGCCGGGCACCCCGGTGATACCGATCCGCCGCGCCGCGCCGGCGTGCGGCAGCAGCTCGACCAGCATGCGCTGGGCGAGTTCGCGGTGGTCGGCGCGGGTGGATTCCACGAGGGTGATGGCGCGCGCGACGGCTCCTCGTTTGCCGTCGAGCACGCCCTTCACATACGCGTCGAGATCGATGGTCCGTGCCATGGCGGGGTCACAGCTCGTGGCCGAGGGCCCCCGCGAGGGTCTTCAGCAGGTCGTGGGCGGCGTCGGGGATGACCGTGCCGGGCGGGAAGACCGCGGCGGCTCCGGCGTCGAGCAGCGCCGGGACGTCCTGCGGGGGGATGACCCCGCCGACGACGATCATGATGTCCTCCCGTCCCTCCTCGGCCAGTTGCTCGCGCAGCGCCGGGACGAGCGTGAGGTGGCCGGCCGCCAGCGAGGAGACGCCGACGATGTGCACGTCGGCCTCCACCGCCTGCCGGGCGACCTCTGCCGGGGTCTGGAACAGCGGGCCGACGTCGACGTCGAAGCCGAGGTCGGCGAAGGCCGTGGCGATCACCTTCTGGCCGCGGTCGTGGCCGTCCTGGCCCATCTTGGCGACCAGGATGCGCGGACGGCGGCCGTCCTCCCGCTCGAACGCCTCCACCAGTGCGCGCGTGCGCTCGACTCCGGACGACTGCCCGGCCTCTTCCCTGTACACACCGGAAATCGTACGGATCTGGCCCGAGTGCCGTCCGTACACCTTCTCCAGGGCGTCCGAGATCTCGCCCACGGTCGCCTTAGCGCGTGCCGCGTTCACGGCGAGTGCCAGCAGGTTGCCCTCCAGGCCGCTGCCCGGGCCCGAACCGGCGGCGCGGGTGAGCGCGTTCAGGGCGTCCTGGCAGGCCGCCTCGTCGCGCTCGGCGCGCAGCCGCCGCAGCTTGTCGATCTGCTGGGCGCGCACGGAGGAGTTGTCGACCTTGAGGACCTCGATCTGCTCGTCGCTGTCGACGCGGTACTTGTTGACGCCGATCACCGGCTGACGGCCGGAGTCGATACGGGCCTGGGTGCGGGCCGCGGCCTCCTCGACGCGCAGTTTGGGGATGCCCGCGTCGATGGCCTTGGCCATGCCGCCCGCCGCCTCGACCTCCTCGATGTGCCGCCAGGCGCGGCGCGCGAGGTCGTGCGTGAGCTTCTCGACGTAGGCGCTGCCGCCCCACGGGTCGATCACCCGGCAGGTCCCGGACTCCTGCTGGAGCAGCAGCTGGGTGTTGCGGGCGATGCGGGCGGAGAAGTCGGTCGGCAGGGCGAGGGCCTCGTCGAGGGCGTTGGTGTGCAGCGACTGGGTGTGGCCCTGGGTCGCGGCCATGGCCTCGACGCAGGTGCGCGTCACGTTGTTGAAGACGTCCTGGGCCGTCAGCGACCAGCCGGAGGTCTGTGAATGGGTGCGCAGGGACAGCGACTTGGTGTTCTTCGGGTCGAACTGCTTGACCAGGCGTGCCCACAGCAGCCGGGCCGCCCTGAGCTTGGCGATCTCCATGAAGAAGTTCATGCCGATGGCCCAGAAGAACGACAGCCGGGGCGCGAAGGCGTCCACGTCCAGCCCCGCGCCGAGACCGGCCCGCAGGTACTCGACGCCGTCGGCGAGCGTGTAGGCGAGCTCCAGGTCGGCGGTGGCCCCGGCCTCCTGGATGTGGTAGCCGGAGATGGAGATGGAGTTGTAGCGCGGCATCTTCTGCGAGGTGTACGCGAAGATGTCGGAGATGATCCGCATCGAGGGCTGGGGCGGATAGATGTAGGTGTTGCGGACCATGAACTCCTTGAGGATGTCGTTCTGGATGGTCCCGGCCAGCTTCTCGGGCGGTACGCCCTGTTCCTCGGCGGCGACGATGTAGAGCGCGAGGACGGGCAGCACTGCGCCGTTCATCGTCATCGACACGCTCATACGGTCGAGCGGGATGCCGTCGAAGAGCTGCCGCATGTCGTAGATCGAGTCGATGGCGACGCCCGCCATGCCGACGTCGCCGGTGACGCGCGGGTGGTCGCTGTCGTAGCCGCGGTGGGTCGGCAGGTCGAAGGCGACGGACAAGCCCTTCTGACCGGCCGCCAGATTGCGGCGGTAGAAGGCGTTGGACTCCTCGGCCGTGGAGAATCCGGCGTACTGACGGATCGTCCAGGGCTGGTTGACGTACATCGTCGGGTAAGGGCCGCGCAGATAGGGCGCGATGCCCGGGTAGGTGGCGAGGAAGTCCAGGCCCTGGAGGTCCTCGGCGGTGTAGAGCGGCTTGACGCCGATGCCTTCCGGGGTCTCCCAGAGCAGGTCCTCGGCGCCCTTGCCGGTGCTCTCCTCGAGGGCGGCGCGCCACGCTCCCGTGTCGGCCGCGGCGGGCACCGGGCCGAGCTCGATCTCGGAGAAGTCGGCCGGGATACCTGAGACCGGGCTACCTGAGAAAACTGGCCGCATCACGCCACTCCCATGCGGTCGAGGACGGAGGAGAGGACGGCGACCGCGTCGCCGCCCGCGAAGACGAACTCGTCGATCCCGGCCCGCAGATACGCCTCGCGCCGGTCTCCCGGCCGGCCCGCGAGGAACACCGACCGCGCGCCCGCCGACGTGAGTCCGGCGGCGACGGCCTCGGCCTGCTCCGCGTACAGCGCGTCGCTCGAGCACAGGCACGCGACCGTCGCGCCGCTGCGGGCGAAGGCCTCGGCCGCCGACGCGGCGTCGACCGTCGCGGGGTCGTGGACGGGCTCGATGCCGCCCGCCTGGAACAGGTTGGCGGCGAAGGTCGCGCGGGCGGTGTGCGCGGCGGCGGGGCCGAGCGCGGCGAGGAAGACGCGCGGCCGGGTGCCGGTGGCGGCCAGGTGGGCGTCGGACCGGGCGCGCAGCGCCTCGTACGCCTCGTCGCGGCGGACCCGGGGCAGGCCGCCCGTGACGGACCGCGGCGCGGGTTCGCGGGTGACGGGCTGCTCGCCGAGGTGCGGGAACTCGCTGACGCCGGTGATCGGTTCACGGCGGGTGGCGAGGGCGGCGGAGCGGCGCTCCCAGGTGTCCGCGAGCCGCTCGGCGATCAGGCCGGAGCGCAGGGCGGCCTCCTGTCCCCCGGCGCGCTCGATCTCCTGGAACCAGGTCCAGGCGGCGTGCGCGAGTTCGTCGGTGAGCCGCTCGACGTGCCAGGAGCCGCCGGCCGGGTCGATGACGCGGGCGAGGTGGGACTCCTCGAGCAGGATGGAGGAGGTGTTGCGCGCGATGCGGCGGGCGAAGGCGTCCGGCAGTCCGAGGGCCGCGTCGAAGGGCAGGACGGTGACGGCGTCCGCGCCGCCGACCCCCGCGCCGAGGCAGGCGAGCGTGGTGCGCAGCATGTTCACCCACGGGTCGCGACGGGTCATCATCACCGTTGAGGTGACGGCGTGTTGGCGCTGGGCGCGCCGCTCGGGTGCCGCGCCGCCGACCTCGGCGACGCGGGCCCACAGGCGTCGCGCGGCACGCAGGGTGGCGATGGTCAGGAACTGGTCGGCGGTGGCCGCGTAGCGGAACTCGAGCTGGGCGCAGGCCTCGTCGACCCTCATCCCGGCCGCGGTGAGGGTACGCAGGTAGGCGACACCGGTGGCGAGGGAGCAGCCGAGCTCCTGGGCGGCGGATCCACCGGCCTCATGGTAGGGCAGCGCGTCCACCACGAGGGCCCGCAGGCCGGGGTGGTCCCTGCCGCACCGGAGGGCGAGTTCGGCGGCGGACGCCGAGGGGGCCGCGCCGGTACGGGCGAGGGTGCCCAGCGGGTCGGCGCCGAGGTTGCCGGCGGCGGTGCCGCGGGGCGTGCCGCGCCGCTCGTGGAGGTCCAGGAGGGCGTGGGCGGCGGGCTCGAAGGCGGCGCCGGCGTCGAGGACGACGGGGGCGAGGTCGAGGTAGACGCCTTCGAGGGCAACCGGCAGGGCGTCGGCGGGGAGTCCGCCCGCTCCGACGGTCAGCCAGAGGGAGGTGGTGCCGTTCTCGAGGTCCGCGAGCACGGCCTCGTTGGTCCGGCGCGGGTCGGGGTGGGCGTGGTGCTGGCGGACGTCCCAGCCCGAGACCGCGGTGCCCTCGGCCCGTCCGCCGCGGACGAACGGGGGCAGCCCGGGGAGCCCGGGGAGGGGGGCGGCGTCATCGGCCGTGTAGAGCGGGCGCGTTGCGAGCCCGTCCTGGAGGGCGGTGGCCAGCGCGTCCTCGGCCGCCGCTCCCTCGGCCTCCGTGCCCGTCTTGCGCAGCACGCCTTCGACAAGGCGCTGCCACTGCTCGCGGGTCGCGTCAGGGAACTCGGCGGCCAGGGAGAAGCCTTCATCGGGCAGGACCGTCATGGGGGAAGGCTAGGCGAGCGGACGCCCGTGGCAGCAGGGGCATCCGCTGTGACCTTGGCCTCTTCCGGATGGCGCTGCCCAAAGCCGTCCGGAAGGAGGAACTCGCACCACACCGACTTGCCGCAGCCGCGCGGTTCGACGCCCCAGACGTCGGCCAGCCGGTCCACGAGCAGCAGGCCCCGGCCGGACACGCCGGACTCGCCGGGGTCGCGGCGGCGGGGCTGCACGCTGGAGGTGTCCTCGACCTCGACCCGGACCCGGCGCTCGGGGGCCGTGATCATACGGACGGTCACCACCGCGCCGCCGTCGGTGTGGAGGAGGACGTTGGCGGTCAACTCGTCGGCGACCAGCTCGATTTCGTCCATCCGTGCCCGTCCGCCCCAGGCCTCGACCGCGGCGCGCACCATGTGCCGGGCGGCGTGCAGGGCCTCGGGGTCGGCGGGGGCGACGTGCTGCTGGAGCCGGCTGCCGGGACGGGTGGCGGCGCCGTGCCGGCGCAGCAGGAGCAGGGCCATGTCGTCCTCGCCGACGCGTTCGTCGACCACGCCGCACAACTGGTCGGCGATGTCGTCGACTTCGTCCCGGCCCGCGCCGACGAGCGTGGCGATGAGCTGCATGCCCTCGTCGAGGTCGGCACCGGGCTGTTCGACCAGGCCGTCGGTGAACAGCATCAAGGTCTCCCCCGCGTCGAGTTCCACAGTGGTCACCGGGTAGTCGAGCCGCCCGAACTCGGCCGAGAGGCCGAGCGGGAGCCCGCCCGCGACGAGGAGGCGGCGGCAGGTGGCGTCGTTGTGGCGCACCAGGGGGTCGATGTGGCCGGCGCGGACGAGCTGCACGACGCCGGTGGTGAGGTCGGCCTCGGCGTAGGTGCAGGTCGCGAAGCGGTCGGTGTCGAGTTCGTGGAGGAAGGAGGAGGCCCGTGCCATGACCGTGGCCGGGGAGTGGCCCTCGGCGGCGTACGCCCGCAGGACGATCCGCAGCTGTCCCATGACGGCGGCGGCGTGGGTGTCGTGGCCCTGGACGTCGCCGATGACCGCCCCGACCCGGCCGCCGGGCAGCGGGATCACGTCGTACCAGTCGCCGCCGATGTCCTGGCCCATGCGGGCGGCCCGGTAGCGGACGGCGATCTGGGCCCCGGGGATGTCGGGGATGCGGCGCGGCAGCATGGCCTGCTGGAGCCCCTCGGCGAGGTCGTGCTCCTGGTCGAAGAGCATGGCGCGGGCGATGCTCTGGGCGAGGCCGCTGCCGAGGGCGATGAAGAGGTTGCGTTCCTGCCGGGTGAAGCCGCGGGCCTCGGTGTAGAGCAGGCCGAGGGCGCCGATGGGGCGGCCCTGGGCGATCAGCGGGAGGTAGGCGGCGGAGCAGATGCCGATGTCCTTGATGCGTTCCCACAGCCAGGGGTAGCAGCCGGCGAACTCCTCGGGGGATTCGATGAAGCGCGGGGCGAGGGTGCGGATGACCTCGCTCATGGGGAAGTCGTCGTCGACCCGCGTGTAGCGCGTGCCCGGGATGAAGTGCTCCGAGGGCCCCTCGGCGACGAGGTGGATGCGGCCCGCGTCGACGAGGCCGAGGACGAGCAGGTCGGAACCGAGGTGTTCGACGGACCGGGAGTCCTTGAAGAAGTCGATGACGTCCTGGACGGTACGGGCGTGGGCGAGGGCCGCGGTCGTGGTCTCCACCACGGTGGTCTGGTGGCGGCGCTCACCGTCGTCGGCGGCCTGCTCGCGCGGGACGGCGTGGCCGAGCTCCTCGGTGGCGTCGCGGACGATGCCGATGATGCGGACGGGGCGGCCTCCGTCGTCGCGCCGGATCCGGCCCCGGAGGTACGTCCAGCGCAGGGTGCCGTCGGCGGCGCGGATGCGGTAGTAGCCGCCGCAGCTCTCGCTGCCGTCCTTCAGCGCCCGTGACACCAGCGCGTCGAGCCGGGCGGCCTCGGCCCTGGGCGACCGGCCCCGGAGGTCGGTGAGACGGCCGGCGAACGTCCCCGGGGGCACCTGGAGGACCTCCAGGGCCGGCTCGTCCAGGTGCAGGCGTCCGCTGGCGAGGTCCCAGTCGAAACTCCCCATGCGGTTGAGGGCGAGACTCAGCTCCGGGCGAGCGGGCCAGTCGTCCGGTGGCGCTACGGCGGCAGGCTTCGCTCCCCGATCGACCATGGGTTTACTCTGTCATCTTTTGCCCCATTCTTCGATTTCTTCGGCAGGGCCGGGGCCATGGGCGGCCCGGGTGGTACGGATACCCCATGGAGTGGTTCACGGGACCGGGGTACTGGCTGAGCAGACTGGTCCTCCAGCGGGCGCTCGCCCTCGTCTACGTGGTCGCCTTCCTCTCGGCGGCCCTGCAGTTCCGCGCGCTCATCGGGGAGCGCGGCATGCTGCCGGTCCCCCGGTTCGTGGCGTACGTCCCGGCGCGCAGGGCGCCCAGCGTCTTCCAGCTCCACTACTCGGACCGCTTCTTCGCCGCCTGCGCCTGGGGCGGTGCGCTGCTGTCCGCCGCGGTCGCGGCGGGCGCCGCCGACGCGGTGCCGCTGTGGACCGCGATGGCGATGTGGGCGGTGCTGTGGGTGCTGTACCTGTCGATCGTCAACGTGGGCCAGACCTGGTACGCCTTCGGGTGGGAGTCGCTGCTGCTGGAGGCGGGCTTCCTCGCCGTCTTCCTCGGCAACGCCCGCACCGGCCCGCCCGTGCTGGTGCTGTGGCTGATGCGCTGGCTGGTGTTCCGCGTCGAGTTCGGCGCGGGGCTGATCAAGCTGCGCGGGGACCCCTGCTGGCGCGATCTGACCTGTCTGTACTACCACCACGAGACCCAGCCCATGCCGGGCCCGCTGAGCTGGTTCTTCCACCACCTGCCCAAGCCCCTGCACCGCGTCGAGGTCGCGGCCAACCACACCGCTCAACTGGTCGTCCCCCTCGGCCTGTTCACGCCGCAGCCCGTCGCGAGCATCGCCGCGGGACTGATCATCGTCACCCAACTCTGGCTCGTCGCCTCCGGCAACTTCTCCTGGCTGAACTGGGTGACGATCGTCCTCGCCCTCTCCGCCGTGGACGGCAACGCCGCCGCGGAGCTGTTCTCCCTGCCCCACGCCCCGCAGGCCGCCGCGCCGCCGGGCTGGTTCGAGGTCCTGGTCCTCGCCGTCACCGCCCTCGTGGCCGTGCTGAGCTGGTGGCCGGTGCGCAATCTGATCTCCTCGGGCCAGCGGATGAACATGTCCTTCAACGCGTTCCACCTGGTCAACACGTACGGCGCCTTCGGCAGCATCAACCGCAGCCGCTTCGAGGTCGTGATCGAGGGCACCGACGAACCGGTGATCACCCAGGAGACGGCCTGGCGGGAGTACGGCTTCAAGGGCAAACCCGGCGACCCGCGCCGGATGCCGCGCCAGTTCGCCCCGTACCACCTGCGGCTCGACTGGCTGATGTGGTTCGCCGGGATCTCGCCCGGCTACGCCCGCGACTGGTTCGGGCCCTTCGTCGAGCGCCTGCTCACGGGCGACCCGGCGACCCTGCGGCTGCTGCACCACAACCCGTTCCCCCACGCCCCGCCCACGCACGTACGGGCCCGGCTCTACCTCTACCGCTTCACCAGCCGGCAGGAACTGCGGACCACCGGGGCATGGTGGCACCGCACCCTGGCCCGCGAGTTCATGCCCCCGACGACCCTGCGGCGGTGAGCACCGTGGACCCGCCGCCAACAGGTCAGGGCAGTCGGCCCCGGCCTGTCGCGCGCAGCAGCGGGGCGAGCAAGTCGCCGTATTCCTCGACACGTTGGAGGACCTGCTCCGGGCCGAAGGCGAGCTCGCCCGGTTCCCGGCAGCGGGCGACCTCGTCCCAGGTGACCGGGGCCGCGACGCCGGGACGGTCCCGCAGCCGCACGGTGTAGGGGGCGGCGGTGGTCTTCGCGCTCGCGTTCTGCGACCAGTCGATGAGCACCTTGCCGTGGCGTTCGAGGCGGCTCATCGAGACCACCACCAGGCCGGGGTGCTCGCCCATCATCCGGGCGGCGAGCTCCCTGGCGTAACCGCTGACCGCCTTGCCGGACTCGGGGGCGATGGGCGCGTACAGGTGCAGGCCCTTGGCGCCGGAGACGACGGCGTGGGCGGTGAGCCCGTCGTCGTCGAGGAGTTGACGCAGGCGCTGGGCGATACGGCAGCAGACGACGAGGTCGGTGCCGGGCCCCGGGTCCAGGTCGAGGACGAGGCGGTCGTGCCCCTCGCGCCCGGCCGCCGCCGTCCACTGCGGGACGTGCACCTCATACGCGCCGAGGTTGGCCAACGCGACCAGCGCCGCCGTGGAGTCGATCACGGCCTGTTCGGTGACGCCGTCACTGTGCTCGACCGGCACGAAGGGCACCCAGTCGGGCACACCGGGCGGCGGGTTCTTGGCCACCCAGCTCTGCCCGGCGGGGCCTTCGGGAGCACGGACGAACGAGGCCGGACGGCCGTCGAGGTGCGGCACCATCACCGGGGCGACGCACGCGTAGTAGCGCAGCACCTGGGCCTTGGTGTGCCCCGTGGCGGGGAAGAGCACCCGTTCCAGATGGGACAGGGACAGCCGGTGACCCTCGACCTCCACCACCTGCCGGCCGGGGGCGCCGCTCAGGACGCCCTCTTCCCGCGGCCCCGGCGCCCCGCGGAGAGCGCCTCGATCAGTTCCTCACGGCTCATGGCGGACCGGCCGGGGATGCCCTCGTCCGCCGCCCGCTGATAGAGCTCGGTCTTGGTGAGGCTCTCCAGCGCGGGCTTCTTCGCGGCCTTCTCCCCCGCTTCCTTCCCCGTTTCCTTCTCTGTTTCCTTCCTCGCGCGGCGCTTCTCGGCCGCCTCCTTGAGCCGCGTGGGCGGCAGTACCTCGTGCTCCTCGGCCTCGCCCGCCCCGGACCTGGCCTTGTCTATGCTCGCCTGCAACGCCCCCATCAGATCGATGACGTTGGTGGACTGCGGCGGCGGTTCGCTCTTCTCCACCCTCGCCCCCGCACGCTTGGCCTGGACGAGTTCGAGCACCTTCTCCTGATAGGTGTCGCGATACGACTCCGGGTCCCAGTCGATGCTGAGCGCCTCGACCAGCTGGACGGCCGTCCGTACCTCGCGGTCCACGACCTTCTCCCGCTGCTGCGCGCCGCCGACTTCGGTGTGGGGATCACGGATCTCGTCGGCCCAGTGCAGGGTGTGCAGGGCCAGCACATCGCTCTCCGCCTTGATCGCGACCAGGTATTCACGGTTGCGCATCACGAAGGTGGCGATCCCGGCTTTCCGCGCACGTGTCAGCGCCTCGTGCAGCAGCGAATAGACCTTGGCGTACTCCTTGCCCTTCGGTCCGAGGTAATACGTCTTGTCGAAGAAGATCGGGTCGACCGACTCGAGATCGACGAACCCGCTGATCTCCAGCGATCTGGACCGCCCGGGGGCGATCTCCTCCAGCTCCGCCGGCTCGACCACGACGTAGTCGTCGCCCATGTCGTACCCCTTGACGATCTCGGCAAGGGGTACCTCTTCACCGGTGCGCTCGTTCACCCGCTTGTTGCGCACACGGTCGGACGTACCGCGCTGGAGCTGGTTGAAGCGGATCGCATGGCTCTCGGTCGCGGAGTACAGCTGAACGGGGATGGCCACCAGGCCGAACGACAGGGCTCCGCTCCAGACCGCATGCGCCATGACGTCCTCCACCTCCCGGTTTCCTCCATCGGACCCCGGTCGGACGGTGATCGCATCCCGGCGCGGGCGGCTGCTAGGGCGTGGCCTCCTTCGCCTCCGCACAGCCCTCGCTGGTGATCTCCGCCCGGGCGGCACCCGCGAGCCCCTCGGCCCCGCACCGCTCGGCGAGCTCCAGCCCGGCGCGCAGCCGGTCCGCCGCCTCGGCCGTACGGCCCGCCTTGCGCAGCGCGGTGCCGTGGTCCACCAGGGCCGCGGCGTACTCGTAACGGCTCGGCGACCGGCGCAGGTGGTCGACCGCCTGGCCGAACTTGGCGAGCGCATCCTCGGGCTCGGCGGCCACCTGCCCCGCCCGGCGCAGGGCCTCGCCGATGGCGGTGTCGGTGCCGAACCGCACGGCGTGCTGGAGCGCCTGGTCGGCGAGGGAACGGGCCCGCTCCGGCTCCTCGGGAGCAACGGCGACGGCCAGGTCCAGCATCCAGGGTCCCCAGAGGATGTTGTTACGGCCGCGCTCGGCCAACCGGTGGCCCGCCGCCTCGAGTTCGGCCACCGCCTCCTTCGTACGGCCGAGTGCGAGCAGCAGCCGCCCCACCATGCAGGCGGCGTCGGGCATGACCATCGCCGGAGGATAGGGCGGGCCGAAGGAGTACTGCTCGGCCACCTTCCGGGCCTCTTCCAGATGTCCCCTGGCCAGCAGGGTGTCGACGAGCATGCAGGCGCCGTCCCACTGGATGGGCAGTCCAGGACCCAGCCGGTCGGCCAGCCTGAGCCCTTCCCGCAGGGCCCGCTCGGCCGACTCCAGGTCTCCGCGCCGGCGGTGGACGAGGCCCAGGAACTCATGGGCGAAGGCGAGATGAGCACCGCGCCAGCCGGAGATCTCGAATTCGCGCACCGCCTCCGCGAAGAGCTGCTCGGCGCAGTCGAGCCGGTCGGCATAGGCACAGGAGATGCCGATCATGCTGGGGACCTCGAAGCCCCACTCGACGTTCGTCCAGCCCAGCCCTCCCGGGAGACGGCCGTCCTCGAGGATGCGGTCGGCCAGCTCGACGACGTGCAGGGCATTCTCACCACGGATCATGCCGTCGAAGGCACGCAGGGCCAGCAGGGCGCGTTCGGAGCTGTCGCGGCCCTCCAGGTGCTCGGCGAGCTCGGCGATCTTCCGGGACCTCTCCTGGGCTCCCTCCTCCTCGTACTGGATTCCCTTCCAGAGGAAGTGCGCCGCCTGGAGTCGCATCTTTCCCGGGCCGCCCGGCATGCGGTCGGCGGCCTCGGCCACCACTCCTGCGGCTTGGTTGAGCTGCCCGTTGTGGGCGTACGCCTGCGAGAGCCGGAACGTCGCGTCGACGCGCAGGCCTTCGGGAAGCCCGGGGTCGCTCAGAGCCGCCCGCAGATGGTTGATCGTGGTCGGCGGAGAGGTGAGCAGTGCCGAACAGCCCAGTTCGTAAAGAACCTCCGCCCGCTCGTCCTCGGGCGGAGGTTCCGCGAGGGCGCGCTCGAGACAGCGCTGAGCGGCCTCCGGCGCACCGACCGCGAGGTGTTCCTTGGCCGCGGTGCGCATCTGCTGCACGAGGTCGGGGTCACCCTCCGGATGGACCTCCAGCAGGTGCCGTGACGCGGCGGCGGCCCCGTGGCCCTCGTTGGCGACCGCCCAGGCCGCCAGCCCGTGCATCGCGGTGCGCGTGGCCGCCGGAATGGCCTGGTAGACGGCAGTGGCGATCAGCGGGTGGACGAACTCGAGCGAGGCGGCGCCCTTGAGGATGCGGGCCTCGCGCAGCCGGTCCGCGCATACGAGACCTTCCGCGTGGTTCATCCCCGCGAGCATCGCGGCGAGCCTCGGGGAGATCTCCGTACCGAGCACCGAGGCGCCCCAGGCGAACCGGGTCGCGGGATTGCCCAGCCGCTCCAGCCGGGCGACCAGTCCGCTGCCCCGCGCGGCGGCACCGAGCTCGCGCAGCAACGCGGCTGATTCCTCGAGCGGCTTGAGCTGACGGTCGCGTGTCTTCGCGATCAACTCAACGGCCTCGTAGGGGTTTCCGCCGGTGACGGCCCAGACCTCACGACAGAACGGATCGTCCGCCTCGGGCTCCAGCGTGGCGCGCACCAGCTCGGCCACGGCACCCGGAGTGAGGGGATGCAGCATCACCGGGTGGTTGCCCCGACCCGCGACGATTTCCTTGAACGCCGGCGAGTGGGAGGGGAGTTCCTCCGGACGGTAGGCGATCGTGAGGAGGATCGGCAGGCCTGCCAGCCGGAGGGCGAACGACGACAGCCAGGCGAGCGAGGCCGCGTCGCACCACTGGGCGTCGTCGACGACCAGGACCAGCGGCTCGCGCGTCATGGCGAACCGGGTGACCAGCCAGTCGATTCCGTCGCGCACACCCTGCGGGTCGGCCTGGCCGACGGGCGGTGCGATTCCCAGCGCGGGCCCTGCGATGTCGTACCACGCGCCGAGCATCTGTTTGTGCTGTGCCTCCTCCAAGGGAGCGAGTGCCGGTTGCAGCAACTGCCGGACAACATTGAACGGCACGGCCTGCGCTTGCTCGCTGCCACGCGCGGCGAGCACCGTACAACCGCCACGCTCGGTGGCAATCCTCCGCAACTCGCCGAGCAACGCCGTTTTACCGACGCCTGCTTCACCGCTGTACAGCAGCAACCCGCCGAAGGCGGCGTCTCCGTCGCCCTGCCGTCCGCACAAGGCGTCCACGGCCAGAGCCGCTGCGGCGATTTCCTGATCACGCTCGAACAGGGCGGTGTACTGGCGCTGTTCGTGCTGGTGCCCCGTCATGGAGTGTCTCCCGGGTGTGTGTCGTGGAGCGAGCCTAGCCCCGTACGCAACTGCTTGGGGTGAGGTTCTGCGGACAGACCACTCGTGAGCATGACCCGCACGACCTGTAGGCCACCGAAGATCACTCCGAACGCCCATCCATAACCCTCAAAAATCTTTTCGAGAACAAGGGCCAGGGGTCATTGTGACGCCTTTCGAATTGGCCCGTCAGGCCTTTCCGCGAATATGACAACATCACCTCGGAACAGCGGCTCGACAGGCTACGCTCCTTCCCGCGCAGCGAGGCGTGACGCCTGCAGCGGCTGCCTAGGCCTGCCGCGACCGGAGAACTCCACACTGCGCTTCCCCGCTTTGCTCTTCCCCGCTTCCCCGCTTCCCCACAGAACTTCCCCGCAGACGGTGTCCGTTCCCGTCCCCCGAACGTTTCCCGAGCCCCCGAGGACCTCGATGGTTGGTACTGGATCGTCATCCCAAGTCAGGCGGCCCGCCTCCACTCTCATATGGCTGGTCCCTCCTGTCGTGCTGGCGGTCTGCACGGCGACCGCGGCCTTCCTCGTCCCGGCCCAGGTGCGCATTCCGACCGCATGGTGCGGCACGGTGGCCACCGTTGCAGTGGCCATCACCTCCTCGGAGGCGGTGCGGCGTGGCCGCGTCATCAGCGGGCTGCGCCGGCGGTGCGCCGAGCAGGAGGTCATGTTCCGGCAGCGACTGGCCCAACAGGAGGCGGAGACCGAGCGATTGGCCGGCGTCCTGCTGCCGACCGCGGTGAAGATGCTGGAGCAGGGCGCCTCCGCGGAGGAGGTGATGCGAGAAGTCGCACCACCTTCCTCCGGCGCGGTCTTCGCCTCCGAGCACCGGTCGGTTCTGCGGTCGGTCGTCGAGGCGGTGCAGGCGGAGGAAGGCCTGCGCGACTCCGCACACCGCGCGTTCGTCAATATCGCCCGACGCGTTCAGGCGATCGTGCACCAACAGGCCACCGACCTCCGGGAGATGGAGGACCGGCACGGCAACAGCCCCAAGTTCTTCGGCGACTTGCTGCACCTCGACCACGGAACGGCCCTGATCGGCCGCCTCGCGGACAGCATCGCCGTACTCGGCGGCTCCCGTCCCGGGCGCCAGTGGAAGAACCCGGTGCCCCTGTACAACGTGCTGCGGGGCGCCATGTCCCGGATCATGGACTACCGCCGGGTGGACCTGCATTCGGTGGCGGACGTCGCCGTGACCGGCCCCGGCGTCGAGGCGGTCATCCACGCGGCGGCCGAACTGCTGGACAACGCGACCCGGTACTCGCCCCCGGAGACCCGGGTGCACCTGACCGCGGTGGAGATCCAGTCGGGTGTGGCCATCGAGATCGAGGACGCCGGAGTCGGCCTCACCGAAGAGGCCCGCCGCCGAGCCGAGTCGGTCCTCGACATGGCCGAGCGCGGATTCGACCTCAACGACCTGGGCGAAACCCCGCGGCTCGGCCTGGCCGTGGTCAGCCGGCTCTCCAAGGCGTACCAGTTCCGCATCTCGCTGAGGCCCTCGGCCTACGGCGGCGTGCGTGCGGTCCTGATCATCCCGAGCCACCTCATCACGGCGAGCGCCACGCCGGGCGGCGAGATCGCCCGTGCCGCGACACTGCCGCCACCGAAGGCCAGGAAGAAGCCCGGCCGGCCGCTGCCGGAGCCGCCGCCCCTCGAGGCCTCTCCCATGGAGTCGCACACCCTGGGCGGACTCCCGCAGCGCCGCAGGCGCTCGCTGGGCATGGCCGCACGGGTCGCCGCGGTGGCCCCGGCGGACGGCGCCCGCGGCAAGCCCGAGGGCTCCGAGCCCACCCAGCCAGGCATCTGGCTGGCCGCCTTCACCAGCGCCCTCAAGGGCGACGAAGAGGGCGACGAACCGAAGTCCGGCCGAGAGCCGATCAGTGATGAATCGTCAGACGAGAAAGAGTAGCCAAGTGACGCAGCAGCGGTTCAACATGGACTGGATGCTCAAGGATCTGGCATCCAGCGTTCCTCAGACCCGCCACGTGATCGTGCTGTCCTCGGACGGCCTGCGCATGGCTCAGCACGGTACGGACACGGATGCCGCGGACCGCCTGGCCGCCGCCTGTGCGGGTCTGCAGAGTCTGTCCACGGCGGTGGCCGCCGAATTCCCGCACGGAGACGGGCAGATGCGCCTGGTCGTGATCGAGGTCGACGGCGGTTTCTTCTATCTGATGGCGGCCGGGGCGGGAGCCTATCTGGCGGTGCTGGCCGACGACGACGTGGACGCCGGGCTCATGGGCCAGCGGATGCGCGACCTCGTGGCGCGTATCGGCGAGCATCTCACCAGTCCGCCGCGCGTCAGCGGGCCGGTGGCATGAACAAACCGGACAGGGCATGGGACCCAGGCAATCCGGACCGCTTGTACATCGTCACCAAAGGCTGCGACGACCCGGACAGGCCGGTGGCCAGGCTCGACCTGGTGACGTTGATCGTCTCCCGGACCGAGACCGACCCCGGCCTGCAGCCCGAGCACGGAACCATCGTCCGCATGTGCGACTACCCGCTCTCTGTCGCCGAGATATCCGCCTATCTCACCCTCCCTGTCAGCACGGTGACCGTCCTGCTCACGGATCTGCTCGCCCGCGGACTCGTCGAAGCCAGGCCCCCGGTCCCGGTCGCTGCGCTCCCTGACGTAGGCCTCCTGGAGGCGGTGATGCATGGACTACAAAACCTCTGATCCACACGCTGGCCCCAGGAGGGAGGACATCCTCCCGGCCACCACGGCAGCAGCCGTGAAGGTGGTGGTGGTCGGCGGGTTCGGCGTGGGCAAGACGACCATGGTCGGCACGGTGAGCGAGATCAGACCGCTGACCACCGAGGAGACGATGACCCAGGCCGGTGTCGGCGTGGACGACCTCGCCGGGGTCGAGCACAAGATCGAGACCACCGTCGCCATGGACTTCGGGCGCATCAGCATCAACGAGCAGTTGGTGCTGTACCTGTTCGGCACACCCGGCCAGGAGCGCTTCTGGTTCCTGTGGGACGGCCTCTTCGAGGGCGCGCTGGGAGCGGTCGTCCTGCTCGACACCCGCCGCCTGGAGGTGAGTTACGAAGTCGTCGGCATCCTGGAGGAACGCGGGGTGCCCTTCGTCGTCGCCGTCAACGCCTTCCCCGGAGCGCCGGTGCATCCCGTCCCCGAGCTGCGCGCCGCCATGGACCTGCCAGACTGCGTCCCCATCTTCACCTGCGACGCCCGCGACCGGTCGTCCTGCCGGGACGCCCTGATGACCCTCATGCGCTACCTGTACGACCTCGCACACAAGACCCCGGAGCCACAGTGACCCCACCACCCGACGAGCATTCCCGCGCCGACTCCGCGCTGGCCGCTCCCCCGCCGCAGTGCCCTGCGCATGCGTATGGCGCGGGGGGGGTGGCTCGGTTGTATGGGACCGCCGCGGAGACCGATCCCATGGGGCTGTACGAGCAGCTGCGCGAGCGGCATGGGCCGGTCGCGCCCGTGCTGCTGCCAGGCGATCTGCCGGCCTGGCTGGTCCTCGGCTACCGTGAGGTCCTCGACGTTGCTCGTACCCCCTCACGCTTCTCCCGTGACCCGCGGCTCTGGCGCGCCGCACGCGAGGGCAAGCTCACCCCGGAGCATCCGCTGGCCCCTATCTCCGCGTGGCAGCCCATCTGCGCCTTCGTCGACGGCGACGAACACGAGCGGTGGCGTGGTGCCATCAACGACTCAATTGGACGCTTCGACCGCCGTGGCGTCCGGCGCCACATCACTCGCTTCGCCAATCAGTTGGTCGACGAGTTCTGCACCTCCGGCAGGACCGATCTCGTGCACACCTTCGCCGAACCACTCCCCATGCTGGTCATGACCCAGTTGCTGGGCATGTCCGAGGAGTACGGCCCGCGCCTGGTACAGGCAGCCCGGGACATGCTCAAGGGCACGGAGACCGCGGTCGCCAGCAATGAGTATGTGACTGATGCGCTACGCAAGACGGTGACCCGCAAACATGCCGACCCCGGGCCCGACTTCACCAGCTGGCTGCTGGAGCACCCTGCCAAATTGTCGGACGACGAAGTAACGCAGCATCTGCGGTTGGTGCTGATCGCGGCGTTCGAGACCACCGCGAACTTGATCGCGAACACCTTGCGCCTGGTGCTGACAGACCCCCGCTGCCGCGCAAATCTTGCCGGTGGCCATATGACACTCCCCGACGCAGTCGAGCAGACCCTGTGGGACGAGCCGCCGTTCAACGCCGTCCTCGCGCGCTGGGCGGTCCAGGACACCGAGCTCGGGGGCCAGCAGATCAAGGCGGGGGACGCCTTGGTGCTGGGATTCGCCGCAGCCAACGTGGACTCGGCGATCCGGCCCGACCCGGCTACCCCCGTCCACGGCAACCGTTCGCACCTCGCCTTCAGCGGGGGCCCACACGAGTGCCCCGGCCAGGACATCGGCCGGGCCATCGCGGACACCGGCATCGACGCGCTGATGAATCGGCTCCCCGACATCCGGATGGCGGTCGCCGAGTCCGAGCTGAACTGGGTCGGCAGCCTGATGTCCCGTCATCTTATTGAGCTGCCCACGGAGTTCACTCCACAGGCTCCGCATCCATCTGCGCCTCCCGTGTTGCCGAAGGGGGATGTGCCGGCAGCAGGTTCTCAGCCCTCCACGACGGACAGCGCACCGGTCCTCGCACCCGAATTCCCGACCTCCCAGCACCGGACCTCCTGGTGGAGGTCCCTGACGCGACGGCTGTTCCGGCGCTGAGCCGAAGTGTCGAGCTGATCCCACCACCAGGCCGCAGACGGTATCGGCAGCGGCCCGGTGGTGGGATCGCTGGGCGTATCCCGCCAGGTGATGCCGTACGTCGCCCCGGGGACCGGGAGTTGGTACCGGTTCCGGGGGCTGGCGTACCGGGGGGCCTCGTTCATCCACCGGATGCAGCCCGCGACGTAGTGCCCCAGAGCCTCGAGGTAACGACAGAGCATCTCATCAGCGCCCTCGGCGACTTGGACACGCAACGTCAGGAACAGCGTCATCGCACGGTCGCGTATGGCAAGGGCATCGCCGAGTGCCTGCTCCGAGGTGAGGCAGTGGTGATGGGCCAGGACGTTGACGATGTTCTGGTCGGTGGTCTCGTGGTCGTCTTCCTTAGCGTACGAGAACAGGTCGTTGTCACAGCTGACGACGAACCCGGCCGCCTCGGTGAGGGCCTGGACGGGGGCGGAGTAGAGCACGCTGTCCGGAACCTCAATGCCGCTCGCCAACTGGCTCCACGCCAGCGAGAAGCGCGTGCCGTTGATCGAAGGGCGCAGGGCGACATAGTCGGACAGCGTGGGCATGATGCCGCGTTCGACATTGCTGACCTGCCAAGCCGCGCCGAACAGCCAATCGCGCATGCCCTCGGCCACCCGGCGCAGCTGGACCGGTGTGGCCATGGCGCGGGTACGGGCTGCGAGGTCCTCGAGAGCGACTTCGAAGGGCGAACCGCCGAGCATCGCGGATCCGGGTGCCTCGAGGCAGCGGGAGATCCGTGCGTTGAGGTCGACGATGTATGCGGTTCGGACGTCGGCGGCACCCGTGTCGTGCACGATGTCGTCGAGGGCGAACGCCCAGTGGTTCCACTCGATGAACAGCAGCAGAGGTTCGTCGCGCCCGTAGGGGATCATGCGGCAGCTGAAGTCGGCGCTGTGGGTGGCGATGCTCCAGGCCCGGTCGATGTCGTCGGCGAAGATGCCGGTCTCATCCAGCCACGCGATCGCGCGCCGCTCGAGTTCCTCAGCCCGGGGGTGAACCGCGGACTCGATCGGACAGTAGAACGGAGGCAGCCGCCAACCGATCGCGGAGGCCCGAGGCCGGCTGTCGGTCGTCATGAAGGCGCGCGTCATCGGCGGCCTTCCAGCCGGAAGAGCAGCATTCTGGTCTCGACCGCATGGTCGCGCCACACCCGGAACAGCTTGCCGTGTGTGAGCGCCGACTCCTGTAGGCGTTCCGCTGCGATCGGTGACACGGCTCCGGTGCGTTCCACCCGGTCCAGCTCCGCCGTCGTCCAGGCCATGGACTGTACCCAGAACTCGGCGACGCGGTCGGTAATGTCCTCGTCCTGCTCCAACTCGAAGCCTGCCGTGTGAGCTGCCGCGATGTATTCGGCGAGGGTGCCCAGCCGAGTCTTGTAGTAGCCGTCGATGAACGACGTCCACTCGGGGCGGCACAGGAAGTGCTCCTGAATCCCGAACCAGCCGCCCGGCCTGAGCGCTTTGGCCACCACGGTGAAGAGCCGCTCGCGGTCCATGTAACCAGAGCTCTCGATCGCGACAGCCGCGTCATATCTGTGCTCGTCGCACAGGTCATGGATGTCACCAAGGACGGGGGTGACCAGATCTTCCACCCCCGCCTGCCGGACCAGGTCGGCCATCACAGGGACGTGTTTCGCGGTGACCGTGATGGCAGTGACGGAGCAGCCGTATTCCTGGGCCCAGTAGATGGACCCGCCTCCCAGGCCGCATCCGATGTCGAAGAGCTGGTCCGGCGGGTTCCCGGCCACGCCCCAGCTGTGGGCGGCGTGATCGAGTGCCGCTTCCTGCGAGGCACGCAGGCGTTCTCTGAGGACCCGTTGGGAGACCGTGGTGTTGGGGGTGAACCCCGCGTCGAACATCCCGACGTGGAAGTGGATCCGGGGCCCGGGGCCGTACTTGTGCAGGATGGCGGCGGTCTTCCTCGAGTAGTACGAGGGCACTTGAGGGTCATCACATTCCGCATCGGTAGCAGCGGTCACCTCGGCAAGAAGGTTGTCCATGGGATTCCTCCGACGGCTTCTTCCGGCAACTGGATCGTGCTCCTGTCCAGTTTTGCCCGGTACCTGCCCATGGCCCGTCAGCAATAACCGGTGTGACGTACTGTCATGCGCCTTTCTGGCGTGCACGACCAGGATCACTTCGGCCCACTTTGGAACACATCGAGCCGTTGTTGTGCCACCCAGCGACTGGAAAGGCTGAAAATTGCACGTCGCTGTCGGGGTTTTGGACTCCTGACAGCTCGGTATCCGGACGCGCCGCATCTGGCCGGAACCCGCTCACGCGTGTGGTGCGCAGGCGATCGAAGGGGGCGCTCCCACTTGCGCGTGCGCGCCCTTTCACAGCGTCCTCCTGTTTCCGTGGAATCTCAGCGTGTCGCTGCCGTCGCCCCCTGTGCCCGCCAGGGCGCCTCGCGCACACTGGTGTCCGCCCTGTACAGGGCCGGTACGCCTGGGCAGGGCCGGAAAACAAGGGAGATGGCGCATGGCCGAGGAGTCGCGTGCGGAGCGGCGGGGACGATTCTTCGCCGGGCCGTGGGGTCGCGCCATCGCCGCGGTCGTCCTGGGAGCGTTGCCCGCGCTCGCCTTTCCCGAGCCGTCCCTGTGGTGGCTGGCCCCGGTGGCTCTGGCGCCCTGGCTACTGCTCGTCCGCTCGGCCGTCACATACCGCCGTGCCGCGCGGGACGGATGGCTGGGCGGGGCGGGGTTCCTGCTCGCGGTGCACCACTGGCTGCTGCCGAGCCTGCATGTCTTCATCCTCCTCCTGGCAGCGTTGCTGGGCCTGTTGTGGGCACCGTGGGGTCTCCTGGTACGACGGCTGCTGGGCGGGTCCCCGGGGCCCGGACGGGTCGCGGTGGCGCTGGTCGTCGTGCCGTCCGGCTGGCTGGCGGTGGAGCTCGTCCGGTCCTGGCAGTATCTGGGCGGCCCCTGGGGGCTGTTGGGGGCGAGCCAGTGGCAGGTCGCGCCTGCGCTACGACTCGCCTCGGTGGGGGGCGTGTGGCTGGTCAGTTATCTACTGGTGGCGGTCAACACCGCGCTCGCGGCGCTGATTTCGACCTCCCGCTCCCGACCCACCGCGCTCGCCGGGCTGCTCGCCTGTGCGGCGGTGACGGCCGGGGTATGGGTGTGGGCACCGCTGCCTCAGTCAGCAGGCACGGCACGGATCGCCGTCGTCCAGCCCGGCGTGATCGATGGAGTGAGCCGACGCTTCGACCGCGAGGTGACCCTTACCCGTGAACTGGCCGGACGTCAGATGGATTTGGTGGTGTGGGGCGAGAGCAGCATCGGCGCGGATCTGGGCACTCGGCCCGACCTGCGCGACCGGCTGACCGCCCTGTCCCGTACGGTCGGCGCGGATCTGCTGGTGAACGTCGACGCACGGCGGCCGGACCGGCGGGGGATCTTCAAGAGCTCCGTACTGATCGGGCCCGGCGGGCCGACCGGGGACCGTTACGACAAGATGCGGCTCGTGCCGTTCGGCGAATACGTGCCGATGCGTTCGCTGCTCGGCTGGGCCACCTCCGTGGGGAAGGCTGCACAGGAGGACCGCATGCGCGGTACCCGGCAGGTCGTGATGCGGCTGCCGGACGGACACGGAGCAGGGCTGCGGATCGGCCCGCTGGTGTGCTTCGAGTCGGCGTTCCCCGACATGAGCCGCCATCTCGCCCGAATGGGCGCCCAGTTGCTCGTCGCCCAGTCCGCGACGTCCACCTTCCAGGACAGCTGGGCACCGAGCCAGCACGCCTCGCTGGCGGCGCTGCGGGCCGCCGAGACCTGGCGGCCGATGGTGCACGCGACCCTGACCGGCGTGAGTGCGGTGGCCGATCCGCGCGGCCGGAAGGTCGGCCCGCAGCTGGGTACGGACCGCAGTACCGCCGCGGTCTACGAGGTGCCCCTGGCCCGCGGCACCAGTCCGTACGTCCGGGCCGGCGACTGGGCCGTCTACGGTGCGCTGGCGGTGCTGGTCGTATGGTGCACGGCCGAGGCCGTCCGGCGGTACGTCAGGAAGCCTGCTGCTGAATCTCGTTGACGATCCACTCGCACAACTCATGGGTGCGCAGAGCATCTTCGGCGTCGAGCGTCTTGCCTGCCTCGACCGCGTCGAGGAATGCCTGGACGCCCTGCTCGATGCCGCGCTGCCGAGCGACAGACACCCAGTCGCCGCGGCGCCGGACGGTCGGCTGCCCCTTGTGGTCCACGACGTCGGCGAGGTTGAGGACCTGCCGCTTGGACTCCTGGCCCGAGACCTCGAGGACCTCCTCGACCGAACCGCTCATACGGTTCATGATGCCAAGGGCGGTGAAGCCGTCGCCGGAGAGCTCCAGCACAACGTGCTCCACGCGCCCGTCACGCACCCTGGCCCGTACGGACCTCGCGTCGACGGGGCCCGGCGCGAGAAAGCGCAGGGTGTCGACGACATGGATGAAGTCGTCGAGAACCAGGGAGCGTGGTTCCTCGGCGAGCCCGATCCGGTTCTTCTGCATCAGGATCAGATCGCGCGGGTGATCCAGGCACTGCGCATAGCCGGGCGCGTGGCGGCGGTTGAAACCAACCGCGAGCGGGACCTGCCGCTCCCGGGCCAGCCTCACCAGGTATTCGCTCTCGGCGAGGTCGTACGACAGGGGCTTGTCGACGTACACCGGCACCCCGGCCTCCAGGAGCCGGGTGACGATGCCGGCGTGCGCGGCGGTCGGCGCGTGCACGAACGCGGCATCGAGGCTGGCGGAGAGCAGCGAGTCGAGGTCGGTGTGGCGGTGCGCGTCCGGGACGCGGTAGCCATCGGCGATCCGGTGGAGGGTGGCCGGGGTGCGGGTGTGGAGGTGAGGCTCAAGACCTGACTGGGTCATGAGGACAGGCAGATAGGCCTTCTGCGCGATGTCCCCAAGTCCGATGCAACCGACCTTCACGGATCCTCCTCGCCGTGGTGCATACAGGCAGCATACGTGCGGGCGAAGGAACGGCGCTTCCGGGGCGCCGGCTGGGAGCGGCCGAGTGCACTGGGCGGCGCACGGCGCGGGCGGAGATACCGCGTCACTCCTGGGAGGAGTTCCCGACTCGCCTTTCCTGCCGCAGGGTTGGGCAGGTGCATCGTATGCCCGCAATGGCAGCCCTGGTGGCGGTGACGATGGCTGCCACCGCCAGCTGCGTCTCCCTCTCCCCGCACGTCGGCCGCCCCGGTGTCGCCCATGTGACCGAACCGCACGTCGGCCAGGAACCGGCACGCGAGTCCCTCGGCGACACCGGGCAAGAACCGTCGCGAGGGCCATGGCCCGACTTCACTTCGACTGCCCCGCAGGACGGACTACGGGGAGCACCCCGCAGCCCCGCTCCGGGCGATTCGCCCACCGTTCCGGTGGCGCGCCCAGGCTCCTCGGCACCTTCGGAGGCACCGATACCCCCGGATCCGACACTCCCGGATCCGGCGCGCCCCAGGCACCGTTCGCCCGCGCCCGAGCCACCGCAGGTACCCGTGCCACCCCATGAGGCACCATCGCAGCATCCGGCTCCGCCGCCTCCCACCTTCCACCCCACCAACCCTCGGCCAGCCCCCGAGCCCCGACGGCCGGCACCCGCTCCCCCGGCACGCCCTGGCGTATGCGGGCTCGGCGAGACCTACGGACGCTGGCAGCAGAGCAGCGATGCATCACGCATCTGCCGCCAGGTGTACGGACGTTGAGGCCTCGTTCCAGGTCCGGGGCTGTCAGGACGTTGGGTCTTCCAAGAAGCTGACACTCCTTGCAGAATCAAGGCTCAAGCCGCAGTTCAAGAAGTGTCGGTCTTTCGCACTCGGGAATGGCCCCTCCGTCCAGTAGGTGCCGCAGGCGTGATGGAGGAAGCCCCGAAGGAGTGGAACGACAAGCTAGACAAGGGTCGTTCCGGGTTCTGACCGCGATTACGATTGCGTGATGAGTACGCCTCAATCAGTGGGCGTACTCTGATCAAGCAGCGTCGCCTTCGCGGCCTGATTGCGAGGAAGCGTATTTGGACCGGGCCAGAAGTTGTGGGATGACGTCGTATCGGTAGAGATGTTGGCGCCACATCATGATGGCCTCGGCCATGTTCTGCACGCAGGCGGCGTAGCTGCGGCAGTTGCCAGGGTCGGTAATGCGGCGGAGTTCCCTGTGGTTCAGGGTCGCGCCCGTCAGTGTCGGGTCGGGTTCTGCCAGTGGTGCCGTGGGAGTGTGTGTCCCCATCACCGTTCGAACCTTCACGACATTTTCGGGCTCCCACAGGATGTCTCGAACCGGAGAGGTGGCGGGCAGGCGTGAGGAGGAATGACGATGACTGGTCAGGGTGCCGACGGCCCAGCCTTCGGCAGCCTGATGCATTTCGGGGGGGAGCTCGACTGAACAGCTGATGTAAGTGATGTAGTCGGCCAGTTCCCGGACAGTGATCCCGCTCTGTAGCAGCATAGAGCAGGCGTTGAGGTTGTCGTCAGGTTTGGTTTCGTCGTGGCTGATCTGCCACATGTCATGGTTGAGCATGACTGCGCGGGCCCAGTCGCCCCAGTTCGGCGAATCCAGGGACCCGGAGTAAAAGCCATTTTCGTGGACCTGTAGGACGCTCCCGATATCCAAGGACCTCATGGCCAAGCGGTCGCTCAACGGGATGCGCGACAGGTCATGGTAGGTATGGGTGACCTTCAGCACCAGGTTGAGCAGAAGGCAGCATGCCTCGGGCGGCCACAGTGTCGCCATTGCGCCTGGCGCGGACATGTGGGGATAGAGATGCTCCAGTCCGATCCTCAGCAGCTTCTCCGTTTCCCGTGCGCAGCCTTCCCCGACGTAACGTTGATCGTTGAGCGCCATGGCGGCCCAAAGACACGCCGTTGCAATCCTCATGTCCACCGGGACGCTGCTGGAATGACACATGTATGAGAACCGCATGATGTCGAATCCGCCGCTGTAGGTCTCACGTGCCACTCGCCATAGTTCGGCGTTGGCACTGCTGTAACCAGCACTCGGTACGCAGTGCCGTGTGGGCTCAACAACTTTGTAGCCTTGATCGTTCAGATGGGCCAGATAAGGTTCAATCCAGCCAGTTGGGTAGGACTGATTTTTTGCCGATGCGGCCATGGGTGCCAGTACCCCGATGATCGGGTTCGCCGTTGAGAACGCGTCGCCGGATTCTTTGACCTTCCGCCGCCAACGGCCACCGTCCAGACGGTCCAATATGTCAGCGGCCTCCGAAGAAATCTGGTAGTCGATCGTCTCGGTCATCGCGATAGCCGCACTCCATTTTCGGAATTCAGCGGCTGTGAGCTCGCGAGGATCATCAAAAAGCCTTGAGACGTCTACCTGATACCCGGCCATAAAGGAGTGTCCCCCTCACACGCCACCCACAGGACTGACCTTCCTGTCTTTAGCATCCCCTGGTCTGGTCAGGCTATGCGGTGGACATAAGGTGATTTTTGTGAAGACAGCTTCAAGAGGGCACGCGTCTCGTCGCACGCCATGGTGAACGCGACGTTGGATGCCCCGGCGGCGCTGGCGCCCTGGCGCAAGCCCCGGGCGGTACACAACCAGGGCAAGACCCTTTGCACGATATGGCCCTGACGGTCACGCTGGGCGGCGACTGCCTCGCGAACGTGGGCTGCTGCGGGCCGAGTCGGGCGCGTTCGGACCGGTGACCTCCGACCCGACAGTCGCCCGCCTCGTCGACATCTCGCCTCGGCCGGGCCGAAAGCCTTGCGATCATCAGGACGGCGCGGGCCGAAGTCCGCGAGCAAGTGTGGAAGGTGGCCGGTCTACTGGCTCCGGACATGGGTGCGCAGCCGATCGTGGACCTCGACGGAGTGCTCGCCACCGCGCACTCGACAGAGAGGGCGGGCGTGCGCGGGCTCAGCGAGACATACGGACGGTGGCAGCAGAGCAGCGATGTGTCGCGGCATCTTCCGCCAGCTGTACGGGCGTTGAGGCCTTACGCACTCGCGCGATAGCGCGATACCAGCGCAACCGCCGCGTCCCGCACCGCCTCACGCAGCGTGTCCGGCCCCAGTACCTCGGCCTCCACCCCGAACCACAGCAGATCGTGAACAGCCACCGGCAGCGCCTCCACCGGAACCGTCACGCGCACCCACCCCTCCGCATCCGCAGGCCCCGCGTCACGGACCGCCGCCGCACCCGCCACTCCGAACCTGACGGGCAGCAGCCGAAGTCCGCGAGGTGAGACCCGCAGCAGCGCCTCGCCCTGCAAGCGCTCCGCCTCCATCCGCCGCGACGACTCACGCCAACTCGCCGCCAGATCGAAGCCGGCCGGACGCTCGAACGTGTCCGTCAAAGTCTCGGCAGCCAGGATGCGTG
The DNA here is from genome assembly GCF_059089585.1 of Streptomyces sp. SX-6. NCBI lineage: Bacteria > Bacillati > Actinomycetota > Actinomycetes > Kitasatosporales > Streptomycetaceae > Streptomyces > Streptomyces sp. SX-6. Next base: position 30,626 of record NZ_JBTHHU010000007.1, on the reverse strand, counting down.
CCACCCGGTAGGTGCGGACGTCCGTCCCGGCGCGGGCGACCAGGTACCAGATGCCGCCCTTGAGGACGAGGCCCAACGGGTGGAGTTCGCGGCGCACTTCGCCTGTCCAGCGCCGGTAGTGGACGCGTAGGACCCGCTGTTGCCACACGGCCTCGGCCACGGTGGCGAGGTGTGGGACGGGGTCGGCGTCGCGGAACCAGGCGGGGGCGTCGAGGTGGAAGCGCTCGCGTATACGGCGCGAGCGCTCGCCGAGTTCGGTGGGGAGTGCGGCCTGGAGTTTGAGCTGGGCGGTGGCGAGTTCGGCGCCCAGGCCGAGTTCCGCGGCGGCGCCGGGCATGGCGGCGAGGAAGAGGGAGCCGGCCTCGTCGCCGGTGAGGCCCGTCAGCCGGGTGCGGTAGCCGTCGAGCAGCCGGTATCCACCGGCCGGTCCCCGGTCGGCGAGGACCGGGACGCCGGAGGCGCTCAGTGCCTCGATGTCCCGGTAGACGGTACGGACCGACACCTCCAGTTCCTCGGCGAGTTCGGGTGCGGTCATGCGGCCGCGGTTCTGGAGCAGGAGCAGCAGGGAGATCAAGCGATCGGCGCGCATGGCGTCATTGTCACGCCATTGCCGCCCGTACCTGACAGGAGGTGTCAGGTACGGACGGCAGGCTCGGTGTCACGCCGGGCGGACGGGCCGTCCGGTGTCGACGACAGACGACAGGAGCGTCCGCATGACCATGCACGCCGCCACCACCGCTACTGGCACCTTCACCTGCGCACAGTGGGACGAGAAGCAGGCCGACGGGACCGGGGAGGGGGCGCGGATCGCCCGGGCCTCGGTGCGCAACGACTACACCGGCGCGATCGAGGCGTCCGGCACGGAGTGCGAGTACACCCTCGCCTACGGTCCCGACGGGGCGGGCCTCTTCAGCGGTTACCAGCGCTTCGAGGGCACCGTCGCCGGCAGGCGCGGTGCCTTCGTGGTGAGCGAGAGCGGCACCTTCGACGCGCAGGGCACTGTGCACGGCACGTTCGAGGTGGTGGCCGGCTCGGGCAGCGGTGAGCTGGCGGGGCTCACGGGGCGCGGGAGTTATACGGCCGGGCATGGCGCCAAAGCCGTTTCCTACACCTTCGAGCACCGCCTGCTCGGCTGATCCGGTCAGACGGCCAGATCCGGGATCTGCCAGTCGATCGGCTCGTGCCCCTGTGCCGCGATCGCCTCGTTGATCTGGGTGAACGGGCGGCTGCCGAAGAACTTCTTGGCCGACAGCGGCGACGGGTGGGCGCCCTTGACGACGGTGTGGCGCTCGGTGTCGATCAACGGCAGTTTCTTCTGGGCGTAGTTGCCCCACAGGACGAAGACGGCGGGGTCGGGACGGGCGACGACGGCGCGGATGACCGCGTCGGTGAACTTCTCCCAGCCCTTGCCCTTGTGGGAGTTGGGCTCGCCGCCGCGGACCGTCAGCACGGCGTTGAGCAGCAGGACGCCCTGCTGGGCCCAGGGCATGAGGAAGCCGTTGTCCGGCACCTCGTAACCGAGCTCCTCCCGCATCTCCTTGTAGATGTTCCGCAGAGAGGGCGGGGTCTTGACGCCCGGGCGGACCGAGAAGCACAGGCCGTGCCCCTGGCCCGCGCCGTGGTAGGGGTCCTGGCCGAGGACGAGGACCTTCACCTGGTCGTAGGGGGTCGCTTCGAGCGCGGCGAAGACCTCGCCGCGCGGCGGGTACACCGGTGCCTTGGCCCGTTCCTCCTCGACGAAGTCGGTGAGCTCCTTGAAGTAGGGCTTCTCCAGTTCCTCGCCGAGGACACCACGCCAGGACTCGGGCAGCACGTCGGTGACGGTCACGTCAGCAACCTCCAGGTTTCGTTCCGTTCTCGGGAGAGAACTTACCTGCGGCCACTGACAACGACCGCCGCGCGGCGGTCGCGGGCAGCTTCAGAACCCCTTCAGAACCCGTTCAGAACCCAGCGTTCAGGAACAGTCCGCCGTCGACGACGAGCGTCTGCCCGGTGACCCAGCCGGCGGCGTCGGACAGCAGGAACGCCGCCGCTCCCCCGATGTCCTCGGGCTCCCCGAGCCTGCCGAGCGGGTAGGACGCCGTGGCCTCGGCCTCGCGTCCTTCGTACAGGGCGGCGGCGAACCGGGTCTTGACGACGGCGGGGGCGATCGCGTTGACCCGTACCTTCGGCGCCAGTTCCTGGGCGAGCTGGAGGGTGAGGTTGACCATGGCGGCCTTGCTCATGCCGTACGCGCCGACGAAGGGCGAGGCGGCGAGGCCGCTGATGGAAGCGATGTTGACGATCGCCCCGCCGTTCTCCTTCTGCCAGGCGCGCCACACCTGCTGGGCGAAGCCGAGCGCCGAGACGACGTTGGTCTCGTAGACCTTGCGGACGACGCCGAGGTCGACCTCGGCGATCGGGCCGAACACCGGGTTCGTCCCCGCGTTGTTGACGAGGTAGTCGATACGGCCGAAGGTCTCCATCGCGCGCTCGACGGCAGCCGCCTGGTGGGCCTCGTCGTGGGCCTTGCCCGGCACGCCGAGCGCCCGGCCGGTGCCGAGCTTCTCGACGGCCTGGGCGAGGGCGTCCTCGTTGCGGCCGGTGATGACCACGCGGTCACCGCGGGCGACGAGGGCCTCGGCGATGCCGTAGCCGATGCCCCGGCTCGCTCCCGTGACAAGGGCGACGCGTCCGGTGCCCTTGTGCTCGTGCACTGCCATCTTTCCTTACTCCTCCGTCAGTTGAGCGAGTCAGTTGAGCGGTCCGCCGGCCACGTACAGGACCTGGCCGGAGACGAAGCCGGCCTGCTCGCCGGTGAAGAAGGCGACGGCGTTGGCGATGTCCTCGGGCTGTCCGACGCGCTGCACCGGGATCTGGGTGGCGGCTGCCGCCTGAAAGTCCTCGAAGCCCATGCCGACCCGGGCGGCGGTGGCGGCCGTCATGTCGGTGGCGATGAAGCCTGGGGCCACGGAGTTGGCGGTGATGCCGAACTTGCCGAGCTCCTTGGCGAGCGTCTTGGTGAAGCCCTGCATCCCGGCCTTGGCGGCGGCGTAGTTGGCCTGGCCGCGGTTGCCCAGGGCCGAGCTGCTGGAGAGGTTGACGATCCGGCCGAAGCCCGCGTCCACCATGTGCTTCTGGCAGGCGCGCGACATCAGGAACGCGCCCCGGAGGTGGACGTTCATGACGGTGTCCCAGTCGCTGTCGCTCATCTTGAACAGCAGGTTGTCGCGGAGGACACCCGCGTTGTTGACGAGGATGACGGGCGGGCCCAGCTCGGCGGCGACGCGGGCGACGGCGGTGTCCACCTGGGCGGAGTCGGAGACGTCGCAGCCGACCGCCAGCGCCGTGCCGCCCGCCGCCGCGATCTTCCCGACGGTGCCGGCGCAGGCCGCCTCGTCCAGGTCGAGGACGGCGACGGCCCGGCCCTCCTCGGCCAGGCGCACGGCAGTTGCGGCGCCGATGCCACGGGCCGCGCCCGTGACCAGGGCAACGCGCTGCTCGGTGGTGGACATGCGGGATCTCCTCACCTCGAAGGTGGCTCATCGCCCGGAAAGCCGAAGGCCTGAGAAAGCCGAAGACCGGAAGCCGGAGATGAGCAACCGCTCAGTAGCTTGGCGATCAGACGCTAGAAGCCCCGCCACGCGGTGTCAACGCCCTGGCCACGCGACGCATCCGCCCGCATCCGCCTCATCTGACCAGCAGATCGAGCAGCCGCTCGGGCTCGCTCCGCGCGTCCGCGGTCAGACCCGTGTGCACCGGTCCGGGCTGGACGACGGTGCTGCGCGGCGCGATCAGCCAGCGGAACCGCCGCCCGGCGTCGTCGCAGGCGGCCTGTCCGGCCCGTTCCCCTCCGGCGCACACGCCCTCGACGGCGCGCAGCGCGGCCCGTACCCCCGCCACGTCGGCCGTCGGGTCGAGGGCCAGCAGCCGGGCCTCGTCGAGGTGGACCCGGGCCTCGACGAAGGACTCCGCCTGGCAGTAGACGACGACCCCGGCGTTGATCTGTTCCCCGCGCTCGACGCGCGGGACGACGCGCAGCAGCGCGTATTCGAAGACTTCGCGTCCGCTGGTGCGTCCGCTGGTGCGTTCGCCGATGGGTCCGTCGATGCGTCCGGTCGTACTGTTCATCGTGCTGACTTCCCGCTGTTCGTGTTCAACCTGACGCGCACCCATTCCGGGGCCTGTGAGGGCTTGTCCCCACTGCGTTCACCGACCGTGATCCGGTCGCCGATGACCGCGGCCCGCCGCAGCAGGACCTCGACGTACGCCCGGCGCACGGCGTCCGGGTCGTCGAAGCCCGGTTCGCCGACGAGCCACTCGTCCGGCACGTCGGCCGTGACCTCGGTCAGCAGCTCCTCGGTGATGCGCGGGGCGAGGTCGGCCGCGGCGCCGGCGAGGTCGGGGGCGAAGGTGGCGAGGACGTGGTCGGAGGCGTCGTACGCCCGGTCGGCCGCGGCCTGTGCGGTGGGCCAGTTGTGGTGCCAGATCATGGTCGCGCCGTGGTCGATGAGCCAGAGCGCGCCGTGCCACACCAGCAGGTTGGGGTTGCGCCAGGAACGGTCGACGTTGCCGACGAGGGCGTCGAACCACACCACGCGCCCGGCCTCGGCCGCGTCGGTCTCGAAGGCGAGCGGGTCGAAGCCGAGGGCGCCGGGGAGGAAGTCCATGCCGAGGTTGAGCCCGCCGCTGGCCTTGAGGAGCCCCTGCACCTCCGGGTCCGGTTCGCCGCGGCCGATGACGGGGTCGAGCTGGATGCGCACCAGGTCCGGGACGCGCAGGCCCAGCCGCCGGGCCAGCTGCCCGCAGACGACCTCGGCGACGAGGGTCTTGCGACCCTGTCCCGCGCCGGTGAATTTCATGACGTACGTGCCGAGATCGTCGGCCTCGACGATGCCGGGGAGTGAGCCGCCCTCACGCAAAGGCGTGACATAGCGGGTGGCGGTGACTTCGGGGAGCATCGTGCCAGGTTACTTCGGGTGAAGATCGGTGTCGGAGTTGAACACCGGGCCGGACCGGCGCGTACGACCTGCTGACTCGGCAGGACCGGACCAGGACCGGAACGGCCACCATCGAGCACGCTCAAGGAGTGGACATGGTCTCTTCACCCTCTTCACCCTCTTCACCCTCTTCACCCTCTTCACCGCCTTCGCCGCCTTCGTGCGAGTCAGGCAGCACGCCCCGTCGCACCGTCGTCATGGCGGGCGCCGCCGGCCTGGCCGCCGCGCTCACGGCATGCGGCAGCTCGGGCGAGAAGAAGCACAGCGCCGAGAGCAGCACCGCGCAGCAGTCAACGGCCGCGAGCACGGCGTCGTCGAGCGGGAGTCCCTCGCCCTCCGCGCAGGGGGAACTGCTGGCCCGTACGTCGGACATCCCGGAAGGCGGCGGCAAGGTCTTCTCCGACCGGAAGGTGGTGGTGACCCAGCCGGCGAAGGGCGAGTTCAAAGCCTTCTCCGCGGTGTGCACCCATCAGTCGTGCACGGTCGGCTCGGTCTCGGGCGGGACCATCAACTGCCCTTGCCACGGAAGCAAGTTCGACATCACGGACGGCAGTGTGCGCAAGGGCCCGGCGCAGCGGCCGCTGCCCGAGAAGCGGATCTCGATGAGCGGCGACTCGCTCACCCTGGGCTGAGCGGCCGGGGCGGGCTTGCGGCGGGGTGGGATCCGTGCCCATCATTCCTGACAGCCAGTCAGGAATGATGGGGCTGTCAGGAATGATGGGCCGTCAGGAATGGGGGCGGGGCGCGGGATGCGGGGACCACAGCGGCGCGGCCGTCGGATCATGATGACGGACAAGGAGCTGGACGCCTTCCTCGCCGGGCAGCGCGTCTGCCGGGTGGCGACGGCCGGGCGAGGCGGCCGGCCGCACGTCGGGCCGCTGTGGTTCGTCTGGGACGGCGGTGCGCTGTGGCTGTACTCCCTCATCCGCAGCCGGCGCTGGGCCGAGCTCGGACGCGACGCCCGGGTCGCGGTGGTCGTCGACGACGGGGTGGGCTACGGCGAGCTGCGCGGTGCCGAGCTCACCGGCACGGTCGCCGTGGTCGGCGAGGTGCCGCGCACCGGTGAGCGGTGCCCCGAACTCGACGTGCCCGAGCGGCTGTTCGCCGCCAAGTACTTCGGGCAGGGCTCGAGCCGCCGGGCGAGCATGCCGCACGACGGCCGGCACGCATGGCTGCGGCTGTCCCCGGAGGCGGTCGTCTCCTGGGACTTCCGCAAGCTGCCGCTCCCGTAGGGCCGCGTCAGCCGGCGACGGCCCGCCCCGCGTTGCGCAGTGCCTCGACCGCCGCCCGGACCGAGGGCCTGCGGTCCGCGTCCTCCCGCCAGACCGCGTAGACATGACGGCACATCGTGTGCCGCAAGGGCACCACGCGCACCCCGGCGGGCACCGGGTCCCGGCCGAGGCGGGGCGCGACCACGACACCGAGCCCGGCGGCGACCAGGGCGAGCTGGGTGTGGTGCTCGTTGGTCATGTGGGAGATACGGGGCTCGACGCCCTTGCTGCGCAGCGTGAACACCAGCCAGTCGTGGCAGAACTGTCCGCTCGGCCAGGAGACCCAGTCGTCGTCGCCGAAGTCCTCGAGCACGACGTCCTCCCGGTCCGCGAGCGGGTGCCCGGCGGGCACCGCCACATCGGCGGGATCGTCGAGGAGCGCGGCCCGGCACAGCCCGTCCGGCAGGGGCAGCGGCTGGTTGTTCCAGTCGAGGACGACGGCGACGTCGAGGTCACCGCGCACCACACGGCGTACGCCCTCGTCGGGCTCCATCTCCTCGAGGCGTGCGCGCAGTTGGGGGTGGTCCCGGCGCAGCTCGGCGAGGGCGGCGGGGAACAGGCCGCGGGCGGCCGTGGGGAAGGCGCCGAGCAGGACGTCGCCGACGGCCTGGCCGCGCTGTGCCTCGAGGTCGGCCTGGGCCAGCTCCACCTGGGAGAGGATGCGCGAGGCGTGGTCGGCGAGCAGCCGCCCGGCGTCGGTCAGCCGTACGCCGCGGCCGTGCTTGGCCAGCAGCTGCTGGCCGGTCTCCCGCTCGAGCTTGGCCAGCTGCTGCGAGACCGCGGAGGTCGTCACGTGCAGTCCGTCCGCCGCGGCGCTGACGGAGCCGTGACGGGCGACGGCGCTGAGGGTCCGGAGGCGATCGAGGCTCAACAACATATAAGCAATACTACGCAACTCCGCCCACAATTATTTGATTGTGCTAACAGGTGGCTGCCGACACAGTGTTCCCCATGAGCACCGCCGTCACACCACCGTCTGCCACCTCGGCCCCTCCCTCGGCCCCTCCCTCGCCCCCGGATCCCGGGAGCTCCACCGGACGGCGGCGCACCGCCCTGGACTGGCGGATCCGCTTCGGTTCCCTCGCCCTCATCTGGGGCTTCAGCTTCCTCTTCATGAAGCTGGGCACCGAGGGTTATGCGCCCTTGTACGTCTCCTTCGGCCGCATGCTCTTCGGCACGGTGGTGCTCGTGGCGGCGCTGCTTCTCAAGCGCGACCGGCTGCCGCGCTCCGGGCGGACCTGGGCCCACCTGGCCGTGGCCGCGTTCCTGCTCAACGCGCTCCCGTTCACGTTGTTCGCCTACTCCGAGCTGACCATCTCCTCGACCCTGGCCGGCATCTGCAACGCCACCACGCCGCTGTGGGGCATGCTGCTCTCCCTCGTGGCGCTCTCCGAGGACCGGCCCACCCGGCGCCGGTTCGCCGGTCTCGGGCTCGGCTTCATCGGCGTCCTCGTCGTGCTCGGGGCGTGGCAGGGCTTCTCCGGGCAGGATCCGGCCGGCACCGCGATGGCGCTGACGGCCTCCGCCAGCTATGCGGTCGGCTGGATCTACGTGCGCCGCACCCTCTCCGACACCGGCGACTCCCATCTCTCCCTGACCACCGGGCAGTTGCTCCTCGGAACCGTCCAGCTCGCCGTCGCGGCGCCGGTGGCCGCGCCCCTGCCGACCTCGCTGCACCTCGTCCCGGTGCTGGCGATCGCCGCCCTCGGGGCGCTGGGCACCGGCTTGGCGATGCTCGTGCAGTACGGACTGGTCGCCGAGGTCGGGCCGACGACGGCGTCGATGACGACCTACTTCATCCCCGTCATCGCCACCGCCGCCGGCGCCGCCCTGCTCGGCGAGCAACTCACCTGGAACACCCCCGTCGGCGCGTTGATCGTGCTGGCCGGTGCGGCCCTCACCCAGAACAGGCGCCGGACCAACCGGGCCAACCGGACCAAGGCGGCTCAGGCGTAACGCCCCACGGGCACCGGCCCGGCCGCGGAGACCAGCGCGTCCGCGACCGGGCCCGTCTCCTCCTCCGTCATCCCCGACACGGTCACCCGCACACCGGGCGGCGATGCGAGCCGGAACCGCGCGCCGGGCGCAACTGCCCACCCCGCGTGCAGCATCCGGGCCACGGTCCCGGTCTCGTCCGGCACCGGCAGCCATACGTTCATCCCGCTGCGCCCGTGCGCGGCTATGCCCCGCTCCCGCAGCGCCCGCACCAGACCGTCACGACGCCGGCTGTACGACGCGGCGACCGCCGTCGCGTCCACGGCACCCGACGTCCACAGGTGCACCACCGCGTCCTGCAGCACGTGGCTGACCCAGCCGGGGCCCAGCCGCTGTCTCCCGCGCACCCGGTCGACGGTGATCTCGTCGCCGGTGAGCAGACCGAGGCGCAGATCCGGCCCGTATGCCTTGGCGACCGAGCGGACGAACGCCCAGTGCCGGGTGGCACCGGCCAGCGCGTGCAGGGGGAGATCGACTATGCCGTCGCCGTGGTCGTCCTCGATGACCAGCACATGAGGGTGCGCGGACAGGACGGAGCGCAGCTCCGCGGCCCGGGCCGCGCTGACGGCCGCGCCGGTGGGGTTCTGCGCCCGGCTGGTGACGATGAGGGCACGCGCACCCTCCCGCAGCGCACGGTCGGCCGCTTCGGGCAGAGGGCCGTCGTCGTCCACGGCGACGGGAACAGGTCTCAGCCCGAGGGCGGGAACGAGGTCGAGGACGCTGCCCCAGCCCGGGTCCTCGACGGCGACCGCGTCGCCGGGCCGCAGGTGTGCGGCCAGCACCCGCTCGATCGCGTCGAGCGCTCCCGAGGTGACCGCCAGCGGCCCCTCCGGCACGCCGTCCGCGGCGAAGGCGTCACGGGCCAGCCGCTCCAGCCCCGTGTCGACCGCGGTCGATCCGTACAGCACGGGACGCCGGCGGGCACGCTCGGCCGCCACGGCGAGGGCTTCGCCCAGCAGGGGCAGCAACGCCGGATCGGGGTTGCCCGCCGCGGCGTCCCGCACCCCCTCGGGCGCCTCGACCCCTATCGCCTCACGCGACGTATTGGCCGGGCGCCGACGCACCCGGCTGCCACGGCGGCCCGCCGTCTCGATCACCCCGCGGTCGCGCAGGACACGGTAGGCGGCGGCGACGGTGTTGGGGTTGACCCCCAGCTCCACCGCCAACTCCCTCATGGGAGGCAGCAGTTCGCCGGGGGCGAGGCTGCCCGCGCCGACAGCACGCTCCACGCTCGCGGAGATTTCCGCAGCGCGACGACCTTCGATCGGATACTCTCCTGACACAAAGACGAGTATGCACTAGTGCAATGGAGAGTGCAATGCCTTCGCCGTCCTCGCAGGAGACCTTGTCCTCGCAGGAAAACCCGTCCTCGCAGAAGAACCCGGTCCGCTACGAGCAGACCGAGCGCACCACCCCCACCCGCTACCGCGACCGCGCCTCGTACGACCGCGAGCTGGTCCACGCGATACTCGATGCGGGCTGCGTCTGCCACCTCGGCTTCGTCCGCGACGGGGCCCCTGTCGTCCTGCCGACCCTCTACGGGCGCGTCGGCGAGCGGCTGTACGTCCACGGCTCGACGGGCTCCCGCCCGCTGCGCGCCGCCGGGGAGGCGGAAGCGGGCCTGCCCGTCTGCGTCACCGTCACCCACCTCGACGGCCTGGTCCTCGCCCGCTCCGCTTTCCACCACTCCCTCAACTACCGCTCCGTCGTGGTGCACGGCACGGCCCTCCCCGTCACCGACGCCGAGGAGCTGAGCCGCGCCCTCGACGCCCTCGTGGACCAGGCCGTGCCCGGCCGCTCCACGGACGTGCGCCGACCGACGGCCAAGGAGCTCGCAGCCACGGCGGTACTGCGCATCGACCTCGCCGAGGTGTCCGCCAAGGTCCGCAACGCGGGCCCCGGCGACGACCCGGAGGATCTCGCCCTCCCCCACTGGAGCGGCGTCGTCCCCGTGACCACCGCCTACGGCACCCCGGTCCCGGCGGACGACCTGACCCCCGGCATCCCCGTCCCCGCGTACCTCACCGCCCTCGGCGAGCGGCGCTAGGCCCGGTTCGCCTCCCGGCAGACACACCCCTCCAGGCACGCGAGCAGGGCGACGGTGTCGACACCGGCCCTGCCCAGCACGTCGGCCGCGCGGCACCGGCGGTCGTCCGCCAGGGCGACGAGCAGATCGACCCCTTCGACCCGGCCGGAACCGCGCGCACCGGCCCGGGCACAGGCCCGCGTCATGGCGGCCGAGGCCGCAGGCGACCAACTGGATGGGCCGCCGGCCGGAGCGGGGGCAACCCCGCATTCCTCCACCGCGGCACGCCAGCGAAGCCCGTACCCGATGGAGCGCTGGACGAGGTAGCCGAGCAGCCGGACGACCTGGTGCGGGCCACCGGGGAGAGCCTCGCGGACCTCGGGGTCGGACTCGAGCAGCGTGTGCAACAGGTGGGCGGTGTCGACCTGCCGGTCCCCGTCGCGCAGAGCGCGTCTGCGGGCACCGGCGACCGCCGACGCCAGCTCCGCGCTCAGCGGTCTCTCATGCGCCGAGCCCTCCTGGGCGGTGTCAGGTGTACGCCTTTGCACCCTGCCACCCCATCAGTCCCGGGCCCTCGTCGGCATCCCCGGGGGGAACCATTCGTATGTCCCACGCCAGTTGGGTACGGACGCGCGAGCAGTCATCCTCGAGGAGGAGACCGACGAGGCCTTTCCCCCAGGGGACCGCTCGCGCGCCGTGCCGTCAGTCCTCCTCGGCGAGGATCAGATACAGCTTCTTGCGCGATTCGTTGACGACCGCGAGCGCCTTCTCACGCTGCTCGGCGCTGCCGGTCCGCCAGACCTGGGTGAAGGCCTCCATCAGCCCCGCACCCGCCTGCCGGATCTCCTGCATGGCCTCCCAGTCGACCCCGCGCCCCATGTCCTGCCAGGGGGCGTCCGGTCCCGAGGCGGCCTCCGTACGGCCCTCCTCGGTGAGCGTGAACAGCTTCTTGCCGCCCTCGCTCGCGCTCGTGATCAGCCCCTCGTCCTCCAGCAGCTGGAGCGTCGGGTAGACCGACCCCGGGCTGGGCTTCCAGGTGCCGCCGCTGCGCTCGGCGATTTCGCGGATCATCTCGTACCCGTGCATCGGCCGGTCCGCCAGCAGCGCCAGGATCGAGGCGCGTACGTCGCCGCGCCGGGCCCTGCCGCCCGGACCGCCCCGCCCGCGCCCGCCGAAAGGCGGTCCGCCGAAGGGAGGGCCGAACGGGCCGAAGGCCCGCCGTCCACCACGTTCGCCCCGGCCGCGCCGACCGTGCCGGTCGCGCTCGTATCCATGGGATTGCATGACGCTTCCTCCTATCGTCGATCTGTCGCGATGCGTCAACGATATATCGGAACCGCTCGCTCGACAAGAGTCCCGACAAGGGTTCCGTACCAGCCGACCGGGCCACCTCCCGCGAATTGGCCGTGGCCTGCTCCTTCGCGGGCCCTTAACCTCCCGGCCATGCGCATCCGAATCGTCGACGCCTTCACCGACCGCCCCTTCGCCGGCAACCCCGCGGGAGTCGTGCTCTTCGGCTCCGAGGACTTCCCCGAGGACGCGCGGCTGCAGCAGATCGCCGCCGAGGTCAACCTCTCCGAGACCGCGTTCGCCCGCCGGCTGCCGACCGGCGGCCAGGCGGACTGGGCCCTGCGCTGGTTCACCCCCGCCGCGGAGGTCGAGATGTGCGGGCACGCCACGCTGGCCACGGCCCACGTCCTGCACACCACGGGTACCGCCACCGGCACCGTGCGCTTCGCGGCCGCCTGCGGCCTCCTCGTCACGACGGCGCACGAGGACGGCGCGATCACCATGGACTTCCCGACCTCGTCGCTCACGGCGGCCGAACTCCCCGAGGGAGCGGCCGAAGCGCTCGGTGCCCGGCCGCTGGGCGTCCACGACACGAGCCGCCACATCGGCGACCTCCTGGTCGAGCTCGACGGCGAGCGGACCGTACGGGCCCTGTCCCCCGACATCCGGGCACTCGGCCGGTACTCACGGCGCGGCATCATCGTCACCGCCCCCGCCGAGGACCCTGCGGGCGGCTACGACTACGTCTCGCGCTGCTTCTTCCCGAACGTCGGCGTCGACGAGGACCCCGTGACCGGCAGCGCGCACACCGCGCTGGCACCGTTCTGGTCCGCCCGGCTGGGCCGCGACGAGCTGACGGGCCTTCAGGCGTCCGCCCGCACCGGTCTCGTCCGTACCACGCTGCGCGGCGACCGCACCCTGCTGACCGGCTCCGCGGTCACCGTCATCGACGGCGAGCTGCTCGCGTAGCCGCCGGGGCGCGGGTCAGGCCGTCGGCAGCCAGCCCACCCTGCCCGCGAGCAGCGCGTACCCGACGAAGGCCACGGTGTCGATCAGCGCGTGCGCGGCGACCAGCGGCCCGACCCGCCCCCAGCGCCGGTACAGCAGGACGAAGACCACGCCCATCACCATGTTGCCGACGAACCCGCCGATGCCCTGGTACAGGTGGTACGAGCCGCGCAGCACCGCGCTCGCCGCGAGGGCACCCACCGGTGTCCAGCCCAACTGGCCGAGTCTGCGCAGCAGATAGCCGACGACCACCACTTCTTCCAGCACGGCGTTCTGCACGGCGGAGGCGATCAGCACCGGGATCTTCCACCACACGTCCGGCAGCGACTCCGGCACCACGGTGAGGTTGAACCCGGCCGCCCGCACCGCGAGATAGAACAGCAGGCCGGTACCGCCGATGGCCGCCGCGACGGCGGCGCCCCGCCCGAGATCGGACCCCGGCCGCCTGCGGTCGAAGCCGATGGACCGCAGGCCCGCACCTTCGCGCAGCAGCAGATGGGCCACGAGGAAGACGGGGACGAGCGAGGTCGCGATGCCGAAGAGCTGCCAGGCGAGGTCGAGCCACGGCCGGCCGGGCGCGTGGGAGGCGTTGAGCCGGGCGGCCTGCTCCTTGAGCCCGCCGGGCCGGGTGACCGAACCGACGAAGCTGATCAGCGCCGAGACCGCGCTCGCCCCGAGCGACAGCGCCAGTACGAGCAGGGCCTCGGACCCGAGCGTCCGGCGCGAGAGCCCGGAGCCGGCCGGGGGCACCGCCGGGGAACCGGGCGGGGCGTCCGTACCGCCGCACGCGTCCTGCCGCACACCTGCCTCCGTTCCTCCCGCCCTCACACGTGAGGAGAGGCGCGTTCCCCGAATCGTCCGTCACAGCTTGCCCGATGGCCCCGGGCCCGTGCGACAGGGGGTGCGGCCGTGTCAGTCCCCGGCACCGGTCGGCCAGGTGTGCACCGGCTCCCCGGTCCGCATCAGCTCGCTGTAGCGCTGTGTCGTCGCGGCGAGGGCGTGGTGCCGGTCCAGCCCGCGGTCGAGCGCGTGGTGATAGCTGGCGGCCTGCCACGAGGCCCCGTTCACCCGGTAGCGGCAGCGGCCCTCGATGACCCCGAGGTAGCGGTCGCGGTCGGCCGGCTCGACGCCCCAGGCGTCGAGCCCGGCGGCGGCCAGCGGCAGCAGCTCCTCCCGGACGAGCCGGACGGCGGGCGTCGGCACGGGTGTACCGCCCCGGCCGGCCTTCGGCCAGTACAGGACGGCGTCGATGCCGTGCCGGCAGGCCTCGTCGAAGTTGTGCGCGGCGACCTCGAACGGCAGCCGCGTCCACACCGGCCGCGGTTCCTCCGCGAGCACCCTGATCAGCCCGTAGTAGAAGGCGGCGTTGGCGATGACGTCGTCGACCGTCGGGCCCGCGGGGAGCACGCGGTTCTCCACCCTCAGGTGGGGGACGCCGTCGGCGATCCCGTACACGGGGCGGTTCCAGCGGTAGACCGTCCCGTTGTGCAGCGTGAGTTCGTCCAGGCGCGGCACCCCGCCCTCGTCCAGCACCCGCAGGGGGTCCTCGTCCCCGCAGATGGGCAGCAGCGGCGGGAAGTAGCGGAGGTTCTCCTCGAAGAGCTCGTACGCGGAATCGATCCAGCGCTCCCCGAACCAGGTGCGCGGCCGTACGCCCTGCGCCTGGAGCTCGGGCGGGCGGGTGTCGGTGGACTGGACGAACAGGGGCGGCCGGGACTCGCGCCACAGCTCACGGCCGAACAGGAAGGGTGAGTTGGCGCCCACCGCGATCTGTACGGCCGCGACTGCCTGGGCCGCGTTCCACACGGCCGCGAACCGGCCCGGTGTCACCTGGAGGTGCAACTGGACGGAGGTGCAGGCGGCTTCGGGGCATATGGAGCGCGCAGTGCAGGTGAGCCGTTCCACGCCGGCGATGTCGATGCTGAAGTCCTCGCCCCGGGCGGCGACGACCTGTTCGTTCAACAGCACATAGCGGTCGGCGGCGGAGAAGTTCGCGGGGACGACGTCCTCCTCGGCCAGGGTCGGCAGTATTCCGATCATCACTATTCGGGAACCGACTTCCCGAGCCTTTCGGTCGGCATAGGCGAGGCCGGTGCGCAGCTCCTCGGCGAGCTGGTCGAGAACCCGGCCCGACAGCCGGTGCGGCACGATGTTCACTTCCAGGTTGAACTGCCCGAGTTCGGTCTGGAAATCATGGCTCGCAATACGCTCCAGCACCTCGGCATTCATCATCCTCGGCATACCGTCACGGCCCGCGAGATTCAGTTCGATCTCCAATCCCACGAGATTGCGGGGCCGGTCGAAACGCTTCTCCTCCAGCAGCCTCGCCAGCCCTTCCAGGCACTGCCGGAGCTTGTCGCGGTGGCGCTGCCGGTCCGCCAGGTCGAACGCCTCGGCCGCGACCTTCTCACCCATGGCAGCGTCCCTCCTCAAGCGGGTCGCCCGCGGCCAGGCCGCTCTCGTCACGGTCGATGATGCCCAGGCGGGACGATCGAAACGCCTCGCCCGCGCCGGTTAACCGCTAGGCTCTCGACCGAGCGCACTCCGGCACATTCCGATGGCATGACGGTGCGACGCGAACACGGCGCATTGCGCTGGTGATAAACACCGATGAGTTTCGGCCTACCCGCTTAGGGAAAGAATCTGAGGTCAGGCGCGTACACTCGGCACGAAATCACCGAAATCATCCCGGCTCAGGGCCCTGATTTCCCCTTGCCAGAAATACGGCCGACGGCTAGCGGAAACACCATGTGAACACGTGTCGTATAAACTCCGGGGTGAGGCAGAGAGTAGGCGCCCCGGCAGTCGGTCCTGGCCCCCCTCTGACCCCGCACGCCGACAGTGTCGTCGTCACCTGCCCAGCACCACCGTGTCTCCGAAGCGAGAGGCGACCCATCATGCCGCTGCATGTCCTCCCTGCCCCCGCGCCTGCCCTCCGCAGCATCGTCGCGGCCCTCGGTTCCCCCACCGCCGTCCGTGAGACGCGCACCCCGTCCCTGAAGTCCGCCCAGGGGCCGCTCGCCTGCGAACTCCCGCTTCCCGTGCACGTCCTGGAGCAGGTCGCCGCGGGCACGATGCCCCGTACCCGGCTCACCGGGTGGCGGTTCCTGATCAAGGGGGCCGACTGCGGCGCGGTGGCGGCGGGCGAGAGCATGCTCACCCCGGACGGCTGGGCGTTCTCCCACTTCTTCGAGGGGCCGTACGTCGCCTCCACCGAACGTGCCCTGCGACAGGCCGAGTCGCTGGCATCGCCCTACCAGCCCCGGCTGCTGTCCGTCCCCGGCCTCTACATGCTCACCCTCTGGCTGCACGGTGACATCACGGCCGACGCCGAGTCCGGGCTGCCCGCGCCGGGCGACCTGCTGGTGCCGCTCGCGCCCGCTCCGCCGGGCTTCGCCGCCCATCTCCCGCACCGGTTCGCCGATCTGCTGCCCGTCCTCACGCTCCGGCTCACCCACACGCCGCTGCTCCAGACGTCCGCCTGAGGCGTTCACACGACACCCCGCGGGCACCATCGGCCGCGGGGCGCCGCACGCTGTCCTCACCCTCTCGGGCTAGTCCGTGGCGATGGTCCGAACCCCCCGAAAAGTCAGGCGTGTTGACAGCAACCGCCCGCATGGGTGACGCGTCCTCTCCCAGGGAAGACCGCTGACGTGAAATCCCTGCGGAATCACGCCCGTAGGGCAACACTGGGACCGACCGACCGAATCGCAACGGGGGGCGGCATGACCACCGCATCGAGCCGCAGCACAGCGACAGCATCACCGACATCCCAGCGAAAGAACCCTCCCATGTGCCAGCACCAGCCCGCGTGCCCGTCAGCCGACTCCGCCGACCGGGAAGCCGCCCATCTCGTGGCGCACTTCCCCCAACAGGGCTGGAGCCTGCTGTGCAACGGCGTCCTCTGCTTCGAGGACACCGGTGAGCTGCTGCCGGACGGACGGATCATCGATCCGCACCGTCCGCTCGGCACCGGGAACGTGGCGACCGCGGCCTGACGGCACCGCGGTACACGACGTACGGAAACACAAGGGGCCGGCCCGGCGGGATCGCCGGACCGGCCCCGAGGCGTGTCAGCCCTCGTACTCCTCCAGCGGGGGGCAGGAGCAGACGAGGTTGCGGTCGCCGTAGGCACCGTCCACGCGGCGCACCGGCGGCCAGTACTTGTCGGCCGCGGAGACGCCCTCCGGGAAGACGGCCTCCTCACGGCTGTAGGGGTGCTCCCACGTCCCGGTCACCGATGCCGCGGTGTGCGGGGCGTTGCGCAGGGGGTTGTCGTCCTTGTCCCACTCCCCGGAGCCGACCTTGTCGATCTCGGCCCGGATGGCGATCATCGCCTCGCAGAAACGATCCAGCTCGGTGAGGTCCTCGCTCTCGGTGGGCTCGATCATCAGGGTGCCGGCCACCGGGAACGACATGGTGGGCGCGTGGAAGCCGTAGTCGATCAGGCGCTTGGCGACATCGTCCACGGTCACCCCGGTCGCCTTGGTGAGCGGGCGCAGGTCGACGATGCACTCGTGCGCGACCAGCCCGCCCGGGCCGGTGTAGAGCACCGGGTAGTGCGGCTCGAGGCGCTTGGCGATGTAGTTGGCGCCGAGCACCGCGACCTGGGTGGCGCGCTTGAGGCCCTCGCCGCCCATCAGGCGCACGTACGCCCAGGAGATCGGCAGGATGCCCGCCGAGCCCCACGGCGCGGCCGAGACCGGCCCGACGCCCGTGGCCGGGCCCGCGGTGGGCTGCAACGGGTGGTTGGGCAGGTACGGGGCGAGGTG
Source organism: Streptomyces sp. SX-6 (assembly GCF_059089585.1). Taxonomy (NCBI): domain Bacteria; kingdom Bacillati; phylum Actinomycetota; class Actinomycetes; order Kitasatosporales; family Streptomycetaceae; genus Streptomyces; species Streptomyces sp. SX-6. The sequence continues at coordinate 13,285 of NZ_JBTHHU010000007.1, read as the reverse complement.
GGCGCGGACCGCGACCGGGCCGACGCCCGGACCGCCGCCGCCGTGCGGGATGCAGAAGGTCTTGTGCAGGTTCAGGTGCGAGACGTCGCCGCCGAACTTGCCCGGTTCCGCCAGTCCGACCAGCGCGTTGAGGTTGGCCCCGTCCACGTACACCTGGCCGCCCGCGTCGTGCACGAGGGCGCAGATCTCGCTGATGTGCTCCTCGAACACCCCGTGCGTGGACGGGTAGGTGACCATGAGCACGGCCAGTTCGTCGCGGTACTGCTCGATCTTGGCACGCAGGTCGGCGGCGTCGACCTCACCGTCCTCGCCCGTCTTCACCACGACGACCTTCATGCCGGCCATCACGGCGCTGGCGGCGTTGGTGCCGTGCGCGGAGGAGGGGATGAGGCAGACCGTGCGCTGCTCGTCCCCGTTGGCGCGGTGGTAGGCCCGTACGGCCAGCAGCCCGGCGAGTTCGCCCTGCGAGCCCGCGTTCGGCTGGATCGACACCTTGTCGTAGCCGGTGATCTCGGCCAGCCGCTCCTCGAGTTCGGTGATGAGCGTGAGGTAGCCGCGGGCCTGCCCGACCGGGGCGAAGGGGTGCAGCGCGGCGAACTCCGGCCAGGTGACCGGTTCCATCTCGGTCGTGGCGTTGAGCTTCATGGTGCAGGAACCGAGCGGGATCATGCCGCGGTCCAGCGCGTAGTCCCGGTCGGCGAGCCGACGCAGGTAGCGCAGCATCGCGGTCTCGGAGCGGTGGTTGTGGAAGACCGGGTGGGTGAGGTAGTCGCCCTGGCGCAGCAGGTTCTCCGGCAGCGTGTCGGCGGCCGACGCGTCGAGGGCCTCGATGTCGGCCTCGACTCCGAACGCGGCCCAGACGGCTGCCAGCTGGTCCCGGGTCGTGGTCTCGTCGCACGCGATGCCGACCCGGTCGGCGTCCACCAGGCGCAGGTTGACGCCCCGTTCGCGGGCGGCCTCCACGACCTCGGCCGCCCGGCCGGGCACGCGCGTGGTGAGGGTGTCGAAGTACGCGCCGTGCACGACCTCGACGCCGCCCGCGCGCAGCCCTTCGGCGAGCAGCGTGGCGTAGCGGTGGGTACGGCGGGCGATGGCCGCGAGGCCGTCCGGGCCGTGGTACACGGCGTACATGCCGGCCATGACCGCGAGCAGCACCTGGGCGGTGCAGATGTTGCTGGTGGCCTTCTCGCGGCGGATGTGCTGTTCGCGGGTCTGCAGCGCGAGGCGGTAGGCCTTGTTGCCGTCCGCGTCGACCGAGACGCCGACCAGGCGGCCGGGGAGGCTGCGGGCGTACTGCTCGCGCACGGCCATGTATCCGGCGTGCGGGCCGCCGAATCCCATGGGGACGCCGAAGCGCTGGGTGGTGCCGACCGCGATGTCGGCACCCAGCTCGCCGGGCGGGGTGAGGAGCGTGAGCGCGAGCAGGTCGGCGGCGACGGTGACGATCGCGCCGAGTTCATGGGCCCGTTCGACGACCGGCCCGAGGTCGCGCACGGCACCGGAGGCACCGGGGTACTGGAGCAGCACGCCGAAGACGCCCCGCTCGGCGATCTCGTCGGGGATGCCGCCGGAGAGGTCGGTGACGACGACCTCGACTCCGGTGGGTTCGGCGCGGGTGCGCAGGACGGCGGTCGTCTGCGGCAGGGTGTCCGCGTCCACGAGGAAGACGCCGTTCTTCACCTTGCCGACGCGGCGGGAGAGCGCCATCGCCTCGGCCGCGGCGGTGCCCTCGTCGAGCAGGGAGGCCCCGGAGGTGGGCAGGCCGGTCAGATCGGCGACGACGGTCTGGAAGTTGAGGAGGGCCTCGAGGCGGCCCTGCGAAATCTCCGGCTGGTAGGGCGTGTAGGCCGTGTACCAGGCGGGGTTCTCCATGACGTTGCGCAGGATCACCGGCGGGGTGAACGTGCCGTGGTAGCCGAGCCCGATCATCGGGGCGAGCACCTGGTTGCGGTCCGCGAGCTCACGCAGCTCGGCGAGGACCTCGGCCTCGGTACGGGGGGCGGGCAGGCCGAGGGCCTCGGTGCTCTTGATCACCTCGGGCACGGCGGCGGCGGTGAGTTCGTCGAGCGAGCCGAAGCCGACCTGGGCGAGCATCTTGGCCTGGGCCTCGTCGTCGGGCCCTATGTGGCGGTCGGCGAAGGGGATTCCGCGCTCCAGGTCGGAAAGGGAGATGCGGTGGGCGGTCATCTGCGGAGGCCTCCTGGTCGTTGCGACCTGCGAGGGGCACCACGACATGGGCACCCCGACGGCCTCCCCCTCTGTCATCTCGACCTGAGAGCTTCACCGGGCCGCGGAGCACCCGGCTTTCACCGTCGGTGAGGAGGGGCTCGGCGTGGTACCCGGCCGGGGCCCGACCTGCTTTCCAGAGTGACCTTGCCCGTACGGTACGGGTGCCTGAGAGATTCCGGGGAGGATTTGCTCCTTCGGCGCCTCCGTCGATGCCCATCAGGGCCCTCAGGAGGACTCTCCCGCACGGGTTCTGCGGCCAATCGCCAGCCTACCAGCGGGTCTCCACGGGCGGATCTCCCGAGTGGCCGCTTACCGCTTTGTGGCTTTTCGTGGTTCTCGTGGTGCCCCAATGGTTCTCGTGGTGCCCCATGGGAGGAAGCATGCAGACCGACGTCGACCCCCGGAGCCTGATCGGCCGCAAGGCATACGACCGCCACGGCGCGAAGATCGGCACGGTGGACGAGGTCTACCTGGACGACGCGACCGGGGAGCCGGAGTGGGCCGCCGTCCGCACGGGGCTGTTCAGCCGGGACGCCTTCGTGCCGCTGGAGCCTAGCGAGGTCGTGGACGACACCCTGCGCATCCCCTATGAACGGGCGCTCATCAAGGAGGCGCCCGATTTCGGCGTCGGCCGCCACCTCTCCCCCGAACAGGAGCTGCAGCTCTACCGGCACTACCGCCTCGACCTGCCCTCGTGAACGCACCGCGCACCGGTCAGGGCGCCGGCTCCTGCGCCCCGCTCCCGGTGGGCCGTATCAGCGGCAGGGGGTCGGCGGGCTCGAGGGCGGGGTCGTCGACCGCGAACGTGCGCACGCGCCCCGGGCCGGACCAGGGCACCTCGAAGCGGACCGTGACCTTGCCGACCCCGCTCCCCTGCACCCACCCCGGCCCGTGCTCGGCATGCAGGACGTCCAGCCCCGGCAGCCACTGCCGTGGCCTCGGCACAGCGCTCGCCTCCTCCCGCACCGGGGCCTCGGCGGCCTCCTGCGCACCGGCCTCGGCCGCGTCACCCGCCGCCTGCGCGAAGAGGTCCTCCTGGGTGTAGTCGGCGAGACCGCTGACCCCGACCCCCAGCAGCCGCACTCCCGCCGTCGTGTCGACCGTCTCGATCAGCCGGGCCGCGGCCTCGCGGACCACGACGGGGTCGTCGGTCGGACCGCGCAGGGTCTCCGAGCGGGTCAGGGTGGAGAAGTCGTAGCGCCGCACCTTGATGACGACCGTGCGCCCCGATCTCCCGGCGGCCCTCAGCCGCTGGACGCAGCGGTCCGCGAGGCGGGCGATCTCGAGCTGCACCCGGACCCGGTCGGTCAGGTCCTCGGCGAAGGTGTCCTCGACCGACACGGACTTGGCATCGCGCTCGGCCACGACCGGGCGGTCGTCATGGCCGGTCGCGAGGGCGTGCAGCCCCGCGCCGTGCGCCTTGCCGAGCAGCCTGACCAGCTCCGCCTCACCCGCCTCGGCCGTCTCCGCCACCGTGTGGATGCCGGCCTTCCGCAGGGTCTCGGCGGTCGCCGGACCGACGCCCGGGATCACCCGCACCGACATCGGGCCCAGGAGCTCCCTCTCGGTGCCGGGCTCGATGACGAGAAGCCCGTCGGGCTTGGCCTGCTCGGACGCGATCTTCGCCAGCATCTTGGACCCCGCGAGCCCCACCGACCCGCTGAGCCCGGTCGCCGCCCGGATGTCCCGCCGCAGCTTTTCACCGACGGCACGGACGGCCGCCAAGGAGGGCTCGACGCCCCCGGCCTCGAGATCCACGAAGGCCTCGTCGAGGCTCAGCGGCTCCACCAGCGGCGACAGCTCGCCCAGCAGCCCCATGACCACCTCGCTGACCCCGCGGTACAGGGAGAACCTCGGGGTCAGATACGCGGCGTTGGGACAGAGCCGCCGGGCCTGGGCCGTCGCCATGGCCGAATGGACGCCGAAGACGCGCGCCTCGTACGACGCCGTGGCCACCACGCCACGGGGACCGATGCCGCCCACCACCACCGGTTTCCCGCGCAGGCTGGGCTTGGCCGCCTGCTCCGCCGAAGCGTAGAAGGCGTCCATGTCCAGGTGCAGGATGGTGGGGGCATCTCTCACATGATCGATGCTGCCGCACACCACTGACAATCGCACGTATGCGCGACTGGAGATGCCCGGAATGCGGCCCGGCCGACGGTCAGCCGGCCCGGTTGCGGCGCCGCGCCAGCTCGTCCATGGGGTTGTGCCCGATGAGCGTCTCGCCGGTGTCGACACGCTCACCGTGCAGCTGGGCGAGCGCGCTCTCGACGTCCCGCCACACCACGCCGACCGCGATGCCGAAGACCCCCTGGCCGCCCTGCAGAAGCCCGACGACATCGTCGGGCGACGCGCACTCGTACACCGTGGCGCCGTCGCTCATCAGCGTCATCTGCGCCAGATCGGCCATGCCGCACGAGCTCAGGTGCTGCACGGCGGTGCGGATGTTCTGCAGGGACACGCCCGTGTCCAGCAGCCGCTTGACGATCTTGAGGACGACCACGTCCCGGAAGCTGTAGAGCCGCTGGCTGCCCGAACCGTACGCGGGCCGCACACTGGGCTCGACGAGCCCCGTACGCGCCCAGTAGTCCAGCTGCCGATAGGTGATACCGGCCGCCGCGCATGCGGTCGGCCCCCTGTATCCGATGACCTCGGAGCCTGTTGCTCCGCTTTCTGCGCCGACCTCCCCCTGGGAGTTCCGCCCGCGCGGCGCGGTGACCGCCGCCGCGGCGGGGACAGGGGCGCCCCCCATGCCTTTCAGGCCATGGGGGCGGGTCACCGGTTCGACCGTTCCCCCATGCAGCGGATACGGACTGCCGACCGCTGTACCGTCGCCCGTGCTTCTCACGCCGACCTCCGTCCTTGACCTGCCCTCTCGACGGTAGGCAGTCGCTCGGGGTGCGTCAACGATCGCCACACTCGGCACGCCGAGTGATAATCACCCAGAGAGTGGTTTTACGTGTCCCGGTAACGGGAAAAGCTACTCGAATGCCCCACAGGGCCGACGACCTGGTGCGGCCGCCGCATACCTCACTGGCTGTTGGTGCCGAAGTCTTCCGGTGAGATCTGGTCGAGGAACTCGCGGAACTTCTCGACCTCGTCCTCCTGCTCATCCGGGATGGCGATGCCGGCATCGTCCAGCACACCGTCGCTGCCGTAGATCGGCGTCCCGGTGCGCAGTGCCAGCGCTATGGCGTCGGATGGCCTCGCGCTGACCTCCACCCCGCTGGCGAAGACGAGCTCCGCGTAGAACACGCCCTCACGGAGATCCGTGATGCGCACCTCAGCGAGCTGCTGCCCCACCGCGTCCAGCACATCCTTGAAAAGGTCATGGGTCAGCGGCCTGGCAGGGGCCATGCCCTGCTGGGCGAAGGCGATCGCCGTCGCCTCCCCCGGTCCGATCCAGATGGGGAGGTAGCGGTCGCCTCCCACTTCACGCAGGAGCACGATCGGCTGGTTGGAGGGCATTTCGACCCGGACACCCACGACATCGAGCTCGTTCACACAGCAACCCTAGGCCGTGCCCGGCAGGTTTGGGTAGTCGGGCCGCCGCCTCACTGCGCTCGGTTGCGCAGCGCCGCCTGGACCAGGGCCGCGTGCAGCCGTACGGACAGCGTCGCAAGCTCCCGGACAGTGGCTTCCGCGTGCGCCCTGGTCTGCGGATTGCGGTGCCTGCGCAGGGGTGCGACCACTTGTTCGACAAGCCCTGCCTCGCGCTCGGCGGCGGCCTTCATGACACGCAGATGACGCGGCTCCAGACCGAAACGGCCGAGATCGGCGACGAGCTTGGCGATCGCCAGGGCGTCGGCGTCGAATCCGCCGTCCGGGTAGGCGCCGAGCAGGCCGTACGACTCCCATTCCGCCAGCTCGCCCTCGGTCACGCCCGTGGTGGCCAGCAGCTCCTCCCGGCCGGCCCGGGCCGCGGCAGGGGCCGTGGGGCCGGTCTCGGGGGCCTGGGGCCCGTCCGAGCCCTCCGGGAGCTCCAGGGCGTCCCGCGCCGGGGCGGGAGCGGGCAGCTGCACCCGCTCGCCCCGGGCCATGGCGTCCAGATGCTCCCGGATGACCTTCAGAGGGAGATAGTGGTCGCGCTGCATGCGCAGCACATGCCCCAGCCGCTCGACGTCCGACGTGCTGAACTTGCGGTAGCCGGACGGCGTGCGCTGGGGCTCGACCAGGCCCTCCGCCTCCAAGAAACGGATCTTGGAGATGGTGACCTCGGGGAATTCCTCACGCAGCAGATTGAGCACCGTGCCGATGCTCACCAGCCGGCCTTCCGCAGCGGCGGCACCGGGACCGGAACCGCCCGACGGTGTCTGGAGCATGAGTCTTTCCCCTGGGGTCAGATGCCTCGCTGGCTGCCGAAGAAGACCAGACGGTACTTGCCGATCTGCACCTCGTCGCCGTTGGACAGCACGGCCGAGTCGATCTGCTCCCGGTTGACGTACGTGCCGTTGAGGCTGCCGACATCCGTGACGGTGAAGCCGCCGTCGTGGCTGCGGCGGAACTCCACATGACGACGCGAAACGGTGACGTCGTCGAGGAAGATGTCGCTCTGCGGGTGACGGCCCGCCGTGGTCACCTCGCCGTCCAGCAGGAAGCGGCTGCCGGAGTTGGGACCGCGCCGGACCACCAGCAGGGCCGAACCCTGCGGCAGGGCGTCGACGGCCGCCTGCGCCTCGGGGGACAGCGCCGGGATCGGCGTCTGGCCGGTGGTCTCCGAGTCATAGGCCTCGAGACCGGAGATCGAGATGGTGGAGGTGGTCTCCGAGGCACGCTCGGCCACGGCCCCCGGCCGCAGTGGCGCACCGCACTGGGAACAGAACCGGCTGGTCTCGCCATTCCGGTGGCCGCACCTCGTACACACCTGCACGGCAGCCCCTCCACCCGCGCTCGAGGTCGGTGGTGCCCCGAAACCTATGCGGCCCGTCGCCGCCGGGTCAACAGGAGGCAGGCCCTGTCCGCCCTGGACGTCACCGCCGGGCGCTCCCAGCTGGTCCCGGAACAGCGGGCGGCCCTCCTGGCTCTCCTCGCCCTCCACCGGACGCGCGGCCCGATGCCGGGCGGCACCGCCGCCGCTCTGGCGTGCGCTCTTGCCGAACAACTTCGCAAACAACTTCACGGGCGATTCCCCTTGACCGAAACAGACCCGCCCGTGGGGCAGGACAAACCCTCGATGCACACACCGTCCGACCCGGACATCCTTACAACGTCCATGGCCAACAGACAGTTTCCATCACGCACCCCCATCTTGGTGCGCCGACCCCCCGCAACTTGCCGCCCTCCCCGCAGAGCCCCTGCGCCGTCCCGTCTCACTGCGATGACGACCGAGCGTAGTCAGGCCGCTTCGCCGGGCGCAAGGCGTCGACAACGATCTTCTCAGACCGGACGACGTTGACGCCCGCCTGCTCCTTCTGCAGAGTCTGCACCACTCCACCGGGAATGTTGAGCGCCGGCTCCAGATCCTGCGGCTTGCCGATGACCTTGAACTTGTAAGGCTGCGAGAGCTTCTGACCGTCGATCGTCACCTTGCCCTTCTCACCCGAGAAATACGTTCCGGCGACCACCCGGACACCGTTCACCTGAATCGCCTCCGCGCCCGCGGCACGCAGTTCCTGGATGGTGTCGAGCAGCATGTCGGACTCGACCGCGCCCTTCTCGTCGCTCACCGTGAGCTCGATACCGGGCCCCTGTGCGGCGACCGTGCCCGCGAGCACGCCCAGCTGCTGCTCCTTCTGGGCCGTCTGCTTACGGGCTTCGGCGGCCTGGTTGGTGCTGCTCTGCAGCTCGTTCTTCTGGCTCTCCAGTTTCCGCTTCTCGTCGTCGAGCCGCTTGGTCCGGTTGTCCAGTTCGTCCAGGATCCGTACGAGGTCCTCCTGGCGGGCGCCGCGCAAGGCGCTGCTCTCGCTGTTCGATCTGACCTGGATGGCCAGCCCCAGCCCGAGGACGCACAGCAGCAGCGCGACGGTGAGCTGGGCCCGCGTGAACCTGGGCGGCCACAGACCGTTGGCCAGCCTCTGACGCCCCGTCAGCTCCTCGGATTCCGGTTCCGCCGGGGTGCCGCCGGCTGCGGCGTCCTCCGGCGGCTTCGGCCGCTCCTCTTCGCCGCCCGGTCCCTGGCCGCCGGGCTTGCCGGGTGTGTCGTCGGTGCTCATCGGCCTCACGCCCGGAAGACGTGCCGCCGGATGGCGGCGGCGTTGGAGAAGATGCGGATGCCGAGGACGACCACGACGCCGGTGGACAACTGCGCCCCGACACCCAGCTTGTCGCCCAGGAAGACGATCAGCGCCGCGACGACGACGTTGGACAGGAAGGAGACCACGAAGACCTTGTCGTCGAAGATTCCGTCCAGCATCGCCCGCAGACCGCCGAACACCGCGTCGAGTGCGGCCACGACGGCAATGGGCAGGTAGGGCTCGACCGCCGTCGGCACCACGGGACGGACCACGAGTCCGACCACGACTCCGACGATGAGGCCCAGTACGGCGATCACGATGTGCCCTTCCCTGTCTCTAGCGGCTGTGCGGTACGCACGATCAGGCTCGGCGCGGCCGGGAGCTTCATGTTCCCCTCGACGGAAATGCTCGCCCTGACCCCGTAGTTCTGCTGCAGCACATGCAGATACTGGCCGTCCACGCTGTCCTGGAACGAGGTGTTCATCCGCTGGCCGTTGCCGATCGCCAGCACCGTGTACGGCGGCACCAGCGGCCTGTTGTCGACCAGTATGGCGTCGCCCGCGGCCCGGATCGCCGACAGTGCCGTCAGGCGCTGGTCGTTGATGGCGATCGCTTCCGCACCGGCCTGCCACAGCCCGTTGACGATGCGCTGCATGTCGCGGTCGCGCACGCGCCCCGTGTCCGAGAAGCCGCTGCTCTCCCGCGGCCCTCCGCCACTCGTCTTGGCCTGCTTGGCGTCGTCCACGACCACCTTGAGGCCGGGTCCGTGAACGGGGGTCGCGCCTGCGAGCAGGGACACCAGCTCCGCCTTGTCGCCGCCGTGCTTCTGCAGTGCCTCACGCTGTGTGGTGTTGACCGAAGTACGCAGCGCGTCGACGTTCTTCTGCAGCGAGTCCGCCGCCGAGGTCTCGGCTTCGATGCGGTTGATGAGCTGCTCGCGCTCCTTGGCCAGCGTCGGCGCCGATATCCGCGCCTGCGCCGCTCCGATGGTCACCACCGCGGCGGCGAGCAACAGCGCCGCCGCAAGCCCCAACTTGGCCCGCAGCTTGCCCGGGAGGCCGCCGACACCCGCCGCGCGTCTGGCCGCCGCTTCGGCATAGCCGTCGTCGAGACTGTGGTCCATCACATTGGTCAGCAGCGACATGGACGCGTCGGGACGCTGAGGCTGAGCTGAGGTCCTCCGAACGGGGGGCTGCTGCGGCATGCCGCACATCGTCGCACGTCGGTGGTGTCGTCTCCCAATGGCCCCACCGGCGTGCCGGATCCGGAACCGGGGAGACGACGCCCACCGGGACGCGAGCAGGATGATTCAGCGGCCCGCGCCGTCCACCACTGCCGTCCACTCGTCCAGCAGCGCCTGGGCGGACGCGTCGTCAGGGCCTTCCGCCCACAGGTGCGTCACCGCTTCCGCCGGGTCGGGCAGCACCATCACCCACCGCCCGTCGGTCTCGACCACCCGTACACCGTCGGTCGTGTCGACCGACCGGTCCCCGGCGGCCTCGACGACCTGACGCATGACCAGCCCCTTGACGGCCCACGGCGTCGCCAGGTCCCGGCGCAGGACATGCGCCCGGGGAATGCGCGCGTCGATCTGACTGAGCGTGAGCTGCGTACGGGCCACGAGGCCGATCAGCCGTACGAAGGCCGCCGTGCCGTCGAAGACGCTGCTGGACTCGGGGACGATGAAGCCGCCCCGGCCGTCCCCGCCGAAGATGGTCGAATCCGCACGGCCGACCCGGGTCAGGTCGTCGGGCGACGTCGTGGTCCAGTCCACCTGGGTGCCGTGATACGCGGCGACCTGCTCGGCGATCCGTGTCGTGGTCACCGGCAGCGCCACCCGCCCGCTGCGCCGCTCGGCGGCGACCAGGTCCAGGAGGACGAGCAGGGCCCGGTCGTCCTCGACGATGCGCCCCCGCTCGTCCACCAGCGAGATGCGCTCCCCCACAGGGTCGAACCGCACCCCGAACGCGGCCCGCGCCGACGCGACGATCTCACCGAGCCGCACCAGCCCGGACCGGCGGGTGTCGGCGGTCTCGGTCGGACGTGCCTCGTCGAGCCCGGAGTTGATGGTCAGGGCGTCCACGCCGAGCCGGCCGAGGAGGCTGGGCAGGACGAGGCCCGCGCTTCCGTTCGACGCATCGACGACGACCTTGAGCCCGGCCTCGGCGACACCGCTGGTGTCCACGGACCGCAGGAGGGCTCCGGTGTAGGAGTCGTAGACGCTGGACGGGAAGGACAGGTCGCCGATCTCGCCGGGGAACGCGCGCCGGTATTCCTGGCGGGCGTAGACGCGGTCGAGCTTGCGCTGCCCCGCCTGGGAGAGGTCGGCGCCGCGCTCGTCGAAGAACATGATGTCCACCGAGTCGGGTACGCCCGGTGTCGTACGGATCATGATGCCGCCCGCACTGCCCCGGGCGGTCTGCTGTCTGGCCACGGGCAACGGGACGTTCTCGAGGTCGCGCACCTCGATCGCGCTGGCCTGGAGCGCGGAGATGACCGCACGCTTGAGGGCCCGCGCACCGCGGGAGTGGTCGCGTGCGGTGGTGACCGTCGCCCCCTTCTTGAGCGTCGTGGCGTACGCGCCGGCGAGCCGCACCGCGAGCTCGGGGGTGATCTCCACATTGAGAATGCCGGACACTCCCCGCGCTCCGAAGAGATGGGCCTGGCCTCTCGACTCCCAGATGACCGAGGTGTTGACGAACGCGCCCGCCTCGATGGTCTTGAACGGGTAGACCCGGACGTTGCCCTGGATAATCGATTCCTCACCGACGAGGCACTCGTCGCCGATGACGGCTCCGTCCTCGATCCGGGCGGCGCGCATGATGTCGGTGTTCTTGCCGATGACGCACCCGCGCAGATTGCTCTGCTGGCCGACGTAGACGTTGTCATGGACGACGGCCTTGTGGAGGAAGGCGCCGCTCTTGACGACGACGTTGGAGCCGACGACGGTGTGTTCGCGAAGCTCGGCATTGGCTTCGACCTTCGCGTAGTCGCCCACGTAGAGCGGACCGCGGAGGACGGCGTCGGGATGCACTTCCGCGCCCTCGGCGACCCAGACGCCGGGCGAGATCTCGAAGCCGTCGATCTCGACATCGACCTTCCGCTCGAGGACGTCGGCCTGGGCCTTGACGTAGCTCTCGTGGGTGCCGACGTCCTCCCAGTAGCCCTCGGCGATATAGCCGAAGATCGGTTTGCCTTCCTTCATCAGCTGCGGGAAGACGTCTCCCGACCAGTCGACGGGTACGTCGGGCGCCACGTAGTCGAAGACCTCGGGCTCCATGACATAGATGCCCGTGTTCACCGTGTCGGAGAAGACCTGGCCCCAGGTGGGCTTCTCGAGGAAGCGCTCGACCCGGCCGGCCTCGTCGACGATGGTGATGCCGAATTCCAGCGGGTTGGGAACCCGGGTCAGGCAGACGGTGACGAGCGCGCCCTTTTCCCTATGGAATCTGATCAGGTCTGTCAGATCGAAATCGGTGAGGGCATCGCCGGAGATGACCAGGAAGGTGTCGTCCCGGAGTGCTTCCTCCGCGTTCTTGACACTGCCCGCCGTGCCGAGTGGCTTTTCCTCGTTGGCATAGGTGAGCTCCATGCCGAGTTCTTCGCCGTCACCGAAGTAGTTCTTCACCAGGGAGGCGAGGAACTGAACGGTCACAACGGTCTCGTGCAGCCCGTGCCGTTTGAGCAGACGGAGCACATGCTCCATGATCGGGCGGTTGGCCACCGGCAGAAGCGGCTTGGGCATACTCGCGGTCATGGGGCGAAGACGAGTGCCTTCGCCACCGGCCATCACGACGGCCTTCATGTGGAAGCGTCCTCCTTGAGAGACGACGGTCAGACCGACATCACCGCCGCCAAAGCCCGAGGACCAGGCGAGATCAGTCGGCCGTGGCATCCGCCTTGACCAGTCGGCGGACCTGCACCACGTAGAGGATCCCTGCCCACCAATAGAGCGTTGTACCCCATCCGGCGAACGCCCATCCGAAAATTGCGGCCGGTGTATGCAGCCAGTCTCCCCTGTCACTGAGAAGCAGCAGCGGGAACGCATACATCAAGTTGAAAGTCGCGGCCTTCCCGAGGAAGTTCACCTGCGGCGGCGGATAGCCATGCCGTCTCAGAATCCACACCATGACCAGCAGCATCGCTTCGCGTGCCAGAAGCGCCGCGGTCAGCCAGAGCGGAAGGATCTCCCGCCAGGTGAGACCGACGAGCGTGGACAGAATGTAGAGACGGTCGGCGGCCGGATCGAGCAGTCGACCCAGGCTGCTGATCTGATTCCAGCGCCGGGCGAGCTTTCCGTCGAGGTAGTCGCTCACTCCGCTCAGGGCAAGCACCAGCAGCGCCCAGAGATCGCAGTTCGGCCCACCGAACTTGGGCCAGAGAATGAGCCACAGGAAGAGGGGCACACCGGCGAGGCGTGCCATGCTGAGGATGTTCGGGATGGTGAGGACGCGGTCGGTCTGGACGCGCGTCTCCTGGACCTCCACCCGGGGGCCTCCTGTGGGGATGTGTCTGTCGATGCCCCCTGACCATACCCGTACCTTCCGCCGACGTGCACAGAGGGGTCTCAAAACGCAAGTAAGCCCTGGCAGGAATCGAAATTCCTACCAGGGCTTACTGAATAATTGTTCGGCGGCGTCCTACTCTCCCACACGGTCCCCCATGCAGTACCATCGGCGCTGAAAGGCTTAGCTTCCGGGTTCGGAATGTAACCGGGCGTTTCCCTAACGCAATGACCACCGAAACACTATAAAGCTGAACTCCAGCCAGCAATAGGCGAGTTCGTTACTTCAGAACAAACACAGTGGACGCGAGCAACTGAGGACAAGCCCTCGGCCTATTAGTACCAGTCAGCTCCAACCGTTACCGGTCTTCCACACCTG